>NZ_AUPJ01000076.1 GCF_000427315.1 Arthrobacter sp. TB 26
CGTCCGGCAGCCTGGGCCTGCTGCTGGACAACGCGCTCGATGAACTCGCCGGCCTCCGCCTGGCCACCCGAAAGCTGCCAGACGCGCCGTTCGCCGCCGCCGGGGCGCCCTGGTATTTCACCCTGTTCGGACGCGACTCGCTGTGGGCCGCGCGGCTGCTGCTGCCGCTCGATGCCGGGCTCGCCGCCGGAACGCTGCGCACGCTGGCCGCGTTCCAGGGCACCAAGAACGATCCCGACGCCGCCGAGGAGCCCGGCAAGATCCTGCACGAGCTCCGGTCCAAGGAGTTGGTGCTGGAAAGCCGGGGCCTGCACCTGCCCCCGGTGTACTACGGCGCCGTAGATTCCACCCCGCTGTGGCTGTGCCTGCTGGCCGAACTTGGCCAGGCCGGGCTGGACGACGCCGCGGTCCGCTCGCTCCTGCCCCACGCCGCCCGGGCCGTCGACTGGCTGCTGGCCGCCGGGGGTGCGCCCGGAAGCGCGAACAGCGGGTTCCTCAGCTATCAGGACGCCACCGGCCGCGGCCTCAGCAACCAGGGCTGGAAGGATTCCAGGGACGCCATGCAGTTCCGCAACGGCCGCCTGGCCGACGGCCCGATCGCGCTTTCCGAAGTGCAGGGCTACGCGTACCAGGCCGCTGTGGACACGGCCGATCTCTTCGACGCCTACGGCGAACCCGGCGGCCAGGCGCTGCGGGACTTTGCCGAGGCGCTGCAGCAGAACTTCCGCGAACGCTTCTGGGTCGAGGACGACGGCGGCCCGTTCCCCGCCATGGCCCTCGACGGGCACGGCGATCCGCTGGACATCCCCGGCTCCAACATGGGGCATCTGCTCGGCACCGGAATCCTGGACGCGTCGGAGGCCCGGCTTGTGGCGGACCGCCTGTTAAGCCCCGAGCTGTTCTCCGGCTACGGCGTCCACACCATCTCCCGGCACGCCGCCGGATTTTGGCCGTTCAGCTACCACTGCGGTTCGGTCTGGAGCCACGACACCGCGATCGCGGTCCGGGGTCTGCTCGCCGAGGGTTTCACCGCCGAAGCCCGGACCATCGCCGAGGGTCTGCTGGCCGCGTCCGGTTCGTTCGGGCACCGCCTGCCGGAACTCTTTGCCGGGATCCCGGCCGGGGAGGCAGGCCACGCGGTGCCGTATCCGGCGTCGTGCCATCCGCAGGCGTGGTCCTCGGCGTCTGCCGCGGTCATCGCCCAGGCCATGGACGTCGGGTTTTAGGTCGTCCCTGCCGGCTCGGGCCGGGCGCGCGGGCCGCACGGAGACCGTCGGCCAGGATCACGATCCCGAGGACGGCGACTGCCAGGCCCGTGGACGCGAGCACATCGGTCAGCCAGTGATAACCCAGGTAGATCCGGCTGAAGGCGACCACCACAGTGCCGGCGGCTGCGGCAGCGAAGGCAACCACCGACGTCGAAGTCCTTCCGCTGCGGGACACCACGAGATAGACCAGCACCACCGCAAAGACACCCGCGCCGAAGGTATGCCCCGAGGGGAATGAAAAGGCGTCGTCCGGACCCAGCAGGAAGTCGCTCGTTGGGGGCCTGGCACGGTTCACCTGGTGCTTGATGAAGGTTGACAGCCCGAACGTCGCTGCCATGGCCGCGACCAGCAGGGCCGGCCGCCAGAGTTCGCGTTTCCGGATGCCCCAGAGCAGTGCGAGGACGAATCCGACCACGGTCATCCACAGCGGGGACGTCACCGTGGTCACGGCCGTCAGGGCGGCGGTGGCCACCGAATTCCGGGACGCCACCAGGCTGTCGTGCACGGGCCCGTCCAAGGCAGCGACACCGCTGTTCGACTGGACGGCCGCCAGCGTCAGCCAGAAGACCGCCTCCCCGGCCACCAGCAGGGCGGCCGCGCCGAAGAACAGCACGTGCTGGGAGCGCTCCACGGGCATGCCGGCGGTACGCGTTTCGTGCTCGGCAATAGACATTGGCTGATTGTGCCAGCCGAAACTCCCGGCTTCCCGGACGTCCGCTGGGAAATCCCTCGCAGGTCAGGGGGCAGGCGGCCGTTTGGCCTGCGGGTAGGGCGTTTCGTGCCGGGCGAGCATTTCGACGAAACCCGCGATCTTCCGCTCCCGGGTGGCGGCCTGCTTGACCGCATTGGTCCGGTAGATCAGGGCGTACCTGTTGACGGAGGTCAGGACCTCGAACATTGCCTGCGCCCGCGGCTCGGNNNNCGATGGCCGCGGCGAGGTCCCCGGGCACTTCGGCCGCCGCCGCGCCGGAATAGGCAGCCTCCCAGCGGCCATCGGCTTTGGCGCTCTCGACGGCGGCGCGTCCCGCAGGAGCCATCCTGCCCGCCGCCTCGAGGCGGCCGATGCGCTCCACATTCCGGGCGGACCACACACTCTTCGGTCCCCGGCGGGTCATCCGCTGAAAGGAACTCCCCTCGTCGCGGCGCCGCCCCTGACCGTCGATCCAGCCGAAGCAAAGGGCCTCCTGCAGGGCGGTCTCGTAGTCGAGTTCCGTCACCGCGCCGCCCTTTTTGTGCAGCACCAGCCACACGCCGGGACTCTCCGCGTGGTGCTGCTCCAGCCAGGCGCGCCACTGGGCAGCGTCCCGCACCAGCAGTTCCTCAAGTTCAACGGCCATGGCACCATTCTGCTCCGCACTGACCAAAAGCGCTGTTTAGTGGCACGATATCCCTGAGAGCCGGATCCCGTCACAACCTTCAGGAGCAACGATGCTGCGTGTCCGCCCGATCCATTTCACCTCCCGCCTTGATGGATGGGAGCGGCTGCTCACCGACCTGGGCATGGTCAAGACTGTCGATGAGCCCACGTGGCGGGAGTTCGACGCCGGCTCCGGCCGTCTCGCCCTCCACCTCGTCGAGCAGGGCTCGGCGGAAGATGGCACCACATCCTTCGGCGTCGAGGTGGGCGATCTGAAGGAATTCGTCCGGCGGACCGAGGAAGCCGGGACCGCCGTAGGCACAACGGCTGCCGGCACTACAGCGGAACTCATCGACGCGGCCCACGGTCCTTCCTGCCGCGTCACCGCCGCGGACGGATTCACCTTCCTCGCCGACCCGGCCACGCGCGCCGCCGACGGCAGCTGGGTCGGGTCGGCGGAAGCGGACCCGGGCATCGGCGTCGTCGAAGTCTGGTTTTCCGAAGACGCCGTGGCGGCGGCCCAAACCCTGCGCGACATCGGCGCCCGGCCCCGTGCGGTCCCGGATAGCGGCGCCGGCGTTGCCGACACTGTCGAATCGGAAACGTTCACGGCGAAAAATGGCGGGGTCCTCATGATCGGCGCAGGGACTGGTGCCGGGCGTGCCGGTCTGGGCTTCGAATACGACGGCGACTTTGACGCTCTCCGCGAACGCCTTATCGAGGCAGGACATGAGGCGGCGGTCATCGAGGAAGCTGCCATCCCCACCCTGCATGTGGCCAACCCCGACGCGGACGGCGTGGCTGCGCACC
>NZ_AUPJ01000077.1 GCF_000427315.1 Arthrobacter sp. TB 26
CTGGCGGGGGAGTGTGACCACGTCCTTGCCGCGGGGATGGGGTAGAACTTAACCATGAATGTTCGCACTCCTGACCCGAACCCCGGCTGGCTCTCCGAAGATGATTTGTTCGAGGCGCGCGGCCGGTTGCCCATGGTCTACGTCGAGGCCGTCCCGGTCCGGCTGGATCCGCTCGGGTTTGTGAACGAGGTCGGCACGCTCCTGCAGGCCGACGAGGACGGCGCAATGGTCCGTTCCCTGGTTTCCGGCCGGGTGCTCTACCGAGAGACCATCCGCGCGGCCCTGCTGCGCCACATGGAGAAGGACCTCGGCCCGCTGGCCTTCCCCCAGCTGCCCATCAGCCCGGTGCCGTTCACGGTGGCCGAATACTTCCCGTCGCCATCCCACACCGGGTTCACCGACGACCGCCAGCACGCCGTCGCGCTGGCGTACATCATCCCGGTCACCGGAGAATGCTCCCCGCGGCAGGACGCTCTGGAACTGACCTGGATGACCCCGCAGGAAGTCATGAGCTCCGATGTCCAACTGGAATTCAGCGGCGGCCGCGGCGCCCTGATCCGCCAGGCCCTGGCGTTCGCCGGCGTCGGGAACTGACCGCCGGAGGCTGCGGAAGCTAACTTCCGCTGGCTGCCCACGCGCGCCTTTGTAGAATGTTGGGCGGACCGCAAAAGAATTTAAGGACTCCAGATGACCCACCCCCCGGCCGACCCGAACTACATCGAACAACAGGCTGGATCTCTGCAGAGCGGCGATCATCTGCTTCTGCCCGACGGCAACCGCTCAGCCGAAATCCAGCGTGTCGACGTTGAAACCGACGATTTTGGCACGCCGGCCATGGTTCTGGCGACCCTTACCGGTGGCGGCGGACTCCGGATCGCCGCCGCCTCCACCGTCCTGATCCTGGAAGCGTCCGCCGAGGCCGGGGAACCCCCGTTCGAGGACGCTGGCTCCCCCCTGCAGCTCGTCGAACCGGACACGGATGAGGGCGGCGGGCTCGACGCCGACGGGCAAGACAGAAACGGCGAGGAGGATGGCGCCGCTCCCGCCGTCGTCGTCCCTCCCCTGCCGCCCGTGCCGCCCGTGGTGAGCGGCCCCAGCGACGAGGACCTGGCGCTGATCCCGGCCCTTGAGGGCACGCCCGAGTCCGTCGTGGAGGCTGTGGCCGAGGCGCACCCGAGCTCGGTGGGAGTGCTGCTGCTCAGCGAACGGCTCGCCAAGGGGATCAACACGAAGTCCGGGAGTTGCCTCAAGGACCTCAGCGACCTCGCCCAGGAGCTCTTCATCGTCCTCAAGGATGCCGAAAACGCCCTCGCCGTTGCCGACCTGCTCAATGTGCTGCCCTTCGACGGAAACCGAGGCCGCTGGACGTCGGTGGAGGCCTCCTTGGCCCTGTCCAGCTACATCTGCCGCCAGGTGGGCCAGGAGGAACGCGCCGCGGTCTACGAAAAGTTCCTCCGCGCCCCCGATTCCATGGAGACGGATCAGTTCAAGGCGCGGATCAACGCCAAGGTCCGGCAGCGCTCGCTCAACGAACCGAACCTGTACGACAAGGAAATCTTCCGCGCAATGGACAACTCGAACCCGGATGCGGAACGCGAGTGGCGGCTCCTGCGGCTCGAGGCGCTGCTCTTCCTGCGCGCCCACGGCGGATCGGAAACCATCGGCGCCCCGGAGCTGGACCGCCGGATCGGCAACGAGCTCGAGTCAGTCCGTTCCTGAGGCGTTTGGCCCCTACCCCCTTCCGGCCGGGCGCTGTAAATTCAGCCCATGACGAACAATCTGAGCGTTGTGATCAACTCCGACGCGCAGCAGGTTTGGACGATGCTGCGCGAACCCGCCAAGGTTGCCCAATGGCACGGCTGGGAAGCCGATGACCAGGCGGCCGAGATCAATGAGATCTACTTCAGCCCCAATGTCATCGAAGGCGCCGACCACACCTCCCTGGTGGTCGATGGCGGGGACGTGTTCACCTTGAAACCGGTCCCGTCCGGCACAGAAGTCAGCGTCACGCGGGCCGCGGTGGACCACAATTCCGAGTGGGCCGCCTGGGACGAGGACATCACGCAGGGCTGGCTGACGTTTATCCAGCAGCTCCGCTTCGCCCTCGAACGGCATCCGCACGGCAAGCGCCGGACCTTCTTCTTCTCGGTCTCCGGGAACGAGGGTTCCGCCATTGAAAAGCTGGGGCTGTCGGACGTTCCCAAGGCCGGCGAGCCGTACTCACTCACCCTGGCCACGGGCGAGGAAGTCTCCGGCAAGGTCTGGTTCCGCAGCAACCACCAGGTGGGCCTCACCGTCCACCACTATGCGGAGCACGGGGAGGGCCTGGTGATCGTAGCGGACCAACCGGCCATCAAGGACATCCGGCCTGAGGGCGGATCCCTGGTCATCGTCTCCACCTACGGCCTCGGGGCGCACCAGCTGGAGTCCATCCGCAAGTACTGGGACGAGTGACGGGCTGAGAACTACCCCACATCCGATCCGCTGCACTAAGGGTTGGGGGCTGTTAGCTGGCACACTTGAACGGTGCCAGCCAATCCTGAATCGCCCGTGTCATCAGTCCTGCCGGCCCGGCAGTCCGAATTTTCCTTCCGCGTGGGCAAACGCCTGAGCGAAAGCTGCTCACCGTCGGAGGCCCAGGTCAGCGCCAACGGCGGGGAATTCCTGGGCCGCACCGGGACCATCACCACCCCGCACGGCGAGATCCAGACCCCGGCATTCATCGCCGTCGGCACCAAGGCGACGGTCAAGTCGGTGCTCCCGGAATCCGTCGCCGAGCTGGGCGCACAGGCCGTGCTGGCCAACGCCTACCACCTGTACCTGCAGCCCGGCGCCGACATCCTGGATGAGGCCGGCGGGCTGGGCGCCTTCATGAACTGGCGCGGCCCCACGTTCACCGACTCCGGCGGGTTCCAGGTGATGAGCCTGGGTTCCGGGTTCAAGAAGGTCATCGACATGAAATCGGTCGACCATTCGGGACCCGACGACGCCGTCGCCCCCGGCAAGGAACGCCTGGCCCATGTGGACGAGGAAGGCGTGTGGTTCAAGAGCCACCTCAACGGCGACCGGCACCGCTTCAGCCCCGAAATCTCCATGAACGTCCAGCACCAGATCGGCGCGGACATCATGTTCGCCTTCGACGAGCTCACCACGCTGCAGAACTCCCGCGGCTACCAGGAGGAATCGCTGGAGCGAACCCGGCGCTGGGCCGAGCGCTGCCTCACCGAGCACTTCCGGCTCACCGCCGAGCGTGCGGGCAAGCCCTACCAGGCGCTCTTCGGTGTCATCCAGGGTGCCCAGTACGAGGACCTGCGCCGCAAGGCGTCCCGGGACCTCGGCGCCATGAACTTCGACGGCTTCGGGATCGGCGGGGCGCTGGAGAAGGAGAACCTGGGCACGATCGTGCGGTGGTGCAACGAGGAATTGCCGGAAAACAAGCCCCGGCACCTGCTCGGCATCTCCGAGCCGGATGACATCTTCACCGCCATCGAGAACGGCGCGGACACGTTCGACTGCGTTTCCCCCACCCGGGTGGCCCGGAATTCCGCGTTCTACCATCCCACCGGCCGGTACAACCTCTCCGGCGCCATGTACAAGCGCGACTTCGGCCCGCTGCAGGACGGCTGCGACTGCTACGCCTGCCTGAACTACTCGCGGGCCTACATCCACCACCTGTTCAAGGCCAAGGAGATGGTCTCGGCCACCTTGATCTCGATCCACAACGAGCGCTTCGTGGTGAAGATGGTCGACGACGCCCGGCTGGCAATCGAGGCCGGCACCTTCTTCGAGTTCAAGGCCGAGACCCTGGGCCGGTACTACTCCTAGTCGCGCCGGCGGCGAGCCGTTCCGCCGGGCTCCGCGCCGAGTTCCACGACCCTGTTCTCCAGCGCGCTGCGCCGGGCGACGTCGAGGACCTCGAGGGTCCGCACCCCTTCAGCGGCCGGAGCGTCGATCCCCCACGTGGCCGGCGCCAGTGCCGGGCGGCGGCCTGCGAGCAGAGCCTCGGCCTGGACGTCTGTCCCCGAGACAATGTAACTGCCGTGGCTGCCGTAGGCGCGCAGTCCCGCGTGGCGGAGTGGTTGAGTTTGCTGGCTGCGCCGGTCTCGAGGGTGTCGGCGCCGTCCTGGTCCATGATCGAGTGGACCCGCCACACCTCCCCGAGATCGCCCGACGCAATGACGCCGGCGAGGGTGAGGATATCCGCGATGGCCTCCACCACCAGGTCGCGGCGTGTGTGCGGGGCGTCGTGATGGTCACGGCGTCCGCTCCAATTCCGATGCGCACGCGGCGTCGTCCTTTCTGTTCGGGCTGTCCCGCCGGTGACACGTGATTTGTCAGGCCGTCAGTTCGCGAGGTGCAGCGACGCCGAGAGCACGGCGTCGGCGTCGCGCAGCACCTTGGCCGCCACCTGGAGGCCCTCGATCCGGCCCAGGGAGACGTCCTCGTGCTCGATGTTTACGAGCATGTCCGGGTCCACCTCGTACAGCGCGCGCAGGAACTCGGTCCAGTAGGCGGTGTCGTGCCCGCGGCCCAGCGCCACGAAGTCCCAGGCGGAGTCCTTGGGACATTCGTTGGCCCACTCGTCGCCGCCGAGGTTGGTGCGGCTTTCCTCCGGGGAGAGCCGACGGAAGCTGTTGTCGAGGACACCGTAGAGCGCGGCGTTCGCAGTGTTGATGCGGTCCTTCGTGGCGGCCTGGAAGACCAACGGGCCGAGTTCGCGGACCACCGCGACCGGATCCATCTGCGGCCAGAAGAGGTGCGAGGCGTCGAGCTCGACGCCGACGTGGGTCGCCCCGGTGGGTCGATCAGCTTGTGGACATCGGCGGTATTGAACACGATGTTCTGCGGGTGCAGCTCCAGGGCCACCTTCACGCCGTGGTCGGCAGCGAGGCGGTCGGTTACTTTCCAGAAGTCGGCCGCGATACCCCACTGGTAGTCGAGTACGTCCAGGGCGGCCGAGTTCCACGCGTTGACAACCCAGTTGACCGTGGTGGCCCCGGGCTCCCCGCCGGGCAGCCCGGACATGGTCACCACCCGGTCCTGGCCCAGCCGCTGCTCCAGCCCGATGGAGCGGCGGATGTCCTCGGCATGCTTCTCGCCGATCTCACGCTTGGGGGTGCAGCGGGTTGCCGTTGCAGTTCAGGCCGGCGATCGAAACGCCGGTCCCCTCGAAAATTGCGAGGTAGTCGTCGCGGGCCGCATCGCTTTCGAGGATCTGGTCCATGGTGGGGACGTGGACGGCGGGCAGGAATCCACCGGTGTTAATTTCGATGCCGGTCAGTCCCAGATCGGCGATGACCTTGAGGGCCTCGGGAAGGGGCCGGTCGTGCAGGATTGCGTTGTAGACGCCGAGTTTCATAGCGTGATTTTCCTTCCGTTGTTGAGCGCGGATTCCGTGACGGCGCCGAGTAGTTCCATGTTTGCGCACGCCTTCGTCGAACGTGGCGCAGCGGGGCAGGGAGTCCGTCTCGCTGAGGCCGGTGACTTCCTCGAGGAAAGCCCTGGCCTGGTAGCCGAAGGCGTCGTTCTGGCCAAATCCGACGCTGGGGGCGTCCATGGCCAGGCCGCCGGCAATGTAGGGGTGTCCGGGACCGAGGATGACCTGGCGGTAGCCGTTCTCGTTGGCCGGGCCGTCGTTGAGGAACAGCTCGATCTCGGCGGGACGGCGCTGGTCGAACCGGGTGGCGCCGTTCTCGCAGAAGACCTCGAAGATGAGGCTGTTGGCGTGGCCGGCCGCGACGCGGGAAACCTCGAAGCCGCCGGCGCCGTTCTCGAATTCGGCGGAGAACACCGCGTAGTCGTCGCTTTCGACGGGCTCGAAGGTGTCACTGACGGCGGCGTGGTCATGGCCCATGACGGCGCCGAGCGGCAGCGGGCGCTTGCCGATCACGGTGTTGAGCCGCCCACCGCTGATGGACTTGATGTCGCCGCAGAGGAATTCGGCGACGTACGTCAGGTGGCTTCCGACGTCGGCCAGCGCGCCGGAGCCGGGACCGCCCTTGTACCTCCAGCTCATGGGGGCCGAGGGGCTGAACCCGTAGTCGGTCCAGTAGCGGCCGCTGAAGTGCAGGACGTTGCCCAGGACACCGGACCGGATGAGGTCGCGGATATAGGCGATGCCCGGCGTGCGGCGGAAGGTGAATCCGATGCGGGCGATCGAGTTCGCGTTGCGCGCCGCTTCCGCCATGGCCCGGGCGTCCTCGAGGGAGTCGCTGAGCGGCTTCTCGCACAGCACGTGCTTGCCGGCGGCCGGCAGGCCCTCCACGACCTCGCGGTGGAGGGCCTGGGTGGGGACCGGATCACGGAGGCCACCGACGGCCTGCTCTCCATGCACGTGGGGGGGACTAGTGATCGCCGCCGAGCCGAGTGAGTCGATGATGGCCGGAATCTGGATTCCCGCCGTCGTCGCCGGCTGG
>NZ_AUPJ01000078.1 GCF_000427315.1 Arthrobacter sp. TB 26
GGCGGGACGGCTTCCGCAGCCGGATCGTGGAAGCCGGCGCTGACGTCCGGATCGCCGGCGAAAGCCAGGGGACCTCGGAGGAGGACGGCTACGCGGCCGCCTGCTGGGTTGTCGCCCACCTCCCCGACACGACGGCCCTCTTCGCGGCCAACGACACCCTGGCCCTGGGTGCCCTCGCCGCAGCCAAGGCACGTGGCCTGTCCGTCCCGGGCGACCTCTCCGTGATCGGCTACGACAATTCCCAGTTGGCCAAGTCGCGGTACCTGGACATGACCTCAGTGGACAACCGCACGCTCCGTCCCCTTCCCCCTTCCGGCTCTTCCGGCCGAACCCGCCGGACGCGCCCGAAACAACCGCTCGAGCTCGGCTACGGATCAAGCCGCCGGAGCCACAGCTTGAGGTGTCAGGCCGGGCCGGGCGTTGTGGCCCTGACGGAAGACGGCTGGAGCTTCCTTCGCCTTGAGTGGAAGGACCTCTTCCGCGCGCAGGAATTCAAGGGCCGCCGTCTTTGCGCCCTGGCCGACCGCCCACCGCCCTGACAGCGCCTTGAGCCGCGAATTCGCCGCAACGCTGCCGGGGCGGAGGGCTGGCCGCAGCGGCGGCGGACTCCTCGTTTATGCCACAGTGATCAGCAGAATAGGACACCGCGTCGCGGCTACCTTTTCACGTAGGGCCTTGATCGTTGGTGCCCAAGAGGTTCCGTCGCGCCACCACCGAATGAAACCGGAGGCTACACCAGCAGTACCGTCGCTGCATTGCGCCAGAGGTCGGGAGAGCGAAAACCCCCAGCAATCAGCCGCCAGCGTCGGGAAATGGGCCCAGCGGAGGGGATAGCGGCAAAGGCCTCGAGTACCCGGAGGCTCTCTGCTGGCAGCTCATCACGGTAGGTGGCAAGAAAAACTTGGCCCTGCGCGAGGCGCAATCGGATCCATTGCCGGCCGCTGGCAACCCTCCGCCGCTGCGAGAGGGCCCGGATTACCGTGGTGGCTTCAGGATTCGAGGCGTTGTTGCCGTGGATGCGGTACAGGATCTGCGGGACAGGGTCCCAGTCCACGCGCCCGAAAGATGCGGCGACGAGGTTAATCCACCAGTCGTGCATGACCGCGCCAGATGGAATTGCCCCTGTCTGGGCAACCAAGGCCCGATTCATCACCGCAGTGCACCCAGTTACGGTTGGATGCATCAAGGCCGTATTTAGCTTGGCGCCGTAGGCCGGGGTGATCGCTTTGAAAGCCCAGAAAGACGTCGAAATTTCCTCCCGCGCCGCATTAGTCGGGGTGAGGTCACCATGAACGAGAATTGGGGTCTCGCGGCCAATTTCAGACTCGAGCGTTCGCATGCGGTCAAGGCCGCGGGAAATCTTCTCTGGCAGCCAGACATCGTCGTGGTCGGCCAAGAATACGTAGTCCGCCCGGGACTTGGCGAGCATCCCGGCGAAGTTGGCGCAGGCACTGCCACTCGGGGCGGTTCGGAGGATCACTTCCGGCGGATGGGCAAAGCGTGGCCCTGCAGCTTCGAGTATCGCCAGGGTATTATCTTGGGAGCAGTCGTCACTGACGACCAGGTGAAAGTCGCGGAAGCTCTGGTTGGCCAGTGAATCGAGCAGCTCGCCGAGGAAGCGGCCGCTGTCACGCGTCGCGAGTAGGACTTCTACCCTCCCGACGTCCCCTGCCGCGTCCATCCCCTCGGTACCATCCGCGTTGCTTGTCACCTGCTTAGTATAAACACGAACCCTGGGCCTACAACGGAATGTAGGTGTCGTGATCCGAAGTAACCTCTGCCCGGAACTGGGACCGGCCATGCGCGGCCCCGGGACGCCGGCACGGCTCCACACGCGTTGACCGCACTCCTACCAGCTAGGCCCCGTAGCTCGGTTCGCGCTTCTTGATCCAGCCGATCGCGGCCGCGGTGACCGGGACAAAGAGGAATTCCACGAGGGTCTTGTAGAGGAAGCCCACGGCGACGTAGTTGACGAACATCGCGGCGTCGGTAATCCCGATCACGGAGGCCGCGATGCTGCAGAAGATCAGAGTGTCGACGAACTCGCCGGCGACAGAGGACCCCATGATGCGCGCCCAGAGGGACTTTTCCCCCGTGCGCGCCTTCATCTTCACCAGGATCCAGGCATTGATGGTCTGCCCGGCAAGGAACGCCAGCAGTGAGGCGAGCACGATCTGCGGCACTGGGCCCAGCGCGCCTTCCAGCGCGGTCTGCTTGGAAACGCCGAAGTCGTCCTCGAAGCCGGGCAAGGCGATGATGATCCAGTAGCAGAGGGACGCAAAGACCGAGAGCGCGAAGGTGGTGATGATGGCCTTGCGCGCCACTTTGAAGCCGTAGACCTCGCTGATGACGTCACCCAAGATGTAGGCCAGGGGGAAGAGGAAGAAGCCGCCGTCGGTGATGACCGGGCCGATCGCCACCCCCTTTGAGGCCCCGATGTTGGACAGGATCAGCACCACGGCCATGACGGCCAGCAGGATGCCGAAGTAGGGGGAACCGATCGAGGCGAACTTTGGCGGCGCTGCGGCCGGGAGTGTCTTGGCGGAAGTCATGGGTGTTCCATTCATAGTGGTTCGCCTGGCTCCCGGATCCTCCGGGGAGGTCGTTTCGGCAGCCGGCTGTATTAGCACTGGATGGCTCCTGACGGGCTGACCGCCGGAACCGCCCTCCATTCTCTCACCCCGGCGGGACCCCCGGGGCAACTCACAACCGGGCATTCCTGCACTGTGTCCGGTCCGGGCGTGGTGGCAGGATGGGGGCCATGGAGGACGAAAGTGCCTGACACCGCGGTTTCCACCCGCGCACTCACCAAGCGGTACGGTGACGTCACCGCGGTGGACTCGCTCGACCTCGATGTCCGCCGGGGCGAAATCTACGGCTTCCTCGGCAGGAACGGGGCGGGTAAGACGACGGCCATCCGCATGCTGCTGGGGCTCGTCCGCCCGAGCGGCGGGGAGGTGACCGTCCTTGGCCGGCGCATCCTGCCCGGCGGGCCGAGCGTGTTTTCGCACATCGGCTTCCTGGTCGAAACCGCGACTGCCTACCCCAACCTCACGGTGCGCGAGAATCTCGACATCCAGCGCCGCCTCACTGGCTCGCCGGCGCGAACGGTCGCTGACTCGATCGGGCTGCTGCGCCTCGATCCGTACGCCGACCGGCGTGCCGGGACGCTCTCGCTCGGCAACAAACAGCGCCTCGCGCTCGCCCGCGCGCTGCTGCACTCCCCCGAACTGCTCGTGCTCGACGAGCCCGCCAACGGGCTGGATCCGGCCGGAATCGTTGAGATCCGCGGACTGCTCCGTTCGCTCGCAGACGAGCGTGGAGTCACCGTGTTCATGTCGAGCCATATCCTCGCCGAGGTCGCCCACCTGGCCGACCGTATCGGCATCGTCCACCACGGCCGCCTCGTCGAGGAGTCATCGCGCGACGAACTCGCCGCGAAGGCGCGCGCCTTCGCGGCCGGCGCCTATACCCCGGAAGAGCGCGAGCAGGCGCTGCTGACACTGGATCTCGAGCGCTACTTCCTCGCGCGCACAAGCGATGACTCCATCGACGGCGGCGCCTGATGTTCGGTCAGGTTCTCGCCACCGAGTTCATAAAGCTCCGCCGGGCCAAGGCGACGTGGGCCACCCTGGCCGTACTGGCGATGATGCCGCCCGGCATCGCGCTGTTTCTGTGGATTGTGCGGGAACCGGAGCGGGCGGCCCAGCTGGGCCTTCTGGGCACCAAAGCGAGCCTGGCTGGGCTTGAGGCGACGTGGCCCGAATACTTCTACATGCTCACGCTGGTCTTCGGCGTCGGCGGGATGCTGCTGCTGGCGTTCATCGTCGCGTACCTGTTTGGCCGGGAGTACCGTGATGCCACCGCCAAGAACATGCTCGCGCTGCCCGTGGCCCGTCACTGGTTCGCCGTCGCCAAACTGGTGGTTGCTGCGGTGTGGTGGATGTCGCTCGTCACTGCCGTCCTCGCCGAGGCAATGGTGATCGGCCTGGCAATGGGGCTGCCGGGGTTCTCCTCGGAGCTGGCCGCGGCCGGAATCGCAGACGTGCTGCTTGCCGCGGGGGTCTCGTTCCTGCTCGCGCCCGTGGTCGCCTGGATCGCCGTGTGGAGCCGTGGCGAAGTGGCCCCCATCGCCTTCTCGCTCGTGATGCTGGCCCTCGGCAACCTCTTCGGCAAAACCGGGTGGGCGGAGTGGTTCCCCTACTCGATCGTCCCGCTGCTGGTCGGCATGGTGGCGGACCCGGTCGACTCGCTTCCGGCGGGCAGCTACGTGGTGCTCGCGGGGACGTTCATGGCCGGCGTTGCCGCCACGATCCTGCAACTGCGGTTTGCTGACAATGCCCAGTAGCCGGGGCCGATCGCCCGCC
>NZ_AUPJ01000079.1 GCF_000427315.1 Arthrobacter sp. TB 26
CCCGCCACGGAATTCGCCGCGCGGTGGCCCTAGCGGCGCTCGGCGTCGACCAGGTCCTTGTCGTCATCCTTGCGGCTCTCACCCGGCACAGCCGAGCCGGCAGCAGGCTCCCAGGCGTGGCCCTGCTCGTGGTCCAGGTGGGTGGACTTCTTGTTCTTCAGGGCAAAGATGTAGACCACCAGCGAGATGGCGATGGCCACGGTGACGTAGGTGAAGAACAGGTCCACGCGCTCGGCCTTCTGGAACGCCGCGCCGATCAGCGGCACCGTTCCACCGAAGAGCGAGTTGGCGATCGCGTAGCCGAGGCCGACGCCGAGGGCCCGGATGGAAGCCGGGAACAGCTCGGCCTTCACCAGGGCGTTGATGGAGGTGTAGCCGCCGACGATCAGCAGGCCGCCCATCATCAGCAGGAACGCGGTGAAGGGATCCTTGGTGCCGGCCAGGGTGGAGAGCAACGGCCAGGTGAAAAGGACCCCGGTGATGCCGAACCAGAGCAGCAGCGGCTTGCGGCCGACCTTGTCCGAGATGATGCCATAGACCGGCTGCAGCAGCATGAAGATGAACAGCGCCCAGAAGTTGATTACCGAGGTGTCGGTCTTGGCGATGCCCGACGTATCGTTCATGAACTTCAGGATGAAGTTGGTGTACGTGTAGAACGCGACGGTGCCGCCGAGGGTGACGCCGATGCAGATCAGCAGCGGCTTCCAGTACTGGGTGAACAGCAGCTTCATGGTGCCCGGCTGGGCAACGCCTGCCACGGCCGGAACCTTGGCGGCCTCGACCTGCTCCGCAGAGACGGTTTCCTCCATCGAGCGCCGCAGCCACAGGACCACCAGCGCCGCGACGCCGCCGATCGCGAACGGGATACGCCAGCCCCACTCCGTCAGGGTGGACTTGTCCATGGTGTTCTGCAGGATGACGAGGACCAGCAGAGCCAGCATCTGGCCGCCGATCAGCGTCACGTACTGGAAGCTGGAGAAGAAGCCGCGGCGCTTGGACGTGGCGGCCTCGGACATGTAGGTGGCGCTGGTGCCGTATTCGCCGCCCACGGAGAAGCCCTGGATCAGCCGCACCAGGACCAGCAGGAGCAGCGCCCAGACGCCGATCTGCTGCGTCGTGGGCAGGATGGCGATCGCGAAGGACCCGGCGGACATCATGGTCACGCTCAGGGTCAGCGCGGCCTTGCGGCCCTTGCGGTCGGCGTAGCGGCCGAAGAACCAGGCGCCAACAGGCCGCATCAGGAACGACGTCGAGAAGACAGCCATTGCCTCCAGGCCGGCCTGGAGCTCGTCCTTGGAATTGAAGAAGTGCGACTGGAAATAGGCCGCGAAAACTGTGTAGACGTAGAGGTCGTACCACTCCACGAGGTTGCCGGCAGAGCCTTTGAGAATATTGCTTACGGCTTTTCTCGTCTGCGCCGATTCGGACAGCTGGGTGCTCATCAATGAACCTTCCTGGATCCGGCGCCGCAAGAAAGCAACACCGTCCGCCACCTTATTCGCCGTGATCCGGAACACTTGGGTTTTGTTCATATTGGTCATACGCACAATGCGGGCGGTTTTCCGGGAATGGCAGGATAGGGCCATGACTTCCACAGTTGACTCCCCCACCGCCGATACGCCCGACGCCGTGTCCGCTCCCGCCGTCGCCCTCACCATCGCCGGCTCCGAAGCGACCGGCGGCGCCGGTGCGCAGGCTGACCTGAAGACCTTCCAGGAACTGGGCGTCTTCGGCATCGCGAACCTGACCTGCATCGTCTCTTTCGACCCGAAGGACAACTGGAACCACCGCTTTGTCCCGGTGGACCAGCAGGTCATCGCCGACCAGCTCGAGGCGACGACGGCGGCGTACGGTCCCGCGTCCGGCGCGCCCTCCGTGCTGGACACCGTGAAGATCGGGATGCTGGGCAGCCCGGCGACGATTTCGACCGTCGCCACGGCGCTGGCCGCCGCAGCCTTCACGAACGTGGTGCTCGATCCGGTGCTGATCTGCAAGGGCCAGGAACCGGGCCACGCACGGGACACCGACCAGGCCCTCAAGGCGCAGATCCTGCCGTTGGCCACGTTCGTCACGCCGAACCACTTCGAGGCCGAATCACTCTCGGGTCTTAGGATCACCGACCTCGAATCGCTCAAGGCCGCCGCCGTCCGCATCCACGAACTCAGCGGCGCCGCGGTGCTCGCCAAGGGCGGAGTGCGCCTGGCCGGGCCCGACGCCGTCGACGTCTACTACGACGGCGGGCCGCTGGAGGTCCTGTCGGCCCCGAAGGTGGGCGAAGTGGCTGTCTCCGGCGCCGGCTGCTCGCTGGCCGCCGCCGTGACAGCGGAACTGGCCAAGGGCGCGACGCCGCTGGCGGCCGCACGCACCGCCAAGGCGTTTGTGACCGCCGGTATCCGCAACCGGGTGGCCTCGGGCGCGCCGTTCGATGCGCTCTGGCAGGGCGGCCCGCGCTAACCATGCGCCCAGTTCGCCGGAAACCTGCAGGTTCGCGGGAAGGGAGTTTCCGGCGAACCCGGGAGTGTCCGGCGNCGAACTCGAGGGGCCGTCAGCGCCGCGGGATGTTGCGGAGGTTGCTGCGCGCCATGCTGACGGCCTCGCCGGCTCCCCGGTTGAGGACCACTTTGGACATCGCCGTGGCGAACCCCAGGACCTGGGCACCCTTGATCTTCGGCGGGAGGGAAAGCGCCTTGGGGTCGGTGATCAGC
The DNA here is from genome assembly GCF_000427315.1 of Arthrobacter sp. TB 26. Taxonomy (GTDB): domain Bacteria; phylum Actinomycetota; class Actinomycetes; order Actinomycetales; family Micrococcaceae; genus Arthrobacter. Next base: position 2,706 of record NZ_AUPJ01000079.1, read on the forward strand.
TCCACCAGGGACGGCCCCGGATGGGCAAAAGCCTCCCGGTACGCGGCCTCGATGCGGGACGGGTCCGTGACGCGGACGGCGTGGAATCCCAGGGCGCGGGCCACCGCGGCATAGTTGGCGTCGGGCACGTCGACGCCGAAGTCCGGGAGCCCGTCCACCAGCATCTCGAGTTTGACCATGCCCAGGGTGGAGTTGTTGAACACCACGACGTTCACCGGGAGCCGGTGCGCGGCCACGGTGATCAGCTCCCCCAGCAACATGGACAGCCCGCCGTCGCCCGACACCGACACCACCTGGCGCCCGGGGAAGGCCAGTTGGGCGCCGATCGCATGCGGCAGCGCGTTCGCCATGGAGCCGTGCAGATACGAGCCGATCAGCCGGCGGGTCCCGAGCGGGTTGATGTACCGGGCGGTCCAGACGTTGCACATGCCGGTATCGGCGGTGAAGATCGCGTCTTTCGCCGCCACCTGGTCCAGCACCGACGCCGCGTATTCGGGGTGGATCGGCTCGGTCTTCTCGACCCTCCGCGTGTAGGCGCCGACGGCTTTGTTCATCAGGCGGTCGTGCTTCTTGAGCATCGCATCGAGGAAGCGGCGGCTCTTCTTCGGCGTCAGCAACGGCATCAGCGCCGCCAGGGTGGGCAGCACATCGCCGTGGACCGCGACGTCGACGTCGGTGCGGCGGCCCAGTTTCTGTGCGGCCCGGTCCACCTGCGCCGTGCGCGTTTCGGGGAGGAACTGGTCGTAGGGGAAGTCCGTGCCGAGCAGGATCAGCAGATCGGCATCCTCGATCCCTTCGGCCGCGGCGCCGTAGCCCAGCAGCCCGGTCATGCCGATGTCGTACGGGTTGTCGTACTGCATGAAGTCCTTGCCGCGCAGCGAATGCCCGATCGGCGCCTTGATGGCCTCCGCCAGGGCGATCACCTGGTCGTGGGCGCCCTGGACGCCGGCACCGGCGAAGATCGCCACTTTGTCCGAGGCGTTGATCGCCGCGGCGAGCTCCCGGACGCTTTCCGCTGCCGGCGTCAGGGTGGCCGGCACGAACGTTGCCGGCAAGGGAGCCTCCGCGGTTGCGTCCAGCCCGGCGATGTCACCGGGAAGGGTGACGACGGCGACGCCCCGGAGGGCGACGGCGTGCTGGATGGCGCTGTGCATGACCCGGGGGGCCTGTTCGGCGGTGCTGACCAGCTCGGAATAGACCGAGCACTCGTTGAACAACCGGTCCGGGTGTGTCTCCTGGAAGAAGCTGCTGCCAATCTGTTTGCTGGGGATGTGCGAGGCGATGGCCAGCACCGGGGCTCCGGAGCGGTTGGCGTCATACAGCCCGTTGATCAGGTGCAGGTTTCCCGGCCCGCAGGAGCCGGCGCAGACCGCCAGACGGCCGGTCAGCTGGGCCTCCGCGGCCGCCGCGAACGCAGCGGCTTCCTCGTGCCGGACGTGGATCCAGTCAATCCCGCCTTTGGCCGCGCCGCCGGTCTTCCGGACGGCGTCGACGATCGGGTTGAGGCTGTCGCCGACAATCCCGTAGATGCGCTGCACGCCGGCGGCTTGAAGTTGTTCGATGAGCTGGGTTGCAAGTTCCTTGGCCATGGCTGGGCGCTCCCGCGGGGTGGGTCGATGAGCTGACACGGCCAATATAGTCCGCCAGGCAACGTGCCGCGCCCGGAAACAGCCCGGTAACGCCCCGGGAACAGCTCCGTCAGTTGCCCGAGTGTGCCTGCAGGAACGAGTAAACCTCGGTCTCGTCCACGCCGGGGAAGGCTCCTGGCGGCATGGCGGCCAGCAGGTGGGAGTGGGCACGCGCCGAGGGCCAGGCGTTGCCGGCCCACTCCGACGTCAGGGCCGCGGGCGGGCGCCGGCAGCAGCGTTCATCCGGGCAGGTCGACTTGGACCGCTCTGTGGTGTCGCGCCCCCGGAACCACTTCACCTGCGCATAGGGCACCCCCACGGACAGGGAAAATTCGCCGTTGGCGGAGCGCTCGGTCCGGGCCGTGCACCAGAAGGTCCCGGCCGGGGTGTCGGTGTACTGGTTGTAGGCGCTGAACTTGTCCGGGACGTCGAACACCACCCGGGACGTCCAGTTCTTGCAGGACGGCTGGCCCTCGATGGCGCCGGTGTGGTCCTGCGGGAACGTCACGCCGTCGTTCTCGTAGGCCTTGTAAATAATGCCGCTCTTGTGCGTCTTTTGGAAGTGCGTCCGCAGGTCCAGGTGCTGGGTGGCGAGGTTGGTGAAGCGGTGCGCGGCGGTCTCGTAGGACACTGCGAAGGCGTCCCGGATGTCCTCCACCGCGATTTCCTTGGCCTGCTTGGCTTTCTGCAGGAACTCCACGGTGGCCTGTTCCGGCAGCAGGAGCGCGGCGGCAAAGTAGTTCGTGGCCACCCGCTGCATCAGGAAATCCCCGTAGTTCGTGGGTGTCTGGTGCCCCAGGACATAGTGGCCCAGCGCCTGCAGCAGCACCGAACGCGGGTCGTGGTCGCTGCGCGCATTCTGCGTGAGATAAATCCGGCGGTTCTTAAGATCGGTCACCGAACGGGTGGAATGCGGCAAGTCGCCCACATGGTGCAGGCTGAACCCGAGGTGCCCGGCGATGTCCGCGATGACGTGATGGGACAGCGGGCCGCTGGTGTGCCCCACCGAGGCGAGGACCTTTTGCGCTTCGGCCTCGTACTCCGGGAAGTAGTTGTTCCGCTCCCGCATCATGGCGCGCAGTTCACCGTTCGCGCGGCGGGCCTCCTCCGGCGTCGCGACCTGTTCATTGAGCCGGCGCTCCAGCTCGTGCTGCAGCCCCACCATGGACTCCAGCACGTCCATCGGGAGCCGCGAACTGATGCGGATCTTGGGCAGCTTGAGGGACTCGTAGATGGGGCTGCGCTGGTAGCGCTCCAGCTCAATCTCCAGGGCGGCGCGGCGGTTGGGCGGCTCCGCGCCGAGCAGTTCGTCGATGCTGACGCCGAGGGCCGCGGCGAGCAGCTGAAGCAGGCCGAGTTTAGGCTCGCGCTTGCCGTTCTCGATCAGGCTCAGCTGGCTGGGGGCAGTTCCCACCGTGGCACTCAGGTCATCGAGCGTGAGACCGGCGGCCTTGCGGAGGTGGCGGACGCGGCGGCCCATGCTGATGACGTCCACCTCCGGGACGGCAGGCGAGGCGGCGGAGGCGGGGCGGTTCCAACTGGCTGGGTGCATTTCTTGAGAATACGCGAAGAAGTGCGTTTCTTTCCACCCTTTTGGTCTAGAAAGCCCCTTGGAAGTACAGAAAAGTAGGTCTTACGGAAAAGTTACACCGCACCGGATCATCCAGTCGCACTGCGAGGAAGCAGTAACACCGGCCCGGGCCCCACTAAGGAGACAAAGATGACTGCAGCATTTGAGCCCACCCAGACGCCCGAAGAGCAGGCCGCCGCGCTGGAGCTCGAGTGGGCCGCCAACCCGCGCTGGGAAGGTGTCACCCGGGACTACAAGGCCTCCGACGTCGTCCGCCTCCGCGGCCGCGTCTCCGAGGAACACACCCTGGCCCGCCGCGGCTCGGAGAAGCTGTGGAAGCAGCTCACCACGGAACACCAGGAAGGCAAGTACACCAACGCCCTCGGCGCGCTGACCGGCAACCAGGCCGTGCAGCAGGTCAAGGCCGGACTCCGCGCCATCTACCTTTCCGGCTGGCAGGTTGCCGCCGATGCCAACAACTCGGGCCACACCTACCCGGACCAGTCCCTGTACCCGGCCAACTCGGTACCCACCGTGGTCCGCCGCATCAACAACGCCCTGCTCCGCGCCGACCAGATCGAGTTCTCCGAGGGCATCCAGACCGTCGAGGACTGGATGGTCCCGATCGTCGCCGACGCCGAGGCCGGCTTCGGCGGCCCGCTGAACGCCTATGAACTGATGAAGTCCATGATCCAGGCCGGCGCCTCGGGCGTGCACTGGGAAGACCAGCTTGCCTCGGAAAAGAAGTGCGGCCACCTCGGCGGCAAGGTCCTGATCCCCAGCCAGCAGCACGTCCGCACCCTGAACGCCGCCCGCCTGGCAGCCGACGTCGCGGGCACCCCGTCCGTCATCATCGCCCGCACCGATGCCGAGGCAGCCACCCTGATCACCTCCGACGTCGACGACCGCGACAAGGAGTTCGTCACCGGCGAACGCACCGCGGAGGGCTTCTACAAGGTCCGCAACGGGATCGAACCCTGCATCGCCCGCGCCAAGGCCTACGCCCCGTACTCCGACCTCATCTGGATGGAAACGGGCACCCCGGACCTGGAGCTGGCCCGCAAGTTCGCCGAAGCCGTCAAGGCCGACTTTCCGGACCAGATGCTCTCCTACAACTGCTCCCCGTCGTTCAACTGGAAGAAGCACCTCGACGACGCGACCATCGCCAAGTTCCAGCGCGAACTCGGTGCGATGGGCTTCACCTTCCAGTTCATCACCCTGGCCGGCTTCCACGCCCTGAACTACTCGATGTTCGATCTCGCCCACGGTTACGCCCGTGAAGGCATGAGTGCCTACGTCGAGCTGCAGGAGAAGGAATTCGCCTCCGAAGCCCGCGGCTACACCGCGACCAAGCACCAGCGCGAAGTCGGCACCGGCTACTTCGACGACATCGCAACCGCGCTCAACCCGAACGCATCCACCCTGGCTCTGGTGGGATCCACCGAAGAAGGCCAGTTCCACTAATCCCCAGCTTTTCCCGCCCGTTGCCCTATCACTTTTGGACCCCATGAACCTCCTTAGGAGACCAAAAGTGATAGGGCAACAGCGGACATTCAAGGAGCAACTCCCATGAACAGCTTCACTGACAACTTCACCATCAACGGGGTTACGTTGACCGCACAGCCGATTTGCCGGCAGAGCGAGGTCCTGACGCCTGATGCCTTGGCGTTTGTTGCCAAGCTGCACAAGGCGACCAAGGGGCGGCGGCTGGAGCTGTTGCAGGCCCGCCGGGACCGCCGCCAGCAGATCGGCAAGGGCCAGGACCCGCGGTTCCTCCGCGAGACCGAGTCCGTCCGCAATGATCCGAATTGGCGCGTTGCTCCCCCGGCACCGGGCCTTGAGGACCGCCGCGTCGAGATCACCGGCCCGGTGGACAAGAAGATGACCATCAACGCGCTGAACTCCGGCGCCAAGGTGTGGCTCGCGGACATGGAGGACTCCTCCACCCCGTCGTGGCGCAACGTCATCCAGGGCCAGCTCAACCTCACCGACGCGCTGGAGCGCCGGATCGACTTCACCTCCCCCGAAGGCAAGGAGTACAAGCTCCGCGCCGCCGAGGACCTGCCGACGATTGTGGTCCGGCCCCGCGGCTGGCACCTGCCGGAAAAGCACATGCTCATTGACGGCACCCCGATCGCCGGCGGCATCGTGGACTTCGGCCTGTACTTCTTCCACAACGCCCGCCGCCTGATCGCCCAGGGCAAGGGCCCGTACTTCTACCTGCCGAAGATCGAGAACCACCTCGAGGCCCGGCTGTGGAATGACATCTTCGTCCTCGCCCAGGACCTGCTCAGCATCCCGCAGGGCACCATCCGCGCCACCGTGCTGATCGAAACCATCACGGCCGCGTTCGAAATGGAGGAGATCCTCTACGAACTGCGCGACCACGCCGCCGGCCTGAACGCCGGCCGCTGGGACTACATCTTCTCGCTGATCAAGAACTTCCGCACCCGGGGCCCGCGCTTTGTCCTGCCGGACCGCAGCCAGGTGACCATGACCCAGCCGTTCATGCGCGCCTACACCGAACAACTGGTCCGGGCCTGCCACAAGCGCGGCGCCATGGCCATCGGCGGCATGGCCGCGGCCGTCCCCAACCGCAAGGACGCCGAAGCCAACGCGATCGCCATCGAGAAGGTCCGCGCCGACAAGACGCGTGAGGCCGGCGACGGCTTCGACGGCTCCTGGGTGGCCCACCCGGACCTGGTGCCGGTGTGCCGCGAAGTGTTCGACGGCGTCCTCGGCGACCGCCCGAACCAGCTGGACCGCCTCCGCGAGGACGTCACCCCGGACGACCGCGCTTTGCTCGACATCGCCTCCACCACCGGCACCATCACCGAGCAGGGCATCCGGAACAACATCGAGGTCGGCATCCGCTACATCGAGTCCTGGCTCCGCGGCAATGGCGCCGTCGCCATCCACAACCTGATGGAGGACGCCGCCACCGCGGAGATCTCCCGCTCGCAGCTGTGGCAGTGGATCTTCTCCCGCGCCATCACAGACAAGGGCGACGTCATCACCCGCGAATGGGTCGAGGACATGCTGGACGAGGAGTTCGCCAAGCTCGAACGCTTCGAAGGCGACCGCTTCGCCGATGCACGGGACATCTTCGAGGAAGTCACGCTGACCCCGTCGTTCCCGGCCTTCCTGACGCTTCCGGCGTACGACCGGTTCCTGCACGAAGCGCGCGACGGCGGCGACCTCCCCACCGAGGATCCCGCGCTCGTCCCCGCCTAGGGCCGGCTCAGTGCCACAGTAAGGCACAGATTTCCGTCTGCTGGGCTGCCATGCCCTTCGCAACAGGCACCCCCGAGATCCGGGGCGGCGGCCCAGCGACGGAAGACCCCCAGGGCCTCGACAACGGCGTCGAGGTGACAGTTAAGGCCCATGTTCCTCGTGAACATGGGCCTTAATTCTCACCTCGGCGGGCCCTGGGCCAGGCTGCGGCCGGAAAGTGAAGTGGTCCTTCTTGGTGGAAATACCTGCCACTTTGCGCGGACTACTTGACTTCACTGTGACTACTGTCGCGCCAAGGTGCCCACGGTTACGATGTGACAACGTGAATGCACCAGCCCGCTCGTCAGGCTCTCGGCACGGCAACGGAGGCAAGCAATGGAATTCAGGTCCGACCCAGTGGCGAAAAGACCAGTTCGAGCCTGCATCACGCTCGGAACAAGAGGTACCCGTGCTGTTGCGTGATTTGGGCACGGGCCTACTGCGACGCTGGTACTTCGTCGTCGTCGGTGTCTTGCTGACTGCTTGTGCGGCACTGTTGTTGTCCTCGGTTGTGCCGCCAACTTACAAAGGGACCGCGCGAGTCGTGCTCATTCCACCGGCGTCCCTGGTCACCCCGGGAGGAAATCCTTACCTGTTTTTGGGCGGTCTGGATCAAGCGCTCAGTGTACTCAGCGTGAGGCTGGGCTCAGGTTCCGTTCAGGAAGAGATCGTGAAAGGTCACGTCGGAACAGGCTACGTCGCCGAGAAGGATGCAGCGTCCTCCGGGCCCATCATGCTCATCACATCGGAAGGCGAGAGCCCGGCAAGCAGCCTTCAGGTGCTCGACGACGTGCTGAAAGTGGTACCGCAGAACCTTGTGATCATGCAGGATCAATTGAATGTTCCATCCTCGTCCCGTATCACCGCTATGACGATTGTCCGGGAGAACGAGGCCCTGGTTGACCGGAAGAGCCAGCTCCGGGCCGTGTTGGCCGCCATAGCGGTAGGTGGTTGCATCACTGTTTTGGTGACCGGACTGCTCGACCGCCTCATCACATCCCGGAAAGGGACCAAGCGGCGGCGACGCCAGGACATGGGGGAGGTAGATCAGCCCCTTGAGGACGCCCCCCCGATGGCGGAACGAGGCGGGAACTCCCGGTCCGGGTTCCGAATCGGGCGACCTGTCCCGGCCGAGCATGGGGCGTCCGAAAGTCCGGCCCCGCTCCCGCAGGTTGAGCAGAAAGAAGAATTCCCGACCATGGCATCGAACAAATAGACGTGGCTGCCGTGGCCACGCCAACGCGGGGGCGTCATGAGTTGGTCATAGCCAAATTCCGGAATCTCAACGGCCCGGATGCTGTCACCGTCATCACGTGGTATGCCATTTTGCTGTTCGTGGTTCCTACCGATCAGCGAATCGAAGCGCTGGGCAGCGCGGGTTCACCCGTCTATCTCCTGGCAATTGTGGCGTTGTTATGGTGGGCATGGCATCGTATCCAACGGCCTGCCCTCGCCGGCCCAAAAAGTATTCAATGGGTTCGTACCGCGGCCTTCATCTTCGTCGGCGCCTGCGTGGCAAGCTACTCGAAATCTGCTCTGGTGGCCACGCCGTCGTCGGAGGTCAGCGTCGCTGACATGGGGCTCATCAGGGTCGGAGCACTGGTTGGCATCTTGCTCATCGCACATGACGGGGTCACCCGCGAGGACCGCTTAATGGTCCTCGTGAGAAGACTCACCTTGTTCGCCGGCCTCTACGCCGGGTTAGGCCTTGCACAGTTCTTTACTGGCTTGAACATCGTGGATACGTGGCAGATTCCCGGACTGTCGGCAGGCGGGAACGTCGGGATTGGAGGCCGAGGCGGGTTCGTGCGCGCGGCTGCGACAGCCACGCACCCCCTGGAGTACGCCGTCGTGCTGTCGATGATGCTGCCGTTCTGCCTGACCTTCGCCATTCACGAGCGGTCCCGGTCTGCCTTCCTGCGGTGGTTTCCGGTCGCCGCAATAACCCTTTCCGCGGTGTTGTCCGTCAGCAGGTCAGCCTTCATTTCCTTGGCCGCCGTTCTTTTGATCCTGATTCCGTCGTGGACGCCTGCTGTCCGGCGGGCTGCCGGCTTCGTGATGGCAGTGGGTGCCGTCGCGGTGTATGTGGCCGTTCCCGGGATGGCCGGCACCGTCGTGGGAATGTTCTCCGCCGGTGACTCGAGCGTCGCGTCCCGAACCGACAGCTACGACGACGCACTATCTTTCCTGCTTGTCAGTCCTTGGTTCGGGCGTGGGTTCGGGACGTTCCTGCCCGCCTATCGAATCCTGGACAACCAGTATTTGGGGAGCGTCATTGAAATCGGACTCGTCGGCCTCGTCAGTTTGTTGGCCATCATCGCGTCAGCCGCGACTGTGGCCATTTCCGCCCGTCGCTATGGCAAAGGACAGCCGATGCATGCCATGGGGCTGGCCCTGGTCGCCTCAATGGTGGCGGGTAGCTTGAGTTTCGCTTTCTTCGACGCATTCAGCTTTCCGCAGGCTTGCGGCACGCTCTTCCTGGTCGCTGGCCTGTGCGGCGCCTATGCAAATATCCGGCGAAATGCTGCCGCGGTGACGGATGGGCAACCATGAGACTTCGCGATCATCTTCGACACCGCGTTGCGCGTGGTCGAACGACGATTATGCGGCGTTGGTACTTGGCGCTGGGCATAGCACTCCTCATGTTGCCGGTCCTGGTCGCTGCCCACGAGGGAACGGGCGTCTACTACACCAAAACGGATGTGCGATTTCTGCCGCCGTTGCCAATTAAAGGCAACGTTTTTCAGTCGGACCCGCTTCAAGTTGTCCCGTTCGCGTCGATCGTGGTCCATCGCTTCAATGCAGATAACCGTGACGTCAGTCCGCGGAGTGCCTCGGCCCCGCTCTACGGTTCGGGCATCCGCAAGGGCCACCTCGTATACCTCCCCAATTCGGGAAGTCAATGGCAGGTGAGCTACAGCCGCGCTGCGATAACGGTCGAGGTTGTCGGCGAGTCCGCCGAAGACGTGGCCGCTGAGCGCGACCAGATAGTCAAGCGAATTTCGGCACTTGCCGAGGCGACGCAGGAGGAACGGGACATCGGTCCGCCACTCCGGATAACCACAGAGGTGGACCTCACCACGGCCTTCATAACGTATGTCGGGGTACGGAATAGTAGAGCAGAATTGGCGCTCATTTTTCTAACTGTCGGCTTGGCCGTGGGAATACCGCTCGCGGCGGACCCGATCATCGTCCGCCTGCAAAAAGTGACTGGCTGGCGGGCCAAGACGTACGGCGGCACTCGACGCCGGATGCCCACGTCCACGTCCAGCCCGGACAGGGAAGATCAAATCGCGCCCCCGGTGACGTAGCTCAGTGCGCCTTGGGGACGTGCCGAAGGGAAAGCGCGGTGCCGAGGATGAACATCGCCACCGAGCCGAGCACCATCAGCAGCGGGCCGGTCCAGGTTCCCGAGACGCCGTTCACGTAGCCCAGGAGGGTCGGTGCCAGGGCACCGAAGGAGTAGCCAACCCCCTGCACGAGGGCGGACATCCGGCCCGCCGAGGCCTGGTCCCGGGCCAGCCGGATGATGGCGATGAAAATCAGCGTGATACCGCCCCCCTGGGCGACGCCGCCGAACGACGACCACAGCCACCACAGCTCCGGCGCCAGCAGCAAGCCCACCGGGACGGTCAGCCACAACAGCCCCAAGGTGAGGCCGACCGCCGTCGTGCTGGCGAAACGGGCCGCGAGCGGAACGCCCAGACCGCCCACGATGGCGAGGATCTGGAACAGCGAGGACCCGGCGCCGGCCGCCGCGGCCGTCATGCCCAGCTCATCCGCGAGGATGCTGGGCAGCCAGGCGGTCACCCCATAGTAGGAGAACGCCTGACCGGCGAACCCTGCGGTCAGCCCGACGGTGATCCAGCGCGACGCCGGCTTGATTCCGGCACGTGCGGGGCCCGGGGCGGGGACGGGTTCGGGGCGGAACGCCCGGCTGCCAAAGGCGAGCACCCACGCAGCCAACGCCGCGACAGCAAAGAGTCCGCAGGCGGCCAGGGCCAGCCGCCACCCCAGCAGCTCGGCCAGCGGCGCCATCACCATGGCGGTGATGAAGGAGCCGATGTTCAGGGCGGCGGTGTAGATGCCCATCGCCGTGGCCTGCCGGGCCGGGGCGAAGTCGCGTCGGATGATCAACGGAACGGCGATGTTGCCGATCGTGATGGCGATACCGAGCATCACGGTGCCCAGCATGACCATGGCGCCGTTGCCCGCCGAGCGCACCATGACGCCCAGCAGCACGCCCAGCAGGGTGAGGGTGATGGCGACTTCCGCGCCGAGTTTGCGTCCGGTCAGCGAGGCGAGCGGCGAAGCAAGGGCGAAGCACAGCACCGGGATGCCGGTCAGGAGGCCCAGTTCGACCGGGGAGAAGCCGAGTTCCTGCTGCATCGGGCCGACCACTGGCGCCACGGCCACGAACGGACCGCGCATGTTCAGGGCGATGAGCCCGATGGCGGCCAGCAGCATCCAGCTGCGTGGCACCTTGGCGAGGACGTTGGAGCTCATGGGTGCCGCGGCCCGGCCGGCGGGCAGAAATATGCTTTCATCAGTCCCATTGCTATCACGGGCCCGGACCGGACCCTGCGATTGTGACACCCGCGCAATTTCCCGGCGTCAGCCGGCGGCCTGCAAGGTTGCCTCGATCACGGCGGGCGAGAGCACGTACTGCGTGACCATCTGGCTGGCGCCCAGGATGGCGGCCTGGTCCCCTGCCATGGACAGGCCGATCCGCAGGTGGGTGGTGGCCAGCGGCAGCGAGCGCCGGTAGACCACCTCGCGGACTCCCGNCCCGCCATGAGGTGTTCGCCGGCCTGGCCGAGACTTCCGCCGATCACGATGACGGACGGGTTGAGCAGGTTTACGACGGTGGCCAGCACGTCGCCCAGGTCCCGGCCCGCCTGGCGGAGCGCCTGGATCGCCTGGAGGTTTCCCTCGGCCACGAGCCGGAGCACGTCGCCGCCGTTCACTGCCTGCAGGCCCTGAAGAGTGAGGCCGTGCGCGACGGCGGGGCCGGAGGCGAGCGCCTCCAGACAGCCGTAGTTGCCGCAGCGGCAAAGCACGTCATCGCCGCGGGGCACCCGGACGTGGCCGAGGTCGCCGGCGGTGCCGTTGGCGCCGCGCTGGAGCTGGCCGCTGCTGATGATGCCTGCCCCGATGCCGGTGGCAACCTTGATGAAGAGGAAGTTCTCGTGCTCCGGCCAGTAGGCGGTCCGCTCCCCCAGGGCCATGATGTTGACGTCGTTGTCCACCAGTACGGGGACCGGCAGCGAGCGCTGGACGTGACGGACGACGTCGAACCCGTCCCAGCCGGGCATGATCGGCGGCTTCACCGGCATCCCGGTGGCGTGTTCCACGGGACCGGGCAGGCCGATGCCGATGCCGGCGAGGTCTTTCCTGCCGCGGCCGGCCTGGCCAAGCAGTTTGGCACCTTCGGCCACGAGCCGGTCCAGTACGGCCTCGGGGCCCTCGGCGACGTCCTGGGTCAGCCGCTGCTCCGCCAGCACCGCTCCGCCCAGGTCCGTGACGGCAATGATCATGTGGGTGGCTCCGACGTCGACCGCCAGCACAACGCGGGCGGCGGGGTTGAAGGCAAAGCGCGACGGCGGCCTGCCGCCGCTGGAGCTGGCCTCGCCCGCCGGTCCGACCAGTCCGGAGTGCATCAGCGCGTCGATGCGGGACGCGACGGTGGACCGGGCCAGGCCGGTGGTGAGGGCCAGTTCGGCCCGGGTGCGGGCCTTGCCGTCGCGCAGCAGCTGGAACAGGTCCCCGGCACGGGACAGAGTGCCGGCGGCCTCGGGGGCGGCGGGTTCGTTGCCGGTGGTCGTACTCATGAGTAAGTGATAGCACGAAGTTCTTATGCCTGTCACGCTTCCGAAAGATTGAAACAAAGTTTGCAACTTTTGCTTGACCATCGGCAAAAGTAGTTCTAGCTTGGGGTGTGAGGCAGCTCACTCACCCTGCATGAACCGGTTGGCACAGCGTCAGGCGGGAGCGGCTGCAGCTCATCCCCCCAACGACGAGGAGAGACAGTGTCATACTCGATCCAGCTCTACACGGTCCGCAAGGCCCTTGAAGAGGATCTCGCTGGAACCATCCAGCGCCTGGCCGAAATCGGCTTCACCATGGTTGAGCCCTACCGTTTCGTCGCCAAAGCCGCTGAACTGAAGCAGGCCATGGCCGAGAACAACCTCACGGCCCCGTCCGGCCACGCTCCCCTGCTCAGCGATGACCAGGACGCCATCTTCGCGGCCGCCCGGCAGCTGGGCATCGGCACAGTGATCGATCCGCACGTTCCGATCGAGCGCTGGAACACGATCGAGGACATCAAGGAAACCGCCGCCCAGCTCAACGCCGCCGCCACCAAGGGAGCCGCCTACGGCGTGCGCGTCGGCTACCACAACCACTGGTGGGAAGTTGAGTCCGTGATCGACGGCAAGACCGCCCTGGAACACCTCGCTGACCATTTGGACCCGGAGGTCGTCCTCGAGCTGGACACCTACTGGGCTGCCGTGGGCGGCCAGAACCCGGCCGACCTCCTCGCCCGCCTGGGTGACCGGGTGAAGTTCATCCACATCAAGGACGGCCCCATCACCTCAGACCCGTCGAGCCAACTCGCCGTGGGTGACGGCAAGATGCCCGTCTGGGATGTGCTCGCGGCAGCTGGCTCCCTTGAGGCCGGTGTGATCGAGCTCGATGATTTCCAGGGCGATATGTTCGACGCCGTCCGGGACAGCTACAACTACCTCAGCGCCGGGAAGGTCTCCGCATGAGCCACGCAGCGGGAACAGCCTTCGGCCCTCTCGGATCGGGCCCCGTCGGCGTCGGTATCATCGGCGCCGGGGTCATCAGCAAGCAGTACCTGGACAACCTCACGAGCTTCCCGGACGTCAGGGTCGTCGCAATCGGGGACCTCTTCGAGGACGCCGCCGCCGCCCGCGCCGCGGAATACGGGATTGCGAACCACGGCGGGGTCGACGCCGTCCTCGGCAACCCCGACGTCGAGATCGTCATCAACCTGACCATCCCGGCTGCCCATGTCGAGGTGGCCACGCAGGCCGTCAACGCCGGCAAACATGTCTGGAGCGAGAAGCCCTTCTCGCTGGACCGGGAAAGCGGCCGCGGGCTGCTCAAGGCGGCGGACGCCGCCGGTGTCCGACTCGGCTGCGCCCCGGACACCTTCCTGGGCGCCGGCCTGCAGACCGCGCGCCGGATGATCGAACGCGGCGACATCGGCACGCCGCTGACCGCCCTGACCCTGATGCAGTCCCCCGGCCCGGAATCCTGGCACCCGAACCCCGCGTTCCTGTTCCAGGACGGCGCCGGCCCGCTGTTCGACATCGGCCCGTACTACCTCACCACCCTGGTCCAGACCTTCGGCAGCGTCCGCCGGGTGGCCGCGTTCGGCTCCAAGTCCCGCGAAACCCGTGTCATTGGCTCCGGGCCCAAGGCCGGCGAGGAATTCGCCGTCACCGTCCCGACCCACGTCAGCTCTATCCTGGAGTTCGAAGGCGGCGAGTCCGGCCAGAGCATCTTCAGCTTCGATTCACCGTTCAAGCGCGCCGGCTTCGTGGAGATCACCGGTTCTGACGCCACCATCGCATTGCCGGACCCGAACAACTTCGACGGCGACATCCGGATCTGCGCGCTCGGCTCCGACGACTGGACCACTGTCCCGTCCATTGGCTCCACCGCCAGCCGCGGCGCCGGGGTGCTGGAAATGGCCCGCGCCATCCGCGAGGGCCGGCCGCACCGGGCCCAGGGTGAGCTGGCATTCCACATCCTCGACACCATGGCCTCCATCTCCGAGTCGATCGACACCCGCGCCTTCGTGGATGTCGAAAGCTCGGCCGCCAAGGTCCCTGCCCTGCCCGAGGACTGGGATCCCACCGCGGCAACACTCTCCGCCTAGCAGTCCAGCCCGCCCCCACACCAGCCCCAGCTCGACGACGAGAAACCCGGAGCAACCATGAAGAACCCCATCAAAGTCCTGTCGGCCCTGGCCGCCACGGCAACCCTGGCATTCGGCATGACCGCCTGCGGCGGCAGCAGCCAGGCCACCAGCAGCGACACCATCACCTACTGGGCCTCCAACCAGGGCAACAGCCTCGAGGACACCGCGGCCAAGCTCAAGCCCAGCCTGGACCGTTTCACCGAGAAGACCGGCGTGAAGGTCAAGCTTGAGGTCATCGGCTGGAACGATCTGTACAACCGCATCCTGACGGCCGTCACGAGCGGCGACGGCCCCGACGTCCTGAACATCGGCAACACCTGGGCCGTCACGCTGCAGGAAACCGGCGCGTTCGAACCGGTGGAAGGCGCCCTCCTGGACGCGGTCGGCGGCAAGGACCGCTTCCTGAAGACCAGCTGGTCCACCGGCGGCGCCGAGGGCAAGACCCCGACGTCGGTCCCGCTGTACGGGCTCGCGTACAACATGTACTACAACCCGAAGATGTTCAAGGAAGCCGGCATCGAGACGCCGCCGGCCACCTGGGATGAGTTCGTCGCGGACGCCAAGAAGCTGACCAAGGACACCAACGGCGACGGCAAGCCGGACCAGTGGGGCTTCACGGCCGCCGGCGCGTCGGTCTCCGCCAACTCCCACCAGGCGTTCGTGCGCGGGCTGCAGAACGGCGGCACCCTGTTCGACAAGGACGGCAAGCCGACCTTTGACAGCGCGGCCCAGGTCGCAGGCGTCAAGCAGTGGATTGACCTGATGGCCACCGACAAGGTGATGTCGCCGTCGGACGCGGAGATCTCGGACGGCGCCCAAAAGGTCGACAACCTGATCAACGGCAAGGCAGCCATGATGTTCGACCAGAGCCCGGTCAAGAACTTCGATGCCCGCGGCTTCAAGGACTGGGCCGTTGCCCCCGTTCCCATGATGAAGGCCGGTGCCAGCGGTCCCGAGGGCACCCAGAGCCACGTCGCCGGCATCAACCTGAGCGTGTTCAAGAATTCCAAGAACAAGGAAAACGCAATCAAGCTGACCGGCTGGCTCACCAACGACGCCGAGCAGGTCGCACTGAACAAGGCCTTCCGTTCCCTGCCGGTTGTCACGGGCGCCTCCTCGGACGCCGCCTTCCAGACTGACGAGGTCAAGCTCAAGAACGACGCGCTGGCCAACCACGCCCTGCCGATGCCGCTGATCCCCAAGGAAGGCCAGATGGAAACCCTCACGGGCACGGCCATCAAGAGCCTCTTCGCCAAGGCAGCCACCGGGACTGTCACCGAAGCCGACGTCCAGGCGGCCCTCAAGGACGCCAACAACCAGATGGCTGCGGCCCAGTAACAATGCCTGAGGGGTGCGGGGGC
>NZ_AUPJ01000080.1 GCF_000427315.1 Arthrobacter sp. TB 26
GGTCCTGCGGCCGGCTCCACGGCGGGGCTAAAATCAGTTATGGTCCCCGCCCCGAACCTGCTGGCGTTTGCCCTCGCGGCGCTCCTCCTGATTGCCGTGCCGGGTCCCAGCGTGCTCTTCGTCATCGGGCGGACGCTGGCGCTGGGCCGCAGGGGCGGGCTCCTGAGCGTGCTGGGCAACGCCGCCGGGGAACTGCTGCAGATCGCCGCGGTTGCCCTGGGGGTGGGCGTGGTGCTGGCCCAGTCCGTGCTGCTCTTCAGCGTGGTCAAGTTCGCGGGTGCGGCCTATTTGGTTTACCTGGGGGTCCAGGCCATCCGGCACCGCGGTGGCGGCACGACGGCGGCCGGTCCCCCGCGTCCGACGTCGACGTTCCGGATCCTCCGGGAGGGGTTCATCGTGGGTGCCACCAATCCCAAGTCGATTGTCTTCTTTGTCGCCGTGCTGCCGCAGTTTGTCGACTACCCGGCCGGCGCCATCCCGTTGCAGCTGGCAACACTGGGGGCCCTTTTCCTCGGGATCGCGCTGGTCTCGGACAGCGGGTGGGCGCTCATCGCGGGCAAGGCCCGCCGCTGGTTTGCCCGCTCGCCCCGGCGGATCGCCACCCTGGGCACCACCGGCGGGGTGATGATGATCGGCCTTGGCGGGACCCTTGCCCTGGCCGGAAACGGAATGGAGCTTCAGGCCGGCAAGTAGTCGGCGCTGCGGCCCAAGTGGTGCCCGGTCCGGCAGGGGTAGAAGTTACTCGTGTGACGAAAGGGGCTGACGGCTACAGTTGCTTCAGGCGGTACCGGACCGGCCGGAACGCTGGCTGGGGAGCCCTCACGCAACCGGCCCGGACTTGCCGAAAATCCGAGTGGCACGCCTTCTGAAGGAGTGGTTCCGATGGAGTTCCCAGCATCTCCACAGGCTCAACGCGAACGAAGCCGCGTGGCCAGTTTCCTGTCGGGAACGGTTGGCCGCGCAAGAGCACCGCGGATTCCGTTCCGGGTGGGACAGGTACTGATTGGCGATGATCCGTTCAACGGCCGGCACCTGGGCACAGTGGCCGTGATCGAGGCCCCCTACGTCGGACTCCGGATGGCCGGCAGCCCGGCGGGCGACGTCATCTTCTACGACTACCGGCAACTCCGGTACCCCGACTAGTGGACGGGCCAGAAGAAATGAGCTCAGCGAATGTTTCCTCGCACTTCCTTACCATCGCGGAAGTCGCTGCGGCCATGCGGGTGTCCAAGATGACCGTCTACCGTCTGGTGAAGTCGCATGCCATCGCGGCCGTGCGGGTGGGCCGATCGTTCCGTGTTCCCGAGGATGCCGTCAACGATTACATCCGACGATCCACCGAACCGGCCACCCCGGATCAGGGCGACGACAAGACAGCCGACTGAGCGGCCCGCTGGGCGGGCCCACTGGCCACCGGCTGGCTACCGGGCGGACCACCCGCCGTCCATCGTGTAGCTTGCGCCGGTGACCATGCCGGCGTCGTCGGAGGCAAGCCAGGCCACGAGGGAGGCGACCTCCTCCGGCTCGACGAGGCGCTTGACGGCGGCCTCGGTCAGCATGATCTTGGCGAGGACCTCGGACTCCGGGATCCCGTGCACCTTGGCCTGGTCCGCGATCTGGGACTCGACGAGCGGCGTCCGGACGTAGCCGGGGTTGATGCAGTTTGACGTGACGCCGTGCGCGCCGCCTTCCAGCGCCGTGACCTTGCTCAGGCCCTCAAGGCCGTGCTTGGCCGAGACATAGGCGCTCTTGAACGGCGAGGCGCGGAGCCCGTGCACTGAGGACAGGTTGATGATCCGGCCGAAGTTGTTGGCGTACATGTGCGGCAGCGCGGCGCGGATGAGCAGGAACGGCGCTTCCAGCATCAGGGTCATGATACGGCGGAAGTCCGCGGGGTCGAAGTCCTCGATCGGGCTGATCCTCTGGATGCCGGCGTTGTTGACGAGGATGTCGCAGTCCAGGCTCACGGTCTCGAGAGCCTCGACGTCGAGCAGGTTGACCGCCCAGGAGGTGCCGCCGACCTCGTCGGCGAGGGCTGCGGCCGCGGCCTCATCCACATCCGCGATCACTACCTTGGCACCCCGTGCCGCGAGGGCACGGACACTGGCAGCGCCGATTCCGCCGGCGCCGCCGGTCACCAGGGCCTTGCGCCCGTTCAAGCTGCTGCTCTCCATGTCTGCACTCCTCAGTTCGCGGTCTTCAACAGCCCAGAGGAAGTGCGATGCACGGCACTGAGCAGCTTTACTGAGTATTGCCGCACAAAGTGTGCGATTCAATGGTCAAACAAGCACCCCTTATGTGCAGAATTGCAGATATGAACGCGAACCCGGATGACTTGCTCGTGCTCCTGGCGGTTTCCCGCTCCGCGAAGTTCACGACGGCGGCGCAGGCCCTGGGGCTGAACCACACCACGGTGTCGCGCCGGATTGCGGCGCTGGAGAAGGCCCTGGGCGGCCGGGTGCTCTCGCGCGCCTCGGGCGGCTGGGAGCTGACGGAGCTGGGCGCCGAAGCTGTGCAGGTGGCTGAGCGGGTGGAGGCTGCGATCCGGACCCTCGAACAGCCCGGCCGGGTACCGGACCCGATCACCGGCGTCGTCCGGATGACCGCGACGGACGGCTTCAGCGCCTACATCGCGGCCCCCGCCGTGGCGAGGCTGCGCCGGGACCATCCGGGCCTCAGCGTCGAGATCATCACAGTGACCCGGCGGGCGCTCCAGCAGCGTTCCGGGCTGGACATCGAAGTCGTGGTGGGCGAACCGCAGGTGCACCGGGCCGCGGCGGCCCGGCTCGGCGAGTACATGCTCGGGATGTACGCCTCCCGCGGTTACCTCGCCGAGCACGGCACCCCGACGACGATCGAGGAGCTGACGACGCATTCGCTCGTGTACTTCGTGGATTCAATGCTTCAGGTGGACGATCTGGATGCCCCGCGCCGCCTGGTGCCGACCATGCGGGACGGCCTGAGCTCCACCAACGTCTTCGTTCATGTGGAGGCGACCCGCGCCGGTGCCGGGATCGGGTTCCTGCCGTGCTTCGCGGCGGACCTGCATCCGGATCTCGTCCGGCTGCTGCCGGAGGATTTCGCCGAGCTGTTGCCGTACTGGATGGTACTGCGGCCCGATTCCATGCGCCGGCCCGCCGTCGCTGCCGTGGTGCAGGCGCTGCGCGAACAGACGAAGGGGCACCGCGAGGCGCTCATGGGGCGGGGAGGACCTGCATCGACTGCTCCGTAGGTGCCGTTTTCGGGCCGCTAAAGGGCCGTTACGGAGCAGTCGACGGCGGGTCGACGGCTTCCGGGTCGTGGCGGACCGGTGCGCCGGCGGCGAAGGCCCGGACCTTGTCGTCGTTCCAGATGTGGGCGGGCACTGCGCCGCCCAGCAGCCGCCGCGCCAGTCCGGGGTCGTTGTCGAACGGGATGTCGCTGCCGGCCATGATCATGTTCCCGTAGCGCCTGCCTTTGAGCATGGCCGGGTCGGCGATGATCACGGTGTGCTTGAAGGTGTCCGCAATGGTCGCGGCGTCCTCGCGGGCGTTCCTGAGGTCCGGGGCGTCGCCGGAGTTCACCACGTAGATTCCGCCGGGGGCCAGGACCCGCTGGGCGTGCTCGTTGAACTCCCGCGTGGTGAGCGGACGCGGCGTCAGCGAGCCGGCAAAAACATCGCGGATGATCAGGTCCCGGGTCTGCGGCGTCAGGCTTTCGGTGACTTCGCGGGCCTCCCCCACACGCAGGCGCATCAGCGGCGCCTTCGGCAGGTCGAACCAACCACGGACGTATTCGGCCAGCTTGCCGTCGAGTTCCACCACCACCTGGCGGGCGTCGGGGTAGGCGGCGTGGAGGTAGCGCGCCAGTGAGCATGCCCCGCCGCCAAGGTGCAGGGCGCGCAGCTTCGGCCGGGACTCCCGCGGCCAGCGCGATTCCACCAGGGCCGCGATCCAGCGCATGTACTCGAAGTCGAGGAACAACGGATCCGCCAGGTCGATGTGCGAACTCATCACGCCATTAATCCGCAGCAGCCAGCCATTGGAGTTGTCCTGGTCGGCGATCAGCTCACAGTCGCCGGTATCGATGTAATAGACGCCCTCCAACGGCCCCTCGGGGCGGCTGCCCTTCGGCAGCTCCACGACTCCCGCCGTCTTTTCGGTGTTGCTCCGGCCGGCAGCCCTGCCCCGCTTCGCCATCAGCCACCCACCGTTTTGCTCATGCTTCAAGCCTAGTTCACCGGCCGGAGCAGGCTTCACCGCGGGTGGACCGCGGCAGGCGACCGAAGAAATAAAGCAAAGGGTACTTACTATTGTTAGTAATCATGCTTACTATTAACCCTCCAGTTATTGCTGGTTCGTGATCAGCAGCCGATCTTGAAAAGAGAGCGAAGATGACAGAGAACCAATGGCCCCAGCACGGTAGCTACCGCACCCCTACCGCCACCCAGCAGACTCCCCTCCGGCCGGAAACCACCTTCCCGCCGGCGGCAAACGGCACGACGCCGCCGACCGTCACCTCCACCGACGGCGGAGCGTCAAAGACCGATGCCGCCAAGGGCGAGGCCGCCGATGTGAAGCGCCAGGCCGCGGATTCAGCCCAGACCGTGGCAGAGACGGCTAAAACGGAAGCCGCCAACGTCGCGGCCGAGGTGAAGACGAACGCCAGGGATCTCCTGCACCAGGCGAAGTCGGACCTGACGGATCAGGCCGGCACGCAGCAGCAGAAGGTCGCCGAAGGCCTGCGCTCCATTTCCACTGAACTGCACACCATGGCCGCGGCCTCCGACCAGCCCGGGGTCGCCACCGACCTAGTGCGCCAGGCCGCCGAGCGGTCGTCCGCCGTTGCCGGATGGCTCGATGGCCGCGATCCGGGTTCGCTGCTGACCGAGGTGAAGTCCTTTGCCCGCCAGCGTCCCGGCGCATTCCTGCTCCTCGCAGCCGGAGCCGGCGTGCTGGCAGGCCGGCTCAGCCGCAGCCTGAGCGCCGGCGCACCGGAGCCGGCTGCCACCGGCGCCGCCTCAACGACGGGCGCGAGGGTTCCGGACACCGGCATGGCCGTTCCGCCTCCGCCTGTGCAGATGCCGGCCCCGGAAACCACGACGGCGGGCTTCGCGGACACCTACCCGCCCAATCCCCTCGAGACTGATCCGCTCGGTGACGGCACCCGCCAGGACCCCTGGGCCTCCGAGCCCGTCGTGACTGACCCGCTCCGGCAGGATCCGCTCCGTGATGATCCCTTCGACGGCGGCCGTCGATGACCAGCGAAATGCCCCAGACCGCCGCGCACGCCAAGGCTGAAACGTCGTCTCTGGGCGACCTCCTGAGCGAAGTAACGCGGGACATGTCCACTTTGATGCGGCAGGAAGTCGAGCTGGCCAAGGTCGAACTGAAGCAGTCCGCGACCCGCGCAGGCAAGGGCAGCGGAATGCTGGCCGGGGCCGGCGTCGCCGGCCACTTCGTCCTGCTGTTCCTGTCCCTGGCGCTCTGGTGGGCGCTCGGAAACGTCATGGGCCTGGGCTGGTCCGGCGTCGTCATCGCCATCATCTGGGGAATCGTCGCCGCCGTCCTGGCAGCCAAGGGCCGCAAGGAACTCAACGCGATCAAGGGCATGCCCCAGACCGCCTCGACGCTTCAGGAAATCCCGCCCACGCTCAAACCCACCACCTAGATCCAGCGAGGAAACACGATGAGTGAAAACCCGGATGTCATCCGAGCAGATATTGAAGCAACCCGCGCGCGGCTCGGCACCAACGTCGACGCCGTAGCGGACAAGGTCACCCCGTCGCACATCGTCCACCGGCAGGCTGACAAAGTCAAAGAAAATGTCAAAGACGCCGTTTTCGGAGTGAAGGAGAAAGTCATGGGAACTGCCGACCACGCCGCCGGCAATGCCAACTCCGCCGCCGGCACGGCTGGGGCGCACTTCAGCGACGCCGGGGCAGCCATCGGCGACGCCCCCACGCAGGTCAAGACGAAGACCCAGGGCAACCCCCTGGCTGCCGGTCTGATTGCCTTCGGGGCTGGCCTGTTGGTTTCCTCCTTGATCCCGGCGAGCCAGCAGGAACGCGAAGCCGCGGATGCGCTGAAGACCGCGGCCGAACCGCTCACTTCGGAACTCACCGAGGCCGCCAAGCACGTGGCCGAGGGCCTCAAGGAGCCCGCCCAGGCCGCGATGGACAACGTCAAGGCCACTGCCACGGACGCCACCGAGCACGTCAAGGCCGAGGGTCAGGGCGCAGTGGCGGATGTCAAGGATCGGACCGTCGAGGCCAGGGACAACGTCCAGCAGGCCTGACCCGTTCGAAACCGGCCGGCTGACGCACTTAAACCCCCCAAAGGAAGATTCCCATGGCCAAGAACCCCGCCACGGCAGACACCGCGGCCGACGCCGAAACCCGGGAGAGCAGCACCGCCAAGGCACGCACGGCGCCCGCTCCGGACGACTCACGCAAACCGGGCAACCCCACCGATGTCACCAAGCCCTCGTGGAAGTACATCGCGAAGAAGACGCTGCGAGAATTCACCAAGGACCAGTGCCCCGACCTCGCCGCGGCCCTGACCTACTACTCGGTTCTCTCCTTATTCCCGGCGCTGCTGGCCCTCGTGTCCCTGCTGGGAATCTTCGGACAGCCCGGCAAGACCACGTCCGCGCTCCTGGACATCGCCCAGGGTTTCGCGCCCGCCGAAACAGTGGAAGCCATCCGCCAGCCGGTCGAGCAGCTCAGCAGCTCCAACGCTGCCGGATTTACCCTGGTGCTGGGCATCCTCACCGCACTCTGGTCCGCCTCCGGCTATGTGGGGGCGTTCGGCCGGGCCATGAACCGGATTTACGAAATCGATGAAGGCCGTCCGTTCATCAAGCTTCGGGGCACCATGCTCGGCGTCACCATCGCCACCGTGCTGATCGTGGTGCTGCTGGCTGCCATGCTGGTCCTGAGCGGCCCGGTGGCAGAGTCCGTCGGGAACGCGATTGGTCTGGGCGGGGCCTTCCTCGCCGTCTGGAACATCGCCAAGTGGCCCGTCATCCTGCTGCTCGTGGTGCTCGCGATCGCCATCCTCTATTACGCCACTCCCAATGTGAAGCAGCCCAAGTTCCGCTGGATGAGCCTTGGGTCCCTCATCGCCCTGGTGATCTTCCTGCTGGCCTCCCTGGCGTTCGGGTTCTACGTCGCCAACTTCAGCAGTTACAACGAGACCTACGGCACGATCGGCGGCGTCATCATTTCGCTGCTCTGGCTCTGGATCCTCAACATGTCGCTGCTGTTCGGGGCCGAATTCGACGCCGAGATGGAACGCGGCCGCCAGCTCCAGGCTGGCATCGAAGCCGAGGAAACCATCCAGCTGCCGCCCAGGGATACCAAGCAGAGCGACAAGCTGCAGGCGCGGGAAGAGGAGGACATCAAACGCGGCCGCGAGCTGCGGGAGCAGCACAGCACGCCGGACGCAGCGGCCGTCCCGGAGTCCAGGGTGGGCGCAGCGGATCAGCGGAACCCGCGGGACCAAAGCCCCTAGCCCTTCTCCGCCCGTTGAGTTCTACTGGGCGAAGTACCGCCCGGAGGCGGACTCGACTGACCGGGAGGACGCATGACGGCACCCGCCGCAGGACACGCACGCACCACCGTGGCTGTGGGCTACGACGGGTCCGAGGCGGCGCAGGAGGCCGTCCGGTGGGCTGCGGAGTACGCGGCCGCCGGACACTACCGGCTCCGCGTGGTCCATGCGTGGGTGTGGCCCATGTTCACCAAGAAGCTCGGGCCGGTCAAGGGTGTTGAGGGCAGCGGGTTGCGGCACTCCGCCGAGGCGATTCTCGCGGAGGGCGTCGATCTGGCCCGCACTGCTCTCGCCGCCGCCGGAACTCCGGCCGCCGAACCCGCCGACGTCGAACCCGCACCGGAACCCGGGTCCGAACCCGGTCCGGGTCCCGGCGTCGAGGGTGTTATGGAAACGGGGCTCCCGGCCGCGGTGCTGCGCGATGCGGCCCGTGATGCGCGCCTCCTGGTGGTCAGCAGCCGCGGAATCGGCGGCGTGCTGGGGCAGCTTGCCGGATCGGTCTGCCTTGACCTGGCCGGATCCTCCCCCTGCCCGTTGATGGTTGTCCGCCGGCTGCGCAGCCCGGGCCAGGCCGCGGCGCCCGTAGTGGTTGGCATCGACGGGACCTCGAGGAGCTCCGCGGCACTGGCCGGCGCCGCCCGGCTGGCGGGCGTGCTGGGCACCACCCTGCAGATCATCCACATCGACCAGACCCGCGGCGGGACCCGGGAAGGGCACGGCCGGCACGGCCCGCTGCACGGCCAGGAGCTTCTGGACCACGCCCTGGAGGAGGCGCGGGCCCTTGCACCGGATCTGCAGATTTCCGGCGTCCTGCGGGAAGACCACGCGGCGTCCAAGGAGCTGCTGGCGGCCGCCGGTGACGCCGAGGTACTGGTGATCGGCACCCACAACCGCGAGGGCGGCCCGGGCAACACTGTCACGGCCATCCTGAACAAAGCGCGCTGCAATGTCCTGATTACGCGCTGACCCCGCTCCACCGGACCACCGCCTTCAGAGGGGAGCTGGAGGTTCTAGCAGAGGAGGACGCCCGTGCGAGCCTGGCGGGTAGGACAGCCCGGGCCGATGAGAAGCGGCCCCCTGGTGGCGGGCGAGTGCCCCGATCCCAGGCCCGGCCCCGGGGAGGTGCTGGTGCGGGTCCGCGTGTGCGGAGTGTGCCGCACGGACCTGCACCTGGCCGAGGGCGACCTCGCCCCGCGGCGCCCCGGCGTCATCCCTGGCCACGAGGTCGTCGGCGAAGTCATCACGTGCGGGGACCGCGCCACACGGTTCTCCCCGGGCGACCGGATCGGCGTCGCCTGGCTCGGCAAGACCTGCGGCCACTGCCGCTTCTGCCTGCGCGGAGACGAGAACCTCTGCCTCTCCCCCGTGTTTACCGGCTGGGACCGCGACGGCGGCTACGCCGAACTCATCACGGTGGCCGAAGACTTCGCCTACCGGCTCCCGTCGGGCTTCTCGGACGAGGAGGCCGCACCCCTGCTGTGCGCGGGGATCATCGGCTACCGTGCGCTCTGCCGTGCCGACCTGCCCATCGGCGGGCGGCTGGGGATCTACGGCTTCGGCGGATCCGCGCATCTGGCGGCACAGATTGCCCTCTTCCAGGGCGCACGCGTGTACGTGATGACGCGGTCCGAGGAAGCCCGCGGCCTCGCCCTTGAGCTGGGGGCGACCTTCGCCGGCGGCGCCGAAGAGCAACCGCCGGATCCGCTGGATTCGGCCATCCTCTTCGCTCCGGCCGGCAGCCTGGTCCCCGCGGCCCTCCGTGCCCTGGACCGCGGCGGCACCCTCGCCGTCGCCGGCATCCATCTGAGTGACATTCCGCCGCTGCACTACGCGACGGAGCTGTTCCAGGAACGCCAGCTGCGCAGTGTCACCGCCAACACCCGGGCCGACGGCGAGGAGTTCTTCCGCATCGCCGCGGAGGTCCCGCTGCGGCCCACCACGGTGTCCTATCCGTTCTCGGCCGCGGACCAGGCTTTGCTGGACCTGGCGGAGGACCGGGTCACGGGCGCGGCCGTGCTGCGGATGGACTCCCCGTAGCGTGCACTGGCGCGCCGCCGGGTCAGTCGTCCTTGCGCAGGAATTCGTGGTCCTGGCCGGCCTGGAGCAGGACCCGCTGCGTACCCACCCGCACCAGCACCGGGGCGGCATCGCCGGGCGCCGCCGACACCCTGAGACGGTCGCGCTCCAGGTGAACGGCGAGCATCTGGTCCCGGTAGCGGACCTGGAAGTCCACGCGGCTGAGTTCGGCCGGCAGCCGGGGGGCGAAGTCGAGGGCATCGCGCGTAATCCGCAGCCCGGCAAAGCTGCGCTGGACCACGTCGATCGTCCCGGCCATGGCGCCCAGATGGATGCCGGAGCGGGTGGTTCCGCCCTGGGTGTCGTCCAGGTCCGCGTCCAGTGCCTCCCGGAACGTCGCCCACGCCCGCTCGGGGTCGCGCTGCGCCAACACCGAGGCGTGGGCCACCCGGCTAAGCGTTGATCCGTGCGCAGTCCTGGCCAGGTAGAAGTCCACTGTAGCGGCCATCTGGGCAGAGGTGACGGTGTAGCCCATCCGGGCCAGGAACTGAATCAGCTGGTCCTCGCCCAGGACGTACAGCAGCATCAGGACGTCGGCCTGTTTGGCCAGCCGGTAGTGGTTGGTACTGTCACCTTCCGCCTCCAGGATCAGGTCCAGCCGCTCGATGAGCCCGTAGGTTCGGCGGTAGTGCTTCCAGTCGAGTTCCCGGAGCGCGCTGTAGCCATCAAATTGGCTGATGACTCCGTCGTCGTGGAACGGCACGAACATGCGGCGGCTGAGGTGTTCCCAGGCCTCGATCTCGGCAGCGGTGATCAGCAGCCGGGCCCGCAGTTCCTCCATGTCGAACCCCTGCACGGAATGCATGATCCAGACCGCCTGGTCGAACGCCCACGCCGCCATGATGTTGGTGTAGGCGTTGTCGTTCAGTCCGCCGCCCGGGTCGCCCGGATTTCCGGTGTGGTATTCGTCCGGGCCCATAACGCCCCGGAGGTGGAAGCGGTCTTCGGCCGGGTCGAACTCCGCCATGGACGCGAACAGCCGGGCGACGTCGACGACGATTTCCGCACCGTGCTCGGTCAGCCACCCGCGGTCCTGGGTCGCCTCGAAGTACTGCCAGGCGTTGTAGGCGACGGCGAGGCCAACGTGCCGCTGGAGCCGGGAGTAGTCCTTCATCCAGTGCCCGGAGCGCCGATTGAACAGCAGCTTGGGCGTCTGTTCCGTGCCATCGCTGCCGCTTTGCCACGGAAACAGGGCCCCCTCCAGCCCGGCATCCCGCGCCGCGTCCCGGGCCGCGCCGAGCCGCCGCCAGCGGTAATCGAGCAGCTCCCGGGCGAGGGACGGCAGCCGGGAGTTCAGCAGCGGCAGGACGAAGAGTTCATCCCAGAAGACGTGTCCCCGGTAGCCCTCGCCATGCAGCCCGCGGGCCGGCACGCCGGCGTCGAGTTCGGCGGTGTGGGTGGTGAGCGTCTGCAGCAGGTGGAAGACGTGCAGGTTGAGGATGAGCTGCGCCTGCGAGCTGGCGTCGAACTCGATGACGAAGGGTTTGAGCAGGATCGCCCACGCGGCCTCGTGCTCGGCCTGCAGCGCCGCGAAACCGCCCGGGGCGCGGGCCAGGGCAGCCCGGGCAGCCGCCAGCGGTGAGGCGATGGCGTGGTCGCGGGAGGACGACACGGCGACGGTCTTGAGGATGGTCAGCGGCTCCCCCGCGGCCACGGACAACTCGAAGCGGTGCGTATGCAGCCCGCCCAGCTGCTCGGGGATCCCGGCCGCGGACGGCCCGTCAGCCCCGGAAACCTCCGTCCGGAGCGCGAGGGCGATGCCGATCCCGCTGGTGACGGTCCGGACCTCCACCATGAGGCTGGCGACGCCGGGGCCGNNCCGTCCCCGGCGGAGCCAACCCGGACGGACCCGAGGTGCCGGCTGGACAGCGCCGAGTCCTCCGGGACGTTGGAGTTCGTGACGCCCGTGTCGCAGCCGCTGCTGATGCTGAGGCCCCCGTCCCAGCCGACGGCCGTGAGGACGGTTTCCAGCGCGGCGAGGTGCGGTGTCGCCATGGACACGAGGCGGCGCTGCACCAGCCGGAGCTGCCGGCCGGCGTCGTCCTCCAGCAGCGCCTCCCGCGTCAGCACTGCCCGCTTCAGGTCCAGGGTGCGGCGCTCGCTGCGGAGCGAAAGTCCGCCCTCGGACCACCAGGCCCCGTCGCCGATCCGGAGGTCCAGGGGCAGCCAGTCGGGGATGTTGACCATGTGCTCGTCGACCGTTTCCTGGTCCATGACCACGCTGCGCAGGCTGTTGTAGACGCCGGCGAGATAGCTGCCGGGGTAGTGCACGGCCCCGGCACGGTGCTCGGGTGCGGCGCCCCGGGTGGCCAGGTAACCGTTGCCCAGGGTGGTGAGGGCTTCGCGGTGGCCCTCGTGCGCCGGGTCAAAGCCCTCATAGACCAGCAGCCAGGGGTGCGTGATGACCAGTCCGATGTCCAGTTGGCTGACATCTTCGACGACGACGTCGGCGCCCGCCGCTTCCAGCGGGTCCCGGCGCCCGGACCGGTCGATGCCGACGACCAGCCCGAAACCGCCGCGCCGGCCGGCCTCCACCCCGGTGACTGAATCCTCGATGACCATCGCCCGGGCGGGCGGGATTTCGAGCCGGCGCACCGCTTCCAGCGGCAGCGCCGGGGCCGGCTTGCCCGCAACGTCGCGGTCCAGGGCCGTCTGCCCGTCGACGATGTGGTCAAAGACGTCCCCAAGCCCCGCGGCGGCCAGCAGCGCGCCCGCGTTCCGGGCCGAGGTGGCAAGTACCACCGGGATCCTGCCGGCCTTCAACCGGCCGAGGAGGTCCGCGGTGCCGGGGAAGGCCCGGACCGGGTTGTCGCTGAGCAACTTTTCGAACAGTTCGTTCTGGCGTGCCGCGAGTCCGAACGCGGTCCACTCCCCCGAGCCATCCGACGGCGAACCTTCCGGGACGGTCCCGCCGCGGGCGGCCAGGAAGGTGGTCACCGCGTCCTCCCAGGTCCGGCCCGCCACCAGGTCCAGGTAATCGTCGGTGCTGAACGGGTCCCGGCGGGTCCCGGCGGGAAGCCTCGGGTCCTGGAGGACGGCGTCGAAGAGCTGCTTCCAGGCCGCCGCACGAAGCTCGGCCGTGTCCGTGACCACCCCGTCGAGGTCAAAGATCACGGCGTCGACGGGCGCCAGGGCGGCGGCAAGGGTGGGCGACTCCGTCATGCCTTAGTCGTATCAGGCCTGCGGCCGCCGCGACAGTGGCGTGATACCGCAATGTGCGGCCGGTCCACGGTTCCCTGCCGGCGGACAGCCGTCAGCCCAGCAGCGCGTCGAGGGTGGTGAAGCCGTAGCCGGCCTGGCGGATCCGCTCGATCATCCCGGGCAGCGCATCGGCGTCGAGGGTGGTCCCGTCGTCGGGGTTGGAGCCGATGTGCATCAGCACGATCTCCCCGGGCTGAAGCCGGGAGAGCGCACGGTCCGCCACGATCTGGGCTGTGATCCCGCCGCTGCTGCCCTTCCAGCCCAGGGTGTCCACGGTCCAGCGGACGGGCAGGTAGCCGTAGGCGTTGACGGTGGCAATGGTCCGGGCGTCGCGTTCGCCGAAGGGGAAGCGAAACAACGGCCGCGGATCCCCTCCGCCGGCCTGGATCGTCTGCTGCGCCCGGACCAGTTGGTCACCGATCGCGGAGTCCGCGAGTCCGGTGAAGCCCGGGTGGGTCATCGAATGGTTGCCCACCCGGTGGCCGCCCGCCACGATCGCCGCGACCCCCGCCGGGTTGGCGCTGGCCCAGTTGCCGGTGAGGAAAAACGTGCCGCGCACACCGGTGGCGGCCAGGGTCTGCAGGATGCCGGGCAACCCTGCCGAGTTGGCTCCGGCGTCGAACGTCAGCGCCACCACCGGACCGGCCCCCGGGATCACCTCGAGGT
>NZ_AUPJ01000081.1 GCF_000427315.1 Arthrobacter sp. TB 26
CCTCCGCCGCGATCGCACCACTGATCTTCCGGCCCTGCTGCTCCGCGACCTCCCTCGCTGCCTTGACCACGCTGCCCAGCAGCTGGCGCCGAACGTGTCCCAGCCGGCGGAGTTCCGGGGCGTCAAGGGAGGACTGCGCGGCGCGCATCGATCCCCCCAGCACGGCGAGTTCCCGCAGGGTCTCCGGCTGCCGGGCCGCGAGCATGTTCACCGTCCACGCCGCCACAGACGGCTTGGGCAGGGAGCGCAGTTCTGCGGCGAGGGACGGCTGGTCCTTCGCGGCGGCCGCGTCCTTGGCAGCTGCCGTCCGCGCGGGGACAAAATCGTCGAACGGGAGGGCGTAGAGCCGTGCCGCAACGTCCGCCAGCGCCTGCTCTCCCATGCAAGAATCATAGAAGCCCGCCCCGGCGATGCCGCCGCATCGGGCAGTTCTCTCGAAGAAAAGGGCAGACATGATCGAAATAGCAGGGCTCCCGGCCCACATCCTGCTCATCCACGCCGTCGTGGTGCTGGCACCGATCGCGGGTCTCGCGGCGATCGTCTACGCCGCCGCACCGCGCTGGCGCAGCTACCTTGCCTGGCCGCTGGGAGTGCTGTCGCTGGGCCTGGTTCCCGTGTCCCTCATCACCGCGCAGGCCGGGGAGCAGCTGCAGGAGGCCCGTCCCGCGTCTGCCCTGATCCGGGAACATGCCGAGCAGGGGGACGTGCTTAAGGCCGTTTCCGTGGTGTTCTTTGCGGTCATCGCGGCGACGCTGATTGTGAGCTATGAGCCCATCGGCCGGCGCTTCGCCTTCCTGGGGAGCCTGCGGACCAACCGCGCCGTCCGGACCACCCTCCTGGTCGTCGCGGCAGCAGCGGGGGCCTTCTTCACCTACCAGAGCATCATCACAGGCCATTCCGGCGCTGCGTCGGTCTGGACCACCTAACCCAGGCCCGCAGCCGTGCCGATCAGCAACGCCGACGGCGATGCCACCAGTGCTGTTCCGTGGCACCTTCGCCGTGCCACGGATGCCGTGCACACGCTCGAGGTCAACCCCGAGAGGGGTCTGGACCCTGCCGAAGCGGAGCGGCGCCTGGGGCTCTACGGCGCCAATGAACTCCGCTCCGCACCAGGTGTGCCGCTGTGGCGGAAGGTCCTGCGGCAGTTCCAGGACCCGCTGATCTACCTGCTGCTGGCGGCCATCGCCATCTCGGTCCTTGCCTGGACCGTGGAAGGCGCCGCCGGCGTGCCGGTTGACGCTTTCGTCATCGCCGCCGTGGTCCTGTTCAACGGCGTCCTCGGCTTCGTCCAGGAGAACAAGGCCGAGAGCGCCGTCGCCGCGCTGCGGCTGATGACGGCAGCGAACTCCACAGTGCTGCGGGACGGCGACCTGAAAACCGTGCCGTCCGCGGAGCTGGTGCGCGGCGACATCCTGGTCCTCAACGAGGGGGATTCCGTCGGTGCTGACGCCCGGCTGATCACGGCCAGTTCCCTGGGCGTCGCCGAGTCCTCACTCACCGGCGAAAGTGCGCCTGTCTTCAAAGACCCGAGCACCCTCACCGGCGACATTCCCCTCGGTGACCGGTTGAACATGGTCTACAAGGGGACGGCCGTCGCACAGGGCGTGGGCCGCGCGGTGGTCACCGGAACCGGGATGGACACCGAAGTCGGCGCGATCGCGGGAATGCTGGCGGCTGTTGAGGACGCCCCGACTCCTCTGCAGCAGGAAATCGCCGGCGTCAGCAAGTTGCTCGGCATCACGGTTATCGGGATCGCGGTCGTTGTGATGGCCACAATCATCATCGTCAACGGAGTGTCCTCGCTGAGCGGACTCGTCGCGGTCCTGCTGCTGGGGGTCTCGCTCGCGGTGGCGGCCGTGCCCGAGGGACTGCCGGCCATCTTGTCCGTGGTGCTTGCCATCGGCGTCCAGAATATGGCCAGGCGCAACGCCGTCGTCAAGGAGCTGCACTCGGTCGAGACCCTGGGCTCCGCGTCGGTGATCGCCTCGGACAAGACTGGAACGCTCACCCGCAACGAGATGACCATTTGCAGGATCAGCACGGCCTCCGGCCAGGTCGAGCTCACCGGTGTCGGGTACCGGCCGGAGGGTAATGTGCTGTACCACGGCCAGGAGGTGCGTGATCCGGCCGTGCTCCAGGAAGCCCGCATGGTGCTGGCCGGGGGCTCCTTCGCCAACAACGCGCAGCTGCGCGAACATGGCGGTGAATGGGAGATCCAGGGCGACCCGACGGAAGCGGCGTTCCTCGTCGCGGCCCGGAAGCTGGAAGGGGTCACGGACCGGATCGGGGAGTTCGAGCGCCGCGGCGAGATCCCCTTCACCTCGGACCGGAAACTGATGTCCGCGCTGGCCCACCACCGGCAGGCCGGCACCCTGTCCCTCGTCACCAAGGGCGCCCCGGACGTCCTGCTGGAACGCTGCACCGCACTGCAGCTCGGCGGGGAGGTGGTCCCGATGGACGCGGACCGCCGCGTCCGGGCTCTTGGCGACGTCGAGGAACTTTCGTCCCAGGCGTTCCGCACGCTTGGCGTGGCCTACCGGCAATACACCGAAGCGGACCGGCATGAAGCAGAAGTCCTCGATGAGGAGGACGAGAGCACGCTGGTGTACATCGGCGTCGTCGGAATCCTGGACCCG
>NZ_AUPJ01000082.1 GCF_000427315.1 Arthrobacter sp. TB 26
GGCGGGCCGGCATCCGCGTCGTGATGATCACCGGGGACCATCCGCTCAGCGCGGCCCGGATCGCCGGCGACCTCGGGATCGCCAGACCGGGGGAGCGGGCCGTCACCGGCGCCGAGCTGGACGAACTGGACGAGGACGGGCTGCGGACGCTGACCCGGCGCACCTCGGTGTACGCGCGGGTGGCACCGCAGAACAAGCTGCAGATCATCAGCGCCCTGCAGGCCCAAGGCAACGTGGTGGCGATGACCGGTGACGGCGTCAATGACGCGCCCGCCCTGAAAACCGCGGACATCGGCATCGCCATGGGGGTCACCGGCACCGAGGTCACCAAAGAGGCCTCGAACATGATCCTGGCCGACGACAACTTCGCCACGATCGTCTCGGCGGTGCGCCAGGGACGGGTCATCTTCGAGAACATCGAAAAATTCCTGCGCTACCTGCTGTCCTCGAACATGGGCGAAGTTTTTACGGTCTTCCTCGGTGTTGTGTTCGCTGGCGCCATGGGCCTGGCCGGAGCGGGCGCCGGCGAAGTCGCGGTGCCGCTGCTGGCCACCCAGATCCTGTGGATCAATCTCGTGACCGACTCCGGGCCCGCTCTTGCAATGGGCATTGACCCGGAAATCGACGACGTCATGGCGCGCGGGCCCCGCAAACGCAGCGACCGGATCCTCGGCCCGCGCATGTGGCTGGGCATCCTCAGCGTTGGCCTCGTCATGGGCGTTGCATCTTTGCTGACCATCGATATCTTCCTGCCGGGCGGCCTGGTCCCGGGCGGCAAAGACTCGCTCGACGTCGCCCGCACCGCCGGCTTCACCACCCTGGTGTTTGCCCAGCTGTTCAACGCTTTCAACTCCCGCTCGGAGACGACGTCGGCCTTCCGCCGGCTTTTCGTCAATAGATGGCTCTGGGGTTCCGTGCTGCTCGCGGCGGTGCTGCAGGTGGCGGTCGTGGAGCTTCCTTTCCTGCAGCGGGCCTTCGGGACAGCATCCCTGGACCCCGGCCACTGGGCCATCTGCGTCGTGATGGCCTCGACTGTGCTCTGGTTTGATGAGCTCCGCAAGATCGTCCTCCGAATGGGCGGGCGGCGCCGGGGCGCGCAGGTCCGGGGCTGAGGAACGACGCCGGACCCCGGCCCGACGGACGACGCTAGCGGCTGCGGGTCCGGCGCAGCGCCACCGCCAGCACCGCGATCGCCAGCAGCTGCAGGACGGCCACGGCCACAATCAGCAGCGGACGGTTGTCATACAGCACGCCGTACAGTGCCCCGCCCGCCAGCGCCCCGGCGCCTTCGAACGCCGCGAAGACGCCGTACGCCGTGCCCTGCCGCTGTTCCGGCACCAGGTCCGCAACGAGCGCCTTGACAGTCGAGTCCTGGATCCCGGTGGCAGTGCCCCAGACGAGGACCCCGGCAAACGCCAGCCCTGCCGCCGGCGCCAGGGCCAGCACCGGGACGGCGGCAATCAGCAGGGGAAGCGTGAGGAGCACTGAGGCGCCGGAGCGGTCGTAGAGGACGCCACTGGCGAGGGCACCAAGGGCCGCCGCCGCCATTGCACCTGCATACAGCAGCGGGACCAATGCCACCGGTACGGCCGCCGCCGTCGTGAGGTGGAAGGAGATGACGCCGAAGGCCACCAGCCCGGCACTCCAGAAGAAGGCCGCGACAGCAAACAGCACAAACCTCCCGGTGAACACCGACGCCGGACGGCCGGGAACACCCGCAGGCTCGACGGC
>NZ_AUPJ01000083.1 GCF_000427315.1 Arthrobacter sp. TB 26
GGCGGCAGCCGGGGCCGGGCGCACGACGGCGGTCAGGTCGGGTGCCTGGAAGATCATCGAGGTGACTGCTCCCGGCTCAAGGAAGAGCGAGGAGGCGGACGGTGCTTCGGCGGCCGTCTCGGTTGCGGCCGTCTCGGTTGCGGCTGCGGCGGGGGCGGCTGCTGTGTCCGCGGCGGGGGCCGCGGCGGTTTCTTCCTCTGCCGGGGCCTCTGCTACAGGGGCCTCAGCCACCGGTGCTGCGGCTTTGGCGCGGCTGGCCCGGC
Source organism: Arthrobacter sp. TB 26 (assembly GCF_000427315.1). Lineage (GTDB taxonomy): Bacteria > Actinomycetota > Actinomycetes > Actinomycetales > Micrococcaceae > Arthrobacter. Next base: position 264 of record NZ_AUPJ01000083.1, read on the forward strand.
GCCGGACAGGCTTTTCCACCGGTACGTCAGCAACCTGGGCAGCCGGGGTTTGAGCAATCGGATTTTCAGCGGCTGCTGGCTCTGCCGGGGCTTCGTCAGCGAAGGCCGGAAGGGGTTCGGCCGGTTCAGCGACCTTGCGGGCGCGGGAGCGGCGGACGGGCGCTTTGGCCTTGGCTTCGGCGGCCGGGGCTTCTGCGTCGGCGGCGGGGACTGCTGTGTCCGCTGCAGCATCCGCTGCGGTCTCAGTTTTGGGAAGGGCCTTGCGGCGGGTGCGGACGGGCCGCTTCGGCGGCGTGGCTACAGCTGATGCTTCGCCTTCTGTTTCCTGCGTGACAAGCGCGTCTTCGTTGCCTGTTACAACCTGGTCATTATCCATATGTGGCGACACTCCTGCCCCTGACGTGCCGCCACATCCGGCACCCGTTGGGGCAAATATTTGTCAACACCCGCGGGCATTGACAGAAGTCAATTGGATACCCTCAGGTTCGCACCGGCAGTGGGGTGCGGCAGCCCTGGAGGGCCGGCGGAATTGTTCTGAAACCCGTTGATCTACACGCCACAACCAGGTGCCGTCCAATGGCATTGCGGGACAGCCTGGATCAGAGGATCCGTGGCTCCCTGCTCATCATTGGCGGTCTTGGGAACAAAGTCGCCGGACCGGGACCCGGATGTGGATCGGGTTCCAGCCACGTTCATTGTCTCACAGGACCCGTCAAAGCAGGCGTAAGCAAGGCATCCGGCCCGCACCGTGGACCGAATCCCTTATGAAGGCGCGGCGCCGCCCGGACTTCATCCAGTCTCCGGCGATACAATCGCACCAGTTGCACCCGACCGAAGGACAGTCATTCCATGCCCAGCATCTCCAGTGCCACCGGCGAGGCAGCCGCGCAGCAGCACAGCTCCACCCCATCCGCTGCCGACCGGCCGCTGCCCCCGATGACCCGCGACCGCCCGTTCGCGTGGCTCCTGCTGATCACCGGCGTCGTCGGCTGGCTGGCCTCCGGAGCCCTGGTGCTGGAAAAGCTTGAGGTCCTCAAGGATCCCAGCCACGTGACCGTGTGCGATGTGAACCCGTGGATCTCCTGCGGGCAGGTCATGCAGACCTGGCAGGGCTCGGTGTTCGGCTTCCCCAACATGTTGATGGGCATCGTGGCGTTCGCGGTCATCATCACCACGGCCATGGGCATCCTCGCGGGAGCAACGTTTGCCCGCTGGTACTGGCTGGGCCTGCAGACCGGCGTGACCCTGGGCTTCGCGTTCGTGGTCTGGCTCTGGTCACAGGCGCTGTACTCCATCCACATCCTGTGCCCGTTCTGCATGGTCGTCTGGGCCGCGATGATCCCGCTTTTCGTCTGGGTCACCGTCCGCAATGTGACGCACGGCGTGATCCGGCTGCCGGCCGGCCCGACCAGGATCCTGGGCGACTCCGGCTGGATCATTACCGCCCTGCTCTACGTCGCGGTGGTCGCCACCATCTTCTTCGCCTTCATCCAGGTCTTCATCGGGACCTCCGGCTACTAGGGAGACGGACCCAGGTTAACCGCCGCGAGGTGACAGTTAAGGCCAATGTTCAACTCGAACATTGGCCTTAACTGTCACCTCGGCGGGGTGGGGGTCAGGAAAATCCTAGAACCAGATCTTGATCTCGCGTTCCGCGGACTCCGCCGAGTCCGAGCCGTGGACCAGGTTCTGCTGAACCTTCAGGCCCCAGTCGCGGCCGAAGTCGCCGCGGATGGTGCCCGGGGCCGCCGTCGTCGGGTCCGTGGTGCCGGCGAGCGAGCGGAAGCCCTCGATGACGCGGTGGCCTTCGAAGATCGCGGCGACGACCGGTCCGCTGAGCATGAACTCGACGAGTGGCTCGTAGAACGGCTTGCCCACGTGCTCCTCGTAGTGCTGCTCCAGCAGTTCGCGGCTTGCATCAACCTTCTTGAGCTCGGCCAGGGTGTAGCCCTTGGCTTCGATGCGGGCGATGATGCTGCCGGTCAGGTTGCGGGTGACGCCGTCGGGCTTGATCAGGACGAGGGTGCGCTCAATGCTCACAGCTGCTCCAATATGTGTGGGGTGAGTGGGTTTGGCAATAAGTCTAGTTGCTTGGGGCGTCGGGGTGGGCTGCGTCCCAGGCGGCCTGGTCGCGTTCCCGCTGGGCGGCCTCGCGGTCAATCCGGATACCGGTGCGGATGCCGTACCACCAGGCCAGCGCGAAGAGCCCGCCGACCAGGAACATCGCCGGTTCCAGGATGCCGGTCAGGATCAGCACGATCTGCAGGATCCAGCCCAGCGCCACGCCCCACGGCTTTGTCAGGACCGCGCACGTGAAGGCATACACGAGGCACAGCGCGATCCCGACGGAGAAGATCAGGACCGGCGGGAACTCGTCCCGCCGGAGTCCGAACACCGTGAGGGTGCCGAAGAGCACCACAAAGGCCTCGAGCAGCAGCACGGTGGAGGCGAACATGACCTTGGTGGAGCGGCGTTTCCTGGGCATGCCCGGCCGCCATTCGCGCTGGGCCTTGGTGAGTTTCGCCATGGTCTAGGCGTCCGCCTTTCCGAGCAGGATCCGGGCTTCCGCGACGAGCGTGATGGAGCCGGTGACGAGGACGCCGCCGGCGAGGTCGTCGTTGGCTTCGGCACGTTCCACGGCCCATTCGAGGGCGTCGTCGAGCTTCTCGGCCACGTGGATGTTGTCCTCGCCGAAACCCAGGTCCAGGGCGAGTTCCGCGAGGTCCTCGGCCGGCACGGCGCGGGGCGAATTCGACTGGGTGAAGCAGTACTCGGCGGCCAGGGCGCCGAGGGATTCCTTGAGCTGGCGGAGGATTTCCTCGGCGTCCTTTTCCCGCAGGACACCGACCACCACCACGAGCTTGGTGAAGCTGAACGCCTCGTGGATGGCCTCGGCGGAGACCCGGATGCCTTCGGGGTTGTGCGCGGCATCCACGATGATGGTCGGCGCGGTGCGCACCACTTCGAGGCGGCCGGGCGAGGTGACCGAGGCGAAGGCCTCCTGCACCAGCTCGGCGTCGAGCGGCTTCTCAGCACCGAAGAAGGCCTCCAGCGCAGCGATCGCGACGGCGGCATTCTCGGCCTGGTGTGCCCCATGCAGCGGAACCAGGAGGTCCTCGTAGCGGCCCGCGATGCCCTGGATGGTCACCACCTGGCCGCCGACGGCGACGGTGCGGGATTCGACGCCGAACTCGACGCCTTCGAAGCGGAACGGGACGTTCGTTTCCTTGGCCTTTTCCAGCAGCACCTGGGCTGCGTCCCGGGGCTGCGCGGCGCTGACCAGGAAGCCGCCGGGCTTGATGATGCCGGCCTTTTCGTACGCGATCTCCTCAGTGGTGTCACCCAGGAGGTCCGTGTGGTCCAGCGAGATCGGGGTGACCACAAAGACCTGCCCGTCGCCGACGTTGGTGGCGTCGGTGATCCCACCCAGGCCCACCTCGATGACGGCGACGTTGACCGGCTGGTCGGCGAAGATCGCGAAGCCCAGGATGGTGAGGCACTCGAAGTAGGTCAGCCGGGGCTGGCCCTCGGCCTCGAGCTCGCTGTCCACGATGGCCAGGTACGGGCGGATCTCGTCCCAGATCCGGACGAAGGTCTCATCCGGCACCGGGGCGCCGTCGATGCTGATCCGCTCGGTGACCTTGGACAGGTGCGGGCTCGTGTAGCGCCCGGTGCTCAGGCCGTGGGCGCGGAGTCCGGCCTCGATCATGCGGGCGGTCGAGGTTTTCCCGTTGGTGCCGGTGACGTGGATGATCGGGAACGCCTTGTTCGGCTCCCCCAGAATGTCCATCGCCCGGTGCAGCGGGGCCAGCCGCGGCTCCATCTTGTTTTCCGGGGCCCGGCCCAGCAGCTCGGCGTAGACACTTTCTACGGAGAATTCGTCGCTCATGGACTACGCCTCAACTTTCTTGGCAACACTGACCTGGGGTTCCTTGACGTCGGCCGCAACGGTTTCCAGCTCGAGGGTCAGGGTTTCGGTCTTGACGAGTTCGGCGTTGGCCAGCAGGGCATCGACGACGTCCTGCGTCGCGGTGACGGTGGTGTGGATCCGGTCGCTGACGTTGAGTCCGGCGTCCTTGCGGGCCTGCTGGATGGCGCGGACCATGTCGCGGGCCGCACCTTCGGCCTCGAGCTCAGGGGTGACCTCGGTGTTGAGGACAACGAAGCCGCCGCCCGGCAGGACCGCGGCCGCGCGCGATCCCTCGCCTTCCGCGGCCTCGGCCACGACGGTTTCCAAGGTGTATTCCTGCGGCTCGAGCGCGAGCCCGCCGGCGGTGACCACGCCGGCATCGTCCACGGACCAGTCGCCGGACTTGGAGCCCTTGATGGCCTGCTGGACGTTCTTCCCCAGCCGCGGCCCGGCGGCCCGGGCGTTGACCACGAGCTTCTGCTCAATGCCGAACTCCTCCGGGGAGGCGCTGTCGGCGTCGAGCAGGCGGACGGACCGCAGGTTCAGTTCATCGGCGACGACGGCGGCGAAGCCTTCCAGCGCATCCGCGCCGGGTGCCACGACGGTGAGTTCCTGCAGCGGCAGGCGCACCCGCAGGTTGGCGGCCTTGCGCAGCGAGGAACCGGTGGAGCAGATCTGCTGGACGCGGTCCATGGCCTCGACCAGTTCCGGGTTGGCCGGGAACAGTTCCGCGTCCGGCCAGTCGGCCAGGTGCACGGAGCGCCCGCCGGTGAGGCCGCGCCAGATCTCCTCGGAGACCAGCGGCAGCAGCGGGGCCGCGACCCGGCAGACCGTCTCCAGCGCGGTGTAGAGCGCGTCGAAGGCGTCAACGCTCTCGTCGAAGAAGCGCTGCCGGCTGCGGCGGACGTACCAGTTGGTGAGCATGTCCAGGTAGCTGCGGAGCTCGTCGCAGGCGCCGGAGATGTCGTAGCTGTCCAGCTGCGCGGTCATGTTCCGGACCAGGTCCCCGGTGTTGGCCATCAGGTACTGGTCCAGGGTGTCGGCGTAGCCGTCGTGGCGGAGCTTAGCGTCGTAGCCACTCGCTTGTCCCCCGGTTCCACCGGCTGCGTTCGTGTACAGCGTGAAGAAGCTGTACACGTTCCAGAGCGGCAGGATGACCTGGCGGACGCCGTCTCGGATGCCCTGTTCGGTGACCACGAGGTTGCCGCCGCGCAGGATCGGGCTGGACATCAGGAACCAGCGCATCGCGTCGGAGCCGTCGCGGTCCAGGACCTCAGAAACATCCGGGTAGTTCTGCAGGCTCTTGGACATCTTCTGCCCGTCGGAGCCCAGCACGATGCCGTGGCTGATGACGTTGCGGAAGGCCGGCCGGTCGAACAGCGCGGTGGAGAGGATGTGCAGCATGTAGAACCAGCCGCGGGTCTGCCCGATGTACTCAACGATGAAGTCGGCAGGGTTGTGCGTGTCAAACCATTCCTCGTTCTGGAACGGGTAGTGGACCTGGCCGTAGGGCATGGAGCCGGAGTCGAACCAGACATCCAGCACGTCCTCGACGCGGCGCATGACGGACTGGCCCTCGTCCGGGGTCCGGGGGTCGTCCGGGTTCGGGCGCGTCAGCTCGTCGATGAACGGCCGGTGCAGGTCCACCTGGCCGTCGTTGTTCAGCGGCAGCCGGCCGAAGTCGGCTTCGATCTCGGCGAGCGNGAGCCGTAGACGTCGGTGCGCGGGTAGTCCGGGTCGCTGGACTGCCATACCGGGATGGGGCTTCCCCAGTAGCGGTTGCGGCTGATGGACCAGTCGCGGGCGTTGGCGAGCCACTTGCCGAACTGGCCGTCCTTGACGTTGCCCGGGATCCAGTTGATCTCCTGGTTGAGTTCGGACATGCGGTCCTTGAACTTGGTGACCTCGACGTACCAGGAAGACACGGCGCGGTAGATCAGCGGGTTGCGGCAGCGCCAGCAGTGCGGGTAGCTGTGCTCGTAGCTGGCCTGGCGGACCAGGCGGCCCTGCGCGCGCAGCACCTGGGTGATGGGCTTGTTGGCCTCGAACACCTGCAGTCCGGCGATCCCGGCGAGGTCGCCGTGGCCGAACAGCGGCAGGAACTTTGCGCCCTCGTCGACCGAGAGGACCACGGGGATGCCGGCCTCTTCGCAGACCTTCTGGTCGTCTTCACCGTAGGCCGGGGCCTGGTGGACGATGCCGGTGCCGTCGGTGGTGGTGACGTAGTCAGCGACCAGGAAGCGCCAGGCGTTCTCGGTGCCGTATTTTTCGGCGTCGTGGAAGTAGTCCCAGAGCGGCTC
>NZ_AUPJ01000084.1 GCF_000427315.1 Arthrobacter sp. TB 26
CCGCCACGCCCTCAGCGCCGTCGCCGTAGCCGAGTTCCTTGGCGTAGGCGCCCAGGAGGTCCCCGGCAAGCAGGAAGCTGCCGGTGACGGGGGCCTCAGCCGAGGCGGCCTTGATCCCGTGGGGTCCGGCCGGCAGGACGACGTAGGTGATGGCCGGCCCGACGGCGAGAGCCAGGTTGGTGGGCAGCGTCCAGGGCGTGGTGGTCCAGGCGAGCGCCTGCACGCCGGCGAGCTGCCGGGAGAGCTCCGACTCCCCCGCCGTGATGGGGAAGGTGACCGTGACGGTCTGGTCCTGGCGGTTCTTGTAGACGTCGTCGTCCATACGCAGCTCATGGTTGGACAGCGGCGTCTCGTCCTTCCAGCAGTACGGCAGGACGCGGTAGCCGTTGTAGGTCAGGCCCTTTTCGTGCAGCTGCTTGAAGGCCCACAGCACGGATTCCATGTACTCGACGTTGAGCGTCTTGTAGTCGTTCTCGAAGTCCACCCAGCGCGCCTGGCGGGTGACATAGCTCTTCCACTCGTCGGCGTACTTCATGACGGAGGCACGGCAGGCATCGTTGAACTTGTCGATGCCCATGGCCTCGATCTGGGTCTTGTCCGTCATGCCCAGCTGCTTCATCGCTTCCAGCTCGGCGGGCAGCCCGTGCGTGTCCCAGCCGAAGCGGCGTTCCACGCGGCGGCCGCGCTGGGTCTGGTAGCGGCCCACGAGGTCCTTGGCGTACCCGGTCAGCAGGTGGCCGTAGTGCGGCAGGCCGTTGGCGAAGGGCGGGCCGTCGTAGAAGACGAATTCGTTGGACCCGGGCTTTCCGCCAGGAAGGTCAGAATCGCGCTGGTCGATGCTGGCCTGGAAGGTGCCGTCCTCCTCCCAGTACTTGAGGATGCGTTCTTCGATCTCCGGGAACTTCACGGAGGCCGATACACCAGAGGTGTTGGAAGCAGCGGCGTTGGAAGCAGAGGTGGTGGCGCCTGCGCCGGACGGTGCGGCGGAGGCCTTCGGGTAATAAGTCATCTCGACATCCTGGGTTGAGCTAGTGAACAAATGGATTCATTCAGGATGCGAGGACGGCCCCTGCATTGTCTTTCAACAACACCGGCACCGCGGTACCACCTCACTTACCGCCACCGGACCCCTGCGAAAGGAGGGAGCACCGGCGTCGGCCGCTCATTACTGCTGTGACGGGCTTACCCGTCCGGTTCTACCGGCCCCGGCGCACAATATTTTTACAAATACGGCGTCGGGGCGTTCTTCCGGAAGCTCACCGGTGATGGCCGGGTCGAAGCTGCTACGAGAAGTCTAACAACTCTCACGTGCCCGCAATGCCTACACTGAATCCCATGATGTTCCGGACCAGGGGCCGCGGCGCCCCGCGTACGCCTG
>NZ_AUPJ01000085.1 GCF_000427315.1 Arthrobacter sp. TB 26
CGGGCAGGCCGCCACCGAGGAATCGGTGGACATCTTCAACGCCGGCCGCAAGATGCGCGTGGGGATCAGTCCGCTGGTCAACATGAACCAGCTGGCGGTCGGCCAGGAAGTCCTCCTCAACGAAGCACTGATGGTGGTCGCCGGCCTGGGCTATGAACGGGCCGGGGACCTGGTCACGCTGAAGGAAATGCTGGGCACCGACCGGGCCCTGGTGGTTGGCCGGGCGGACGAGGAACGTGTCATCCGGCTCTCCGGCGCCCTGCTGGCGCAGAAGCTCCGGGTGGGCGACGCCCTCTCGATCGATTCCCGCACCGGCTACGCCCTCGAAAAGATCCCGCGCTCCGAGGTGGAGAACCTCGTCCTCGAGGAAGTCCCGGACATCACGTACCAGGACATCGGCGGCCTGGGACCGCAGATCGAACAGATCCGCGACGCCGTGGAACTGCCGTTCCTGCACCCGGACCTGTACCGCGAGCACGGCCTCAAGGCGCCCAAGGGAATCCTGCTCTACGGCCCGCCGGGCTGCGGCAAGACGCTCATCGCCAAGGCGGTGGCCAACTCCCTCGCCGCCCGGGCAGCCGAACGCACCGGCAAGACGGACATGAAGAGCTACTTCCTGAACATCAAGGGCCCGGAGCTGCTGGACAAGTACGTCGGTGAGACCGAACGGCACATCCGGCTGATCTTCGCCCGCGCCCGCGAAAAGGCGTCCGAGGGCAGCCCGGTGGTGGTGTTCTTCGACGAAATGGACTCGCTGTTCCGCACCCGCGGCACCGGCATCTCCTCCGACGTCGAAACCACCATCGTCCCGCAGCTGCTCAGCGAGATCGACGGCGTGGAGCGGCTCGACAACGTGATCGTGATCGGCGCCTCCAACCGCGAGGACATGATCGACCCCGCAATCCTGCGGCCGGGCCGTTTGGACGTCAAGGTCAAGATCCACCGCCCCGACGCGGAGGCCGCGGCGGACATCTTCAACAAATACATCACCGCCGACCTGCCCTTCCACGAGTCCGATCTCGCCGAGCACCACGGCGATGTCCAGGCGACCGTCGATGCGATGATCCAGCGCACGGTCGAGGCCATGTACTCCACCGACAAGTCCAACGAATACCTCGAGGTCACGTACGCCAACGGCGACACCGAGATGCTCTACTTCAAGGACTTCAACTCCGGCGCCGTGGTGCAGAACGTGGTGGACCGGGCCAAGAAATACGCCATCAAGGACCTCCTCACCGTGGGCCAAAAGGGTATCCGGATCGACCACCTGCTCCGCGCCGTCGTCGACGAATTCCGCGAGCACGAGGACATGCCCAACACCACCAACCCGGATGACTGGGCCCGGATCTCGGGCAAGAAGGGCGAGCGCATCACCTACATCCGCACCATTGTCCAGGGCAAGGCCGGGCAGGAGCCCGGCAAGTCCATCGAGACGATGCCGAGCACGGGCCAGTACCTGTGACGTCCGCTGTGCCCGGGAAGACCGCCGGGGTATCCGGTGGTCTTCCCGCCGGCGGCGCCATGCGGGTGATGGGCTCCGAGACCGAATACGGCATCCACGCGCCCTCCGCGCCGGGGGCCAACGCCACAATGATGTCCGCCCGGGTGATCCAGGCGTACGCCCAGGTGACGCGGCAGCGTGCCGCGGGCGGCGCCGAAACCCGGTGGGACTACACCGACGAGGAACCGCTGCATGACGCCCGCGGCTGGACGCTGGAGCGCAGCCAGGCCGAACCGGACCAGTTGACCGACCAGCCGCCCGTCCTCGACGCCGAGGCCGTCGCCCTCGCCTACGGGCGGCAGGAACTGGAGGCCGACGGCGAGGACGAATCCGGCACCCTGCTGATGAACATGGTGCTCGGCAACGGTGCCCGGCTCTACGTCGACCACGCCCACCCCGAGTACTCCAGCCCGGAAGTGACCAACCCGCGCGCCGCCGTCGCCTGGGATGCCGCCGGAGACCTCGTGGCCCTGGCCGCAGTGCGGCGGCTCGCGGCCGACCCCGAACTGCCCCCGGTCAATCTGTACAAGAACAACACCGACAACAAGTCCGTCTCCTACGGGTCGCACGAGAACTACCTCATGCCCCGCAGCGTGCCGTTCGGCGACATTGTCCGCGGACTGACCCCGTTCTTCGTCACCCGGCAGATCTTCTGCGGCGCCGGCCGGGTCGGCATGAAGCAGGACGGCTCCCGCCCCGGCTACCAGATCAGCCAGCGTGCCGACTTTTTCGAGACCGAAGTCGGCCTCGAAACCACGATCCGCCGCCCCATCATCAACACCCGCGACGAACCCCACGCGACGGCGGACAAGTACCGGNGGCTGCACGTCATCATCGGTGACGCCAACCTCAGCCAGGCCTCCAATTACCTCAAATTCGGCACCACCGCCATGGTGCTGAGCCTGATCGAGGCCGGCCTGGCCCCCAGGCTCGAAGTCCATGAGCCGGTTGCCTCGCTGCAGGCCGTCAGCCATGACACGTCACTCACGGCCACCCTGCGGCTGCTCGACGGGCGGCGGATCACCGCCCTGGACCTGCAGTGGATCTACTTCGAGGCAGCCGCGAAGCATGCCCAGGACACCGGCGTCGCCGATGCCGTGGACGGTGACGGCCACACCCATGAGGTGCTGGAACGCTGGTCGGCGACGCTGACCGAACTGGCAAATGACCGGGCGGCCGCCGCGTCCTCGGTTGAATGGCTGGCGAAACTCTCGCTGCTGGAGGGCTACCGGGGCCGCGACGGACTGGACTGGGGCCACGCGCGGCTGGGCCTCGTGGACCTGCAGTGGGCGGACATCCGGCCCGAAAAGGGGCTCTACTACCGCCTGCTGGCCCGCGACCGCATGCAGCGGATCGTCGACGACGGCGTGATCCAGCGGGCGGTCACGGAACCGCCGTCGGACACCCGCGCCTACTTCCGGGGCCGCTGCGTCAGCCGCTTCGGGGCCGACGTCGTCGGTGCCAGCTGGGACTCCGTGATCTTCGATGTGCCCGGCCGCGGCAGGCTTCAGCGGGTCCCCACCCGGGAACCCCTGCGCGGAACCGAGGCCCTCACCGGCGGTCTCTTCGCCCGGCACCGGGAGGCCGGACCGTTCCTTTCCGAGCTGCTGGGACTCCCACCCGGTTCCTAGGGACAAAGAGCCCCGCGGGGGCTCCGGGCGTGGCAATATGGCTACAGGAAGTCCCTTGCGAAGAAGGGGCGGACAGAAGGAGAAAACAATGGCAGGCCAGGAGCAGCAGCAGCCGCAGTCGCGGGACACCGAAGTCGACGAAGACGTTCCCGCCGCGCCGCCGGCCCCTGCGGAGGGCCAGGCGTCAGCCGCCACCCAGGGCGTCGACGACCTGCTCGATGAAATCGACGGTGTGCTGGAGTCCAACGCGGAGGAGTTCGTCCGCGCTTTCGTCCAAAAGGGCGGCCAGTAGCACGGCGGCCCCGGGATTGCGCCGGCACGGGGCTGAGGGCCGGAAGTCGTTGATTCACTACGTTGAGGAGTGCACCAGTGCAGGAAACCACCGCCAACCAGGTAGCAGCCAACGCCACGTCCTCCTTCACTGAACATCTGCAGCGCCAGCGCCCCGACCTGCTCCCGTTCGGCCAACAGCCCTTCGGCCAGCAGCTTCCGGCGGGCAGCGCCGCCACGTCCCTGCAGGCGCCGCACGGGACGACGATCGTCGCCCTGACCTACGCCGGAGGTGTGCTGATGGCGGGGGACCGGCGTGCCACCATGGGCAACGTCATCGCCAGCCGGCACATCGAGAAAGTGTTCCCGGCGGACCAGTATTCCGTGCTCGGGATCGCCGGGACCGCGGGCATCGCCCTCGACATTACCCGGCTCTTCCAGGTTGAACTCGAACACTACGAAAAGATCGAAGGGACCCTCCTGAGCCTCGATGGCAAAGCCAACCGGCTGGGCGCCATGATCCGCAGCAACCTCCCGATGGCGATGCAGGGCCTCGCCGTTGTGCCGCTGTTCGCGGGCTTCGACCGTCCCGCCGGCCTGGGCCGGCTCTTCTCCTACGACGTCACCGGCGGCCGCTACGAGGAGCAGGAACACCATACCGTCGGCTCGGGCTCGATGTTCGCACGCGGGGCGCTGAAGAAACTCTGGCGGCCCAACCTCCCGGAGCAGGACGCCGTCGCCGTCGCCGTCGAGGCGCTCTACGACGCCGCCGACGACGACTCCGCCACCGGCGGACCCGACCCCGTCCGGCAGCTCTGGCCCGTCGTTTACGTCGTCAACCGAACAGGTGCCTTCCGGGTTCCGGAGCGCGAGCTCGCGGCAATCGCCGGCACCATCATAGAGTCCAGGGCCGTGGCCCAGCGGGAGGCCTGAGATGACCCAGCAGTTCTACGTTTCGCCTGAGCAACTGATGAAGGACCGCGCGGATTTCGCGCGGAAAGGCATCGCGCGCGGGCGTTCCGTCGTGGTCATCAGTTGCCGGGACGGAATCGCCCTCGTGGCCGAGAACCCGTCGCCGTCACTGCACAAGATCGGCGAGATCTACGACAAGATCGCGTTTGCGGCCGTGGGGAAATACAACGAATTCGAAAGCCTCCGCCAGGCCGGGGTGCGCTACGCGGACGTGCGCGGGTACTCCTACGACCGGGAGGACGTCACGGCCAGGGGTCTCGCGAGCGTCTACGCGCAAAGCCTCGGCGCGGTGTTCACCGCGGAACAGAAGCCCTTCGAAGTCGAGCTGGCCGTGGCCGAGGTGGGGTCCTCCCCGGACGCGGACCACCTCTACCGGCTGACCTTCGACGGGTCGATCGCGGACGAGAAAGGTTTCATCGTGATGGGTGGCCAGGCGGACAAGGTCTCCGAGTCCGTGGCGGCGGGGTGGCAGGGCGAGCTCGACTTCGCCGGCGCCATCAGGCTGGCCCTGGCCGGACTCGTCGCGGACAAGGAGGCCGACACGCTGCCGGCGTCGGCCGTGGAGGTGGCGGTGCTGGACCGCGGCTCCGAAAGCAGCCGGGGCACCCGCCGCGCGTTCCGCCGGCTCGACGACGCAGACATCACGGCATTGCTGGCTGAGGAGAACTGAGATGGACAAGCGCATTTTCGGCATCGAGACCGAGTTCGGGATTTCCTACTCAAGTCCCGAGTCCCGTCCGCTGGCCCCCGAAGAGGTGGCCCGCTACCTGTTCCGCAAAGTGGTCAGCTGGGGGCGGTCTTCCAATGTATTCCTGACCAACGGCTCCAGGTTGTACCTCGACGTTGGATCGCACCCGGAGTATGCCACCGCGGAATGCGACGACCTCGCCCAGCTGATCGCACACGACCGGGCCGGGGAACTCATCCTGGACGACCTCGTCGACGAGGCACAGGAACGGCTCGCGGCCGAGGGCTTCAACGGCACGGTGTACCTCTTCAAGAACAACACCGACTCCGCCGGGAACTCCTACGGCAGCCACGAGAACTACCTCATCCCAAGGCGCGGGGAGTTCTCCCGGCTGGCCGAGATCCTGATTCCGTTCCTCGTGACCCGGCAGCTGATCGCCGGTGCCGGAAAGATCCTCAAGACCCCGCACGGTGCCACGTTCGCGTTCTCCCAGCGCGCCGACCACATCTGGGAGGGCGTCTCCTCCGCCACCACGCGGTCCCGCCCGATCATCAACACCCGCGACGAGCCGCATGCGGACGCAGAGTTCTACCGCCGGCTGCACGTGATCGTGGGCGACTCCAACATGTCAGAGACCACGGCCCTGCTCAAGGTCGGCACCGTTGACCTGATCCTGCGCATGATCGAGGCCGGGGTCATCATGCGCGACATGCGGATGGAGAACCCGATCCGCAGCATCCGGGAAATCTCCCACGACCTCAGCGGCCGCGCCCTCGTCCGGCTCGCCAACGGCCGGCAGCTCACCGCCTTGGAAATCCAGCGCGAGTACCTGGCCAAGGTCACGGCGTTCGTCGCGGAGCAGGGGGCCCACAACGCCCACGTCCCGCTGATCCTGGACCTCTGGGAACGTACCCTGGACGCGATCGAAAGCGGCGACACCAGCACGATCGACACCGAGGTGGACTGGGCGATCAAGAAGAAGCTCATGGACAACTACCGCGAACGGCACAACCTGGGCCTCGACGCGCCCCGGATCGCCCAGCTGGACCTGACCTACCATGACATCTCGCGCACCCGCGGGCTCTACTACCTGCTCCAGACCCGCGGGGCCGTCCGCCGCGTGGTGGATGACACGGCGGTCAAGGATGCGGTGGATGCCCCGCCGCAGACCACCCGCGCCAAGCTCCGCGGCGACTTTGTCCGGCGGGCGCAGGAACTGGGCCGCGACTACACCGTGGACTGGGTGCATTTGAAGCTCAACGACCGCGCCCACCAGACCCTGTTGTGCAAAGACCCGTTCCGCAGTGTGGACGAGCGGGTGGATGCCCTGCTGGACTCTATGGGCTGATACCCAGCTTTCCACGTTATTCTGGAGGGGTGCCGTTCGCGGCCAACGCTTGCTTTGCCGCTGGCATGTGCCCGGCGAGGCGTCCATCCTGCCCCGACGAAAGTTCTTAAGTGCGCCGACTATTAGCAATTCTTCTTCCCGGACTGCTGCTCCTGACCGCCTGCGGCGGCGGCGAACCAGCCGCCCCGGAACCCACCAGCCAGTCCGCCGGCGAGACCGCCAAGCTGGACTCCCTCAAGCTGACGGAGAACGGCGACAAGAAGGCCCCGGGTGTTGAATTCACCAAGCCCCTCGAGGTCAAGGAACCCACCGTCAAGGTGGTCACGGAGGGCAATGGCGACCGGGTCAAGGCGAACCAGATTGCCTCGATTTCCATCGTTGCCCTCAACGGCAAGGACGGCTCCACCCTGGAAGACACCTTCCCGAAGGATCCCGAAGAGCTTGAACTGAACGACGAGCTCAAAACCAGCAGCGCCGTCATCTACAACGCCTTCGTAGGCGCAAAGATCGGCTCACACCTGGCACTTGCCGTTCCCGGCGCCGCAGCCGCTGAAGGCGCCGAAGCGCAGCCCACCCAGCTCCTCGTCGTCAAGGTGCTCTCCGCCAAGGACGCACCCAAAGTCCTGGACAAGCCCGAGGGCGAGGCCGTCACCCCGCCGGCGGGCCTGCCGACCGTCAAGGACAATGACAAGGGCATCCCGGAGATCAACGTCGACGGCGTCGCCGCCCCGACCGCCCTCGTGTCCCAGGACCTGGTCAAGGGCACCGGCCCCGCGGTCAAGGAATCCGACACCATTACCGTCAACTATGTGGGCGTTGCCCTCGCCGGCGGCAAGGTCTTCGATTCCAGCTTTGACAGCGGCAAGAAGGCCACCTTCCCGCTGACCGGCGTCATCAAGGGCTGGACCCAGGGGCTGGCCGGCAAAACGGTCGGCTCCCGTGTCCTTCTGGTCATCCCCAAGGACCTTGCCTACCCCGACGCCACTGCTGCCAGTGGCCAGCCTGAAGGCGACCTCGTCTTCGTCGTCGACATCCTCGGCGTGAAGTAACCACCACACCCGCAGCACACAAGACACCCCTAGTAAGGAGCAACCATGTCATTTGGACAGCGCAACCTTGACCGCGAGAAGCCGGAAATTGATTTCCCCGCAGGCGACGTTCCCACCGAACTGGTCATCACCGATCTGATTGAGGGCGACGGCGCCGAAGCCAAGGCCGGCGACACCGTCTCCACCCACTACGTCGGTGTGGCCTGGTCGACCGGCGAAGAATTCGACGCCTCCTGGGGCCGTGGCGCACCGCTCGACTTCCGCGTCGGCGTCGGCCAGGTCATCCAGGGTTGGGACCAGGGCCTGCTGGGCATGAAGGTCGGCGGCCGCCGCCGCCTGGAAATCCCCTCGGAGCTGGCCTACGGCTCCCGTGGCGCCGGCGGAGCGATCGGTCCCAACGAGGCCCTCATCTTCGTCGTCGACCTCGTCGCCGTCCGCTAGTCCCACACACGGGCCCACACACGGGCCCTCGTACTGCAGGAGCGCGGTAACAATCGGAGAAGTACTTCCGGCTGTTACCGCGCTTTTGTCGGATTCGGGCGGGGGACTTTAGTAGCCTTGCGGGGTGTCAGCCTCACGTACCGAACGCCTCCTGAACCTGCTCATCGCCCTGCTCAACACCACGTACGGCCTGCGCCGCAGTGAACTGCGCGACAAGGTCTATCACGACACAACCAGCACCGACGTCGCCTTCGGCCGGATGTTCGAACGCGACAAGGTCGAGCTGCGGCGGTTTGGGTTCGACGTCGAGACCGTTACGGACAAAGGCTGGGGTTCGGACGATCCGGCGACCACCCGCTACCGGATCGGCAAGGAATCCAACCGGCTTCCGGACGTCAGCCTCACCCCGGCAGAGTGCACTGTCCTCATCCTTGCCGCCCAGCTCTGGGAGCAGGCCGCCCTGGGGTCCGCGGCCGTCAACGCGGTGCGAAAACTGCGGGCCTCCGGCGGCCTGGTGGACGCCGAACTCCCCGCCGGGCTCCAGCCGCGGATCCGGCCGGCCGGCCAGGCCTTCGAGGACCTCATCGCCGCCATGCACTCCCAGCACCCCGTCAGCTTCCGTTACCTCGCCGGCAGCACCGGCAAGGAGGAAACGCGGCTGGTGGAGCCCTGGGGCCTCGGCAGCCGCTTCGGCCAGTGGTATCTCGTCGCGCACGACAGGACCCGCGGCGACAAGCGCTTCTTCCGCCTCTCCCGCCTCACCTCCGCCGTGACCGTCCTGGAAAAGGAAAGCTTCACGCCTCCGGCTGACTTCAACGTGCGCGCCGAACTGGCCGGGCTGGCGGAG
>NZ_AUPJ01000086.1:0-2578 GCF_000427315.1 Arthrobacter sp. TB 26
CCCCGGTACGCTGGTGCTATTAGCCGCACACTTCGGCAACGGTTCTGCGCGTTGGAACGGGGATCGCATGTCACGTCCGATGATTGCAACCAAGCTGTACGCCCCGAAGCTGCGAAGTGCTCTTGTGGCACGCCCACGACTCGCTGAGCGTCTGCGCCGGGGAGCCGGCGCGAGGCTGACCCTGGTGTCCGCGCCGGCAGGGTTCGGCAAGACGACGCTCCTCGCCGAGTGGCTGGGTAAGGATTCCGGCGCGGACCGGTGCGTTGCATGGCTCTCGCTCGATCCGGCCGACAACGAACCGGCGACATTCTGGACCTGCGTCGTCACCGCGCTCCAAACGGCGGTGCCCGGCGTCGGGTCGGCTGCGCTGGAGCTCATCGCCTCAGTGCCGCTGCCGACCGAGTTGATGCTCACGACGGTCCTGAATGACCTGGCCGCGGCACCGAACGATGTGTGGCTGGTCCTCGACGACTACCACTTGGTGGGCAGCCACGAAGTGGGCAACGGCATGGTCTTCCTGCTGGAGCACCTCCCGCCCCACGTGCATGTCGTGATCAGCACGCGCGCCGACCCGGCCCTGCCGCTTTCCCGGTGGCGGGCTGGCGGTGACCTGGTCGAGGTCCGGGCAGCCGAGCTGCGCTTCACGTCAGAGGAGGCCGCCGCCTACCTCAATGAGGTGGCGGGACTGGACCTCGCCGCGGCGGACGTGGCGGCCCTGGAGCAGCGCACGGAGGGTTGGATTGCCGCGCTGCAGCTCGCCGCGCTCTCGATCCAGGGGCGCGACGACGCCGCCGGCTTCATTGCCCGGTTCGCCGGCAACGACCGGTACATCGTCGACTACCTGGTCGAGGAGGTCCTGCAGCATCGGCCCGAGCCGGTCCGCAATTTCCTGCTGCACTCCTCGGTCCTCGACCGGCTCACGGGGCCGCTCTGTGATGCCGTCACCGGCCGCGACGACGGGAGTGACACGCTCATGGCCCTTGAACGTGCGAACCTCTTTATTGTCCCCCTGGATGACCGGCGGGAGTGGTACCGCTACCACCACCTCTTCG
This sequence comes from Arthrobacter sp. TB 26, assembly GCF_000427315.1. Taxonomy (GTDB): domain Bacteria; phylum Actinomycetota; class Actinomycetes; order Actinomycetales; family Micrococcaceae; genus Arthrobacter. The sequence goes on from NZ_AUPJ01000086.1 coordinate 1,053, forward strand.
CGGACGTGCTGCGGGCGCGCCTGCTCAGCGAGCAGCCTGAACTGATTCCGCTGCTGCATCAGCGCGCCAGCCGCTGGTATGAGAGCCACGGCCTGTCAGAGGATGCAGTCAGGCACGCACTGGCTGCCGGCGACTTCGACCGTGCCGCCTATCTGATGGAACTGGCGGTGCCGGCGATCCGACGCAACAGGCAGGACGCGATGCTGCTCGGCTGGCTGAAGGCGCTGCCGGATGCCGCTGTCCGGCGCAGCCCGGTGCTCAGTGTCTTCCGCGGATTCATGCTGATGGCATCCGGTGACCTCGACGGCGTCGAGCCGCGACTCGACGACGCCGAACGCGCACTCGCTGCCGTGCCGGCCGGCACCGTTGCACCCTGGGCTGACACCGAAGAGCTGCGGACGCTGCCGGCCACCATTGCCGTCTACCGGGCCTCGCTCGCCCAGGCACGGGGCGACGTGCCGGGCACCTCGGTGCACGCCCGGCGGGCACTTGAACTGGCCCGCCCGGACGACCATCTTGCCCGCGGCGCTGCGGCCGGGTTCCTCGGGCTTGCCGCGTGGGCGACGGGCGACGTGTCGACAGCCCTGCAGACCTTCACGCAGGCTGTGGCGAGCCTGCACGCAGGCGGCAACCTGGTCGACGAGCTTAGCAGCACGGTGGTGCTCGCGGACATGTGGCTCGCGGCCGGTCGACCCAGCAAGGCACGCCGGCTCTACCATTCTGCGATGCAGCTGGCCGGGGCGCACGGCGAGTCCGTGGCGCGGGCAACCGCTGACCTGCACGCGGGCCTGAGCGAGATCGACCGCCAGGCCGGAGACCTCGGCAGCGCCCGGCGACATCTCGAGACCGCCGCCGTGTTCGTCCAGCGTGCGACGATGACCGAGGGCCGCTATCGGTGGTTCGTGGCCATGGGACTGATGGCCCAGGCCGAGGACCGCCCGGACGAGGCCATCAGGTTCCTGGACCAGGCGGAGCAGCTCTACCGGCCGGCGTTCTTTCCGGCCGTCCGCCCTATCGCCGCGATGAGGGCCCGGGTCTGGATCGTGCAGGGCAAGCTGGCGGAGGCCTCCGACTGGGCACATGAACGGGGTGTGTCCGTCACGGACGATCCCCGTCACCTGAGCGAATTCGATCACCTCACACTGGTGCGTCTGCTCATTGCCCAGCACCGGGTGGACCCCGGTGCCGGCGCGATGGACGGTGCAATTCTGCTGTTGGACCGGCTGCTGGAGGCCGCCGCCTCATCCGGACGCGCCGGAAGCCTGGTGGAGATCCGCATGCTGCAGGCGCTGGCGCATGGCGCGCAGGGGCACCGGCCGCAGGCCCGCGAGGCGCTGGCCCGGGCCTTTGCCGAGGCGCCGGAACCAAGCGCGTACGTGCGGCTCTTCCTGGACGAAGGTGCCGCCATGATGGAACTGCTGCGCGACGCCGCGCAACACGGCCTCGCCGCTGACCAGGCGTCTGATCATGCGTCCCGTTTGCTCGGCCTCGGTACGTCCGCCGGGGCGCAAGCCACCGGTCCGGGG
>NZ_AUPJ01000086.1:2585-3579 GCF_000427315.1 Arthrobacter sp. TB 26
GGCTGCCGCCGTCGTCGTCGTCGGCGTTGAGCGAACGGGAACAGCAGGTGCTCAGGCTCCTCGGCAGCGACCTCAGCGGGCCGCAGATCGCCGGTGAGCTGTTCATCTCGCACAACACGCTGCGCACCCACACCAAGCACATCTTTACCAAGCTCGAGGTCACGAACCGCAGGGCGGCGGTGCGCCGGGCAAGCGAACTCGGCCTGATGTAGCCGGCCCCGCCACCGGATCTCACCCTGTCAGTCACATCACCGGGTGACGCCGGGTCACCCCGTCCGTCCCTACCTTGGAGGTATCCCGCGGCACCCCGCCGCGGATACCAGGAACAAGGGAGCCGGACATGTCCATCACTACCACCACCCTCACCCGCGCGGCAGGGCTCAGCGCCGTCGCAGCGGGCGTGCTCTTCATCGGCGTCCAGATCAACCATCCTCCACTGGACGTCGCCTTCGTCACCACGACCGAATGGACGGTCCGCCAATCCGTCAAAGTGCTGATGTCCGGACTGTCGCTCATCGGCATCACGGGCATGTACCTGCGCCAGGTCGGGCGGACCGGGGTGCTCGGCCTGCTCGGGTACGCCGTGTTCGGCGCCGGCTACCTCATCATGATGAGCATCGAAGTCATCGCTTTGGTCGTCCTGCCAGCCATCGCCCAGAGCTCACCGGGCTACGTCAGCGATGTCCTCGCCGTCGCGACCGGCGGCCACGCTGCCGGCGACATCGGCCTGATGCAGGCCCTCAGCCTGCTCTCCGGCCTCACGTACCTGGCCGGCGGCCTGATCTTCGGCATCGCACTCTTCCGTGCCAACATCCTCGCCCGCTGGGCTGCGGCGGTCCTCGCCGGTGGCGCCGTCGCAACGATGGCGATCCCGCTGCTGCCGCAGATCAACGAAAGGCTGTTCGCTTTGCCCACCGGCATCGCCCTGGTCGGCCTCGGATACTCGCTGTGGCGCGACCAGCGCGGCGTAACCGGCCGGTCCCAGACCGACGTC
>NZ_AUPJ01000087.1:0-136 GCF_000427315.1 Arthrobacter sp. TB 26
CGGCGGAGGAACCGCCGTCGCCCGCTGTTCCGGAGCCGTCCGGGAACAGGAACGGCCGGGTGACGGACGCCTCCACCTCGGCGAGCCCGGCGACCGGGCCGCTGTAGAGCACCTCGCCGCCGCCTTCACCGGCGCG
>NZ_AUPJ01000087.1:144-16614 GCF_000427315.1 Arthrobacter sp. TB 26
CCACCAGCCAGTCGGCATGGCGGACGATGTCCATGTTGTGCTCCACCACAAACACCGAGTTGCCGGAGGACTTGAGCTGGTCCAGCACCGCGAGGAGGGGCTCGGCGTCGGCCGGGTGCAGGCCGGCGGAGGGCTCGTCCAGCACGTAGATGACGCCGAAGAGGCCGGAGCGCAGCTGGGTGGCGATCCGCAGGCGCTGCATCTCGCCGGGCGAGAGTGTGGGGGTGGAGCGGCCCAGGGCGAGGTAGCCCAGGCCGAGGTCCAGCAGTACGGTGACCCGCTGCAGCAGGTCCCGGGTGATGGCGACAGCCACCTCGTTGCCCTCGCCGGAGCTCTGCTTGCGCGAGGCGGTCCCGGCGGCCGTCAGCTCGGTGGTGGGGCGGATGATCTCGGCCAGTTCCGTCATGGGCACGCCGTTGAGGTCCGCGATGGTGTGGCCCGCGAACNGTCACCGCGAGGGCGGCCGGGGTCAGGCCGGCGCCGCCACAGACGGGGCACGGTCCGGTCTCCATAAAGCGCAGCACGCGGTCGCGCATCGTGGTGCTCTTGGAGTCGGCGAGGGTGTGCAGCACGTAGCTCTTCGCGCTCCAGAAACGGCCCTTGTAGGGCTTCGCGACCCGGTCGCGCTGGGGCGTCACCTCCACCACGGGCTGTTCCTCGGTGAAGAGGATCCAGTCGCGGTCCTTCTTGGGCAGCTTCCGCCAGGGGGTATCCACGTCGTAGCCCAGGTGGGTGAGGATGTCGCGCAGGTTCTTGCCCTGCCACGCGCCGGGCCACGCAGCGATCGCGCCGTCGCGGACGCTCAGCGACGTGTCCGGGACCAGCGAGGATTCGGTGACGGTGTGCGCGATGCCCAGCCCGTGGCATTCCGGGCAGGCGCCGGCGGCGGTGTTGGGGGAGAACGCGTCCGAGTCGAGCTGGCCGGCACCCTCGGGGTAGCTGCCGGCGCGGGAGAAGAGCATCCGCAGCGAATTGGACAACGTGGTGACGGTGCCCACCGTCGAGCGGGAGCTGGGCGTGCCGCGGCGCTGTTGAAGCGCGACGGCGGGCGGGAGACCCGTGATCATCTCCACCTTGGGGTTGTGGCCCTGCTGGATCAGCCGCCGGGCGTAGGGCGCCACGGACTCGAAGTACCGGCGCTGGGCCTCGGCGTAGATGGTGCCGAAGGCCAGGGAGGACTTGCCGGAACCGGACACTCCGGTGAACGCGACGATGGCGTCGCGGGGCACATCGACGTCCACGTTCCGCAGGTTGTTCTCGCGGGCGCCGCGCACGCGGACAAAGCCGTCCGCGGGACGGTCGGCGCTCAGCCCTGGAATGGTCGGGCCGGACAGATCGGAAGCCTGCTGATCACTGTGCATCCAATCGACTCTATCCGGGTCTGCCGCCGGCGGGCATATCCTTACCGAATGGAAACTAACGACGGCGCCGCCGCCACCGAGGGCGCTGCACCGGACAGCCCAACAACGTCCACCCCCGGGGTCCCCGCATTCGCCGAGGTTCCCGAGGAAGTGCACGGCCCGCTGCCGGTCGCGGAACTCCACCTGCACATCGAGGGAACCCTCGAGCCCGAACTGATCTTCGCCCTGGCCCAACGCAACGGAATCCAGCTGCCGTATGAGGACCTGGACGAGCTGCGCTCCCGCTACGAGTTCACCGACCTGCAGTCGTTCCTGGACCTTTATTACGCCAACATGGCCGTGCTGCAGACCGAGCAGGACTTCGCCGACATGACCCGGGCCTACCTGTCCAGGGCAGCGCTCGCCGGCGTCCGGCACGCCGAAATCATGCTGGATCCGCAGGCGCACCTGTCCCGCGGGGTGGCCCTGGAGACCTGCGTGAACGGCGTCGCATCGGTGCTGGCGAACTCCCGCGAGGAGTTCGGGATTTCCACCCTGCTCATCGCCGCGTTCCTGCGGGACCTGTCCGAGGACTCCGCGCTGGAGGTGCTGGACCAGCTGCTCGCCATGAACGCCCCGATCGCGGGCATCGGCCTCGACTCGGCCGAGGTCGGCAACCCGCCGGCCAAGTTCCAGCGGCTGTTCGCCCGGGCCAAGGACGCCGGGCTGCGCCGGATCGCGCACGCCGGCGAGGAGGGCCCGCCGTCGTACATCATCGATGCGCTGGACCTCCTGGACGTGGAGCGGATCGACCACGGCATCCGCTGCATGGAGGACCCCGAGCTCGTGGAACGGCTGGTGCACGAGCTCATGCCGCTGACCGTGTGCCCGCTGTCCAACGTCCGGCTCCGCGCCGTGGACACCCTGAAGGAGCACCCGCTGCCGGCCATGCTCGCCGCGGGCCTGAACGTGAGCGTGAATTCGGACGATCCGGCGTATTTCGGCGGGTACGTGGACGACAACTTCGCGCAGCTCAAGTCGGTGATTGGCCTGTCCGAGTTCGACTGCGTGCGGATGGCCGCTAACTCGATCCGGTCCTCCTTCGCGAGCGAGGAACGCAAGACGGAGCTGCTGGCAGAACTGGCCGCGTCCGGACACTAACCCTCCAGTTGCCCTATCACTCCTGGTTGCCAAAACCGGCGGATGGGAACCATAACTGACAGGGCAACGGGGGTCAGGCCGACGGCGCGGGGCCGGCGAAGAGTCCGATCAGTCCGTCGATTTCCCAGCTTGCCGTGGCCGGGTGGCGGAAGTGCTGGTGGGGTTCAAGGGCATATCGGGTTCGCCGCCCGGCACGGACGCGGTGCAGGTATCCTGCGTCTTCCAGGTCCTTGAGGATCTGCAGGGTTGAGCGTGGGGTGATGCCGACCCTCGCGGCGATATCGGTAATGCGCGCCTGCGGGTCTGCGGCCACCGACAGCAGGACGTGCCCGTGGTTCGTCAAGAAGGTCCACGGGGGGCGTGCGGGGGCCGGAGCCAACAGCGGCTCCGGGCCCTGATCAGGTCCTTGCGGGGAGTCCGTCATTTTTGTTCCTTACTGGCAATCTCCGCCGCAGCTTCCGACGACGCCTCCGTGTCCCTGCGTTTGCGCCACAGGGGTTCGAGACCTGCGATCTCCTCGGGGGTGGCGGTTCCGAACGGAGGGTTCACGGGAGCTGTGGGCGCCTTGCGGGCCTGGCCGCGGGTGGCCCAGAGGCTTGCGCCGATGGACACCCCAAGGATAGTGGCGATAACGGCCAGGGACGCCGGCGTGGGGATGTAGTAGATGTCGATTTTGAGGAGCATTTTGATGCCCACCCAGATCAGGACGAGCGCGAGTCCGATCTTGAGGTAGATGAAGCGGTGGATCAGGTCAGCGAGCAGGAAGTACATGGCGCGGAGCCCGAGGATGGCGAAGGCGTTGGCGGCGAAGACCAGGAACACCTCGTCGGTGACGGCAAAGATCGCCGGGATCGAGTCGACGGCGAAGATGATGTCGGTGACCTCGATGAGGACCAGGACAGCCAGCAGCGGCGTGGCCAGCACGGCGCTTTTCTTCCGGATCAGGAAGCGCTGGCCGTGGAAGTCGTCCGTCATGGGCACTCGCCGGCGGAAGAGTTGCAGCACCCGGGACTTTTCCGGATCCAGGTGTTCGTTGCGGTGGCGGATCATGTTGTAGCCGGTGAGAAGAAGGAACGCCGCGAAGATATAGAGCACCCACCCGGCGCTCGCAATGATGGCGGAGCCCGCCGCGATAAAGATGCCGCGGAAGACCAGGGCGCCCAGGACCCCGAAAAACAGCACCCGGTGCTGGTATTCGCGGGGGACGGCGAAATAGGTGAAGATGATCGCCCAGATGAACACGTTGTCCACCGCGAGGGATTTTTCGATCAGGTATCCGGCGAAGTATTGCTGGCCGAACTCAGAGCCGTAGATTTGCCAGACCAAGGCGCCGAAGCCGACGCCGAAGGCGACCCAGATACCGGACCACAGAGCGGCTTCGCGGACACCGATGACGTGCGCCCGGCGGTGCGCGAACAAGTCGACGGCCAGCATCAGGACGATAACAGCAAGAACGGCCAACCAGGCCCAAAACGGAACATTCATGAGGGGACACCCGCTTCCAGTCAGTACCACCAGCTGGAGGTCTTTCCCGGCCCCAAAGGGCCTGTCCGGCCGGGCCGCTCAGGGTCGGCCGTACTGACGACGGGACATTCAGGGGATACTCCCCTCCGTACAAATAGTGAAGCATACTTCACCTATTGCGACAAGGGCAGCGGCCACTTGCCCTATCACTCCTGGTTGCCAAAACCGGGGGATGGGGACCAAAAGTGATAGGGCAAATGGGGGGTGGGGGCGGGTCTGCTGAGCCGGGTCACCCTCGGCGGAGGATGCACCGGCCGGCCCCGCCCGGCAGAGTGCTCCTATGACGACGACTGGACAACGCCGGAGCGGCTGGCTGCGCCAGCTGATGCCTGGACTCGACGTCGCCGCGACCTACCAGAGGAGCTGGTTCGGCAAAGACATTGTGGCCGGAATTGTGCTGGCGACGCTGCTGGTTCCCCAGGGCATGGCCTACGCGGAGCTGGCGGGGCTGCCGCCGATCACCGGGCTGTACACCACCGTCCTCTGCCTGCTCGCCTACGCGGTGTTCGGCCCGTCCCGCATCCTGGTGCTGGGGCCGGACTCGTCCCTCGGACCGATGATCGCGGCGACGGTCCTGCCGCTCGTCGCGTCCGACGGCGACCCGCAGAAGGCGGTTGTGCTCGCGTCGATGCTTGCGCTGATGGTCGGCGTCATCATGATCCTCGCGTCCGTGGCCAAGCTTGGCTTCATCGCGGACCTCATCTCCAAGCCCACCATGATCGGCTACATGAACGGCCTCGCGGTCACCATCCTGGTCGGCCAGCTCCCGAAACTCTGCGGGTTCTCGGTGAGCGGCGAGGGCTTCATCGGGGACCTCGTCGGCTTCATCCAAGGCCTCGGCAGAGGCGAGACGGTGGCGGCCGCGGCCGCCGTCGGGATCTCCGGAATCGTGCTGATCCTTGCGCTGCAGCGGTGGCTGCCCAAGGTCCCCTCGGTTCTGGTCATGGTGGTGCTCGCCATCGGGGCGGCGTCGGTCTTTGGTCTCGCCGATCGGGGCGTATCACTGGTCGGTGAACTGCCGCAGGGGTTCCCGCCGTTCGCGATCCCCTTCCTGGAGTTCTCGGACATCGCCCTGATGTTTGCCGGCGCGCTGGGGATTGCGCTGGTGTCGTTGACGGACACGATCTCGACGGCGTCGTCGTTCGCCGCGCGCTCCGGCGAGGAGATCCGGGGCAACCAGGAAATGATCGGCATTGGTGCGGCAAACCTGGCGGCGGGCCTCTTCCAGGGCTTCCCGGTGAGTACCAGCGGTTCCCGGACGGCGGTGGCGGAACGTTCCGGCTCGAAAACCCAGCTCACGGGCGTGACGGGTGCCGTGCTGATCATGCTCATGCTGGTGCTGCTGCCGGGGCTGTTCCGAAACCTGCCCCAGCCGGCCCTGGCGGCCATTGTGATCACCGCTTCAATCTCCCTCGCCGACATCCCGGGCACCCGCCGGCTCTGGCAGCAGCGCAAAACCGAGTTCTCCCTCTCAATCGCGGCCTTCCTCGGGGTGACGCTGCTGGGAGTCCTGCCAGGCATTGGCATTGCGGTGGGGCTGTCCATCCTGAACATCTTCCGCCGGGCATGGTGGCCCTACGAGACGGTCATCGGGCGGGTGCCGGGGCTGGAGGGGTTCCATGACGTGCATTTCCATCCGGACGCGAAGCACCTGCCCGGGCTGGTGATCTACCGCTTCGACGCGCCGTTGTTCTTCGCCAATGTCAGGCCGTTCCGCGAAAATATCCGGCGGCTGGCCCGCGCCGAACCCAAGCCGCGGTGGATCGTCATCGCGGCAGAACCCATCACCGACGTCGACACCACGGCCTCGGACGTGCTGCTTGAGCTGGACGCCGAGCTGAACGCGCAGGGCACCTCGCTGGTCTTCGCGGAGCTCAAGCACGGGGTCCGGGAGAAGATCGAACGCTACGAACTGACCCGCGAGATCGACCCGCGCCATTTCTACCGCACCATTGACTCCGCCGTGGCCGCCTACATGGCCGAGACCGGGTCGCAATGGAGCCCCGGCGACTGACCGGTGCGCCGCTGCACGCGGGCGCTACTCCGGCGTGCCGGCCCGGGCGAGGACTCGGCGCAGCAGGGTGGCCGTAAGCCAGGTAACGGCGCTGCACACTGCGGCTCCCCACGCGATGTCGGTCAGGGCCACCAGGAGGGGGAAGTCCTTGAGGACGGCGAGCGCGGTCAGGGCCCAGGTTGCATAGGTGAAGAAGCCGAACAGGGCGGCGCCCGTCACGCGTTGCCGGAGGGTGGCTGCGGGGTCGTTGGGCCGGATGCCGTAGTGCACGATCCCGACGACGTAGATGAGATAGAAGAGAACGGCGCCGGCGAGGTTGACGCTGGGCGCGAGCAGGTCGCCGATCTGGCTTTCGTACTGCTTGTTCGCCACGGTGCCGATCCAGACGACGTCGATGGCGGCGAAGATCACGGCAGCGGTCGCGTAGGAAAGCAGCCATCTTTTGGCCCGGACGTTCATGCTTGGCTCCTTGTGTCGGCGTACAGCTTGTCGACGATGTGGTGGGCGCGTTCGGTGAAGGCGGCGCGCTTGAGTTTCATGGTGGGGGTCACGATTCCGTTGGCCTCGCTGAGGTCGGCGAGCAGCAGCACGAACCGGCGCACCTGCTCGGACCGTGCGATCTTCGCGTTGGCGGCGCTGACCGCCTTGCCGATCGCGGTGAGGAGCCGGACGTCGTGGATCTGGACGGCGCCGCCGTCGTCCGGGATCTGCAAGCCGGGCAGGTCGGCGATGCCCTCCCGCTCCGCCCAGGCCGCGACGGACTCAGGATCCAGCAGTACAAGCCCACCCAGGTAGGGTTTGCCCTCTCCCACCATCACGGCGTGGGCCACCAGGGGGTCGCCCTCGACATAGCCTTCCCAGATGGAGGGGGAGATGGTCTTGCCGCCTGCGGTGACAATGACGTCCTTGATCCGGCCCCTGAGGGTCAGGCGTCCCAGCGCGTCGAGTTCGCCGAGGTCTCCGGTGCGGAAAAAACCGTCCGCGAAGGCGTCCACGTTGTCGGCCCGCCTGCGGTAGCCGGCGAAGACCCCGACGCCGCGGGCCAGCACCTCTCCCCGGTCCGAGATGCGCACGGTTGTTCCCGGCATCGGGACCCCCACAGACCCGGCCCGAATCGACCCGGGCATGTTCCCGGTCAGCGGGGCGGTGGTCTCCGTCAGGCCGTAGCCCTCCACCACCGGCAGGCCCAGGCCACGGAAGAAGAGGGACAGCTCGGCGTCGAGTGCGGCGGCGCCGGACAGCAGGTAGTCGAGGCGCCCGCCCATCAGCGTCCGGAGCCGGGCGTAGAACAGGCGATCGAACAGGGCATGCTTCACCCGCAGGCCCAGCGCGGCCCTGGCCGCCGGGTCGTTGTCGTGGGCTTCGGCGAACCGGCCCCAGGCGACGGCGGTGGCCTGCGCTGACGCCCACACCCGTCCGAGGTGCTTCTTCGCCGCAGCGGCCGCGGCAGACGCCTGGATCTTCTGCAGCACCCGGGGGACCACCACCAGGAAGGTGGGCTTCAGGACGCCGAGAGCGGGTACCACGTCCCCGGGGTCTGACAGGTGCGCAATGCGCATGCCGTTGGCCAGACAGGTCAGCTGCAGTCCGCGGGCCAGCACATGGGCCATCGGCAGGAAGATGATGGTGTTGCCGCCCTCGCGGACCACGCCGGTGTAGGCGGCGGCCACGTTCAGGACCTGGCCCACGAAGTTGCCGTGGGTGATGAGCGCACCCTTGGGCGCGGCAGTGGTGCCGGAGGTGTAGACGATGGTTGCCACCGAGTCGAGATCGGCCAGCAGCCGGCGTTCCTCAACAGTGCCGTCGGAAATTTCGGCGCCGCGGGCCACGAGGTCGGCCACGTCAGCGCCCGGCCTCTCGTCCATCGTCCAGACCCTTAGGCCCGGCATCCCCGCCTGCGCGAACCCCTGCTCCAAGAGGAGGGCATGCTCAGCGGTGCCAGCTATGGCGAGACGCACGTCGGCATCGGCGAGGATCGCGGTCACCTGGGGTGCGGCCGACGTCTCGTAGATCGGGACGACGACGGCGCCGGCGAACCACGCTGCCATGTCGGCCAGCGCCCACTCGTAACGGGTGGGGGACATGATGGCGAGGGATTCGCCGGGACGAAGGCCGGCGGCGATGAGGCCCTTGGCCAGTGCACGGACCTCGTCGACGAATTGTCGTGTGGTCACCTGCCGCCACGGTTCCGTGATCGCGGCGTTCGCGGCACGTACTTCGAAGGCAATGTGGTCGGGGGAGGTGCGGAACCGCTGCAGAAGCAGTTCGGTCGCGTTGCGATGCCCGGACGCCTCAACCAGCAGCGGGGTGGTGAACTCTCTCATGGGGCGTCCTTCATGGAAAGTGTGTGGAGGTGGTCGCGCATCAGGTGCTGGGCGACGTCGAGGAAGTCCGCGACGACGCTCTGCTGTGAGGCGGGCAGTGCCTGGATGTGCTCGTTGGTGGCGTTCACCAGGGGTTGCATCAGGGTGGTGATTTTACGGGCGGCCGCCGGAGTGGCGCTCACGTGGACCTGGCGCCGGTCGCCGGTGCCTCGGTGGCGTGCCACGTAACCGCGGGACACGAGCCGGCTGACGATCGCAGTGGTGGTTGCCGGGGTTGCGCCGAGCTCCGCGGCGAGTTTGCCCACCGTGACGGGGCCAAGCTGTGCCAGCACGGAGAGGGCACGGAAATCCGTGAGGTTCAGTTCCAGGTTGCGGGCCAGTTCCCGTTCTGTCTCGTTGGCGAGGGTGAACATGCCCTGCAGCGTGAATGCGGCCGGGTGGAAAGAGGCTGTGCTCATGGCCCACCTACTTGCGTTTGCATGTATCAAGGATACTGAATAATGTTTGATCATCAAACAGGATTGAATAATAGGCAGCCTAGCGGAAAGGGCTCCTGGCGTTTGCCGTCATCCAGTCCGGCCTAGGAAGGGAACCCTGATGAAGGACACAGACCGCAGGTCGCTCATTGCCATCCCCGTGGTCGTATTAATCGGGGTGCTCATCGCCGTGGCCGGCAGCCAGGGCGGGGCCACCCTGGGCGGGATCCCTGTCTTCGCGATGGCGGTCGGGGCAGCGTTCCTCATTCAGTGGCTGGTGTTCATCCCCTCCTTCAGGGCCCAGACCGAGAAGTTCTACGACCTGACCGGCACCGTCACCTACACCGCCATCACGCTGCTGCTCATCCTGCTCACCCCCGGAGTCGACGCGCGGGCCCTGCTGCTGGCCGCCATGGTCCTCGCATGGACCCTGAGGCTGGGGACGTTCCTGTTCCGTCGCATCAGCAAGGCCGGCAAGGACGACCGCTTCGACGAGATCAAGCCCTCCTTCGTGCGGTTCCTCAACGTATGGACCATCCAGGGACTCTGGGTTGTCTTCACCGCCGCCGCCGCATGGGTGGCCATCACCTCGGCGACCAGGGTCGCGCTCGACTGGTTCGCCCTGATCGGCTTCCTCGTGTGGGCCGTCGGCTTCGGATTCGAGATCGTGGCCGACCAGCAGAAGAGCCGCTTCAACGCCGACCCGGCCAACAAGGGCAGGTTCATCTCCACCGGGCTGTGGGCGAAGTCCCGCCACCCGAACTACTTTGGCGAGATCCTGCTTTGGATCGGCGTCGCGATCATCGCCCTGCCCGCGCTGGAGGGGTGGCAGTGGGTTGCGCTGATCTCCCCGGTGTTTGTCACCCTGCTGCTCACGAAAGTCAGTGGCGTGCCGCTTCTTGAGAAGAAGTCCGACGCAAAGTGGGGCGGCCAGGCTGATTACGAGGCGTACAAGAAGAACACTCCCGTCCTCATCCCCAAGTTCTAGCAGTCCCAGCCCGCGCCGCCGCAGGGCCGAGGATTCCGGCCGGAAAACCTACTCGTGAGTACGCAGCCCTAGTCCACTCGCGCCCGGCGCCATGGGGTGTAATAGTGGGTCACGACACACAGAGTTAACCGATACCGACTCGCGGAAACTCGACGATCCTTGGCAAAATGCAGGTGGATCAATTGCTTCTAGAGGAGACCCATGGGCGCGAACACAGCCGAAAACACCACCCTTCGATTGAAGGCCGTACTGGACGTCCTTGCCGAGGGCGTGTGGACGGATGAGAAACTGAACGCCGGAGCAGTGCTGGGCGAGGCAATCGCACGCGTTCCGCTCAACGAGTTTGAGCGTGAGCTGCTCAGCGGCGGGATTCCCCGCGGCCACAAGACGCTGACTACCGCCACCGCGAAGCTGGTCAAGGCCGGCTGGCTGGTCAAGGGCCGTTCCGGCTGGACCATCACCGAGGACGGCCAGCGCGCCACCGTCGCGTTCGCTGACCCCGCCGCGTTCGCCGCAGCGCTCGACGCCGGAACTCCCGTTCCCGCCGACACCCCTCTGCCGTCGGAGCCGGCCCGCAAACCCGCCGCGAAGGCTGCCCCGAAGACCGCTCCGAAGGCCGCCAAGGTTGCCGAAAAGGTCGCGGGCAAGGCTGCCAAGCTGGTCGAAGAGGCCGTTGCCCCTGTCGCCAAGGCGGTCCGCAAGCGCAAAGCCCCGGCCGCTGAGACTTCTGCCGCCGCCACGGCCGGCGAATCCCCGGCTGGCGCCCCCGCCACCAGTGTCGAGACCATCGAGCAGCCGGACGCCGTTGCCGTTGCCGGCGACTTCAACATCCTGCTGGGCGCCCCCGCCAACTGGGCCCCGCAGTACGACGAATCCCAGATGGAACTGGACCTCGTCGATCAGCTCTGGAAGCTTGCGGCGGATCTCCCGGCCGGTTCCTACAGCTTCAAGATCGCGCTCAACCGCGCCTGGGACGAGAACTTCGGGGCCTTTGGTGCCTTCGACGGCGCCAACCACGAGGTGCACCACTCCGGCGGGCAGCTGGTCATCCACTACGACCACCGGACCCACGACATCGTCCTGCCGTAGCTGGCGACGCGCATTCTTCCTGCCGCCGCGCAAAAGACCCCTCGACGCCCGAATCCTGGTAGCGAGGGGTCTTTTGCGCATCGCGGGTGGTTTTGCGCGTCCTGAACTGGTCCTGCCCGGCAAGCCCAGACCGGCCTAGCATTGGATCATGGAAGCCGTCGAGGTTGCCGGGCTGCGGATCGCGTACCAGCGGGTAGGCCAGGGACCGCCGCTGGTCCTGTTCCACGGGGCCGGGGATGACAGCCGGAGCTGGCGTCAACAGCTGGAGGGCCTCTCGGACGACTTCACAGTGTTCGCCTGGGACGCTCCGGGGTGCGGCCAGTCCGATGACCCCGCCCCGGATTTGTCCGCCGGGGAACTTGGGGCCATCACAGCCGGATTCTTGCGCGCGGCCGTTCCTGCGAAGCCGCACCTTCTGGGCCTTTCGTGGGGTTCCCTGGTTGTCCTGGAGCTGTACCGAGGGTACCCGGAGATACCGGCGTCCCTGATCTTGGCGTCAGCCTATGCCGGCTGGGCGGGGTCCCTGCCGCCCGAGGAGGCGGAGCGGCGCTACGCCCGGGTGCTGGCCGAGATCGATCAGCCTCCGGAGACGATCATCAACGCGTGGCTGCCGACACTTTTCACCAACAAGGCCGACCCCGCCGTGGTGGCCGAGGCCACGAGGATCATGGCAGACGTGCGCCCGGCAGGAATGCGGGCCCTGCTCTCCGCCAGCGGCCGGGCTGACTACCGGCCCGTACTGCCCACCATCGCCATTCCGACACTCCTGCTGTACGGCGCGGACGATCAACGCTCCCCGCTGAACGTCGCCCACGAGCTCCACCGCCAGATTCCGGGTTCAAAACTTGAGGTGATTCCCGACGTCGGACACCTGGCTCCGATGGAGGCGCCCGACGCCTTCAACACGGAAGTGAGGACCTTCCTGCACGGCATCGCAGCGGCCTGAGCCGGGCGTCGGCCGAGCGCCCTAGAACTGCGCCCCTGGAACCGGGCGACCCTAGAACCGTGTGGGGTCCGGGCGCGGCGGGACCGGGCCGGGGTCGGGAATCGGCAGCGGCCCCGGTGCGGGGAACGGGCCGGGTGTTGGTGCAGGGCCAGGTTCCGGAATCGGCGCCGGCGGCGGGACCGGACCCGGCTCCGGCGGGAACGGGTCGCCGGGCTGGGGCTCGGGGGTGGTGGGGCCGGGCTCTGGCGGAAACGGCTCAGGTTCGTGCGGCGGTGGAATTGTCATGCCAGGCTCCCTCACTCGTTGTGGATGGTGCGCCGAAGCTCCGGCGGGCAGCATCGACGCTGACTCACCAACGTCTGATTATTGAACAGTTCCCGCAGGCAGGGAAGACCCCGACGGCGCTATGTGGACGGCCCCCGCCCGGAGACCACTAGTTCTGCGCCGCGATGCTCTTGTCCCGGTCCTCGAACACTTCCTCGCCGGGGCCCGTGAACGCCTTGGAGCGCTCGATCGCCTCGATCGACCCGGTGAACAGCTGGGAGTCGTGCGGATCGGCCGGGTGCCGGCCGTGCTCGTCCGCGGCGGAGACCTTGCCCGGCTGCTTCGCGCCAGCGCTGGAGGAGGCGGAGGCAGCAGAGGAACCGGCGGTGCCGGGCGTGCCGGACCCCAGGGAAACGGCGCCGAGCGATTCGAGCCGGACATGGGGGAGCGCCGTCGGGTGCTCCTGCTGCAGGAACAGCACCAGTTCCTCGCGGATGAGGCAGCGCAGGTCAAAGAGCGTGGCGCTGTCGGCGGCGCTGACCAGGATGCGGACCCGGACGAAGCCGGCGGTCGCGTCGGTGATCTGCAGGATGCCCACACGCTTGTCCCAGAGCTCGGTGGTTGCCAGGACCCTCTTGAGCTCGGCGCGCATGTCCTCGACCGGGGCACGCCAGTCGAGGTCGAACTCCACGGTGCCCATGACCTCGGACTGCCGCCGGGTCCAGTTCTCGAACGGGGTGGTGGTGAAGTAGGTCGAGGGCAGGATCATCCGCCGGTCGTCCCAGATGTGGACCACCACGTAGGTCAGGGTGATCTCCTCGATCCGTCCCCATTCCTTCTGCACCACCACGACGTCGTCCACCCGGATCGCGTCGGTGAAGGCGAGTTGGATGCCGGCGAAGACATTGACCAGCGAGGTCTGCGCGGCAAGGCCGGCGACGATCGAAATCACGCCGGCGGAGGCCAGCAGCCCGGCGCCAAGGGCCTGGATCGCGGGGAATGTCAGCATGGCGATGCCCAGGGCCACGATGACGATCAGGGCGACGCCGATCCGCCGGGCGAGGATGACCTGGGTGCGGAGCCTGCGGGCGCGGCGGTTGTCCGCCACGTCCACCCGGTAGCGCGTGAGCACCATGGTCTCGACGATGAGGATGACGGCGATGGCCAGCCACGCCAGGGAACCGATGAGCGCGATCTGCAGGGCGTGGTCCACGTTGCGGCGCCATTCGGCGTCGTCCGTGGTCAGGCCCAGGGCGATCCGGACGGCAATCAGGCAGAGCGCAAAGCGCAACGGCAGGCGCGCCACCCGGGAGGTCTCGCGGAGGGCGGGCTTGTTGCGGTTGAGCCGGAGCACAACCCGGCGCACCAGCCAGGAGGCGAGGAGCCCGCCGGCGACGGCGAGAGCCACTGCGAGGACGGGGACCAGAAAGGGCATGGCGGGATCAAGGACGTCTTGCATTACTTAAGCTCTAGCAAGCTTCCGCGGCCAATAGAAATCTGCAGGTGCCATCGTGGGAAGCATCACGGCCGGCGCTCCGGGGCCCCGGTCCCTGAAGGACGGGGCGCCAAGGGTCCTACGGCCCTAGTTTCCGCGCGGAAACCCCCGAGAATTGTCCAACCACTTTATTTTCCCAGGGGGAGGGTGCCATGCGCCGGGTCGCGTCAATCGCCACAGCAATTTCCGCTTTCTGCGTTGCTTCAGTTCTCGCAGGATGCGGGTCACCGGCGGCAGCCCCGGCCACCAGTTCCCCGCCGCCAGCGACGGCGACGGCCAGCCCCTCGCCGAGCACTGCCACCTCGCCCGCCGTCACGGTGCCGGCCGGCTGGAAGACGTTCACGACGTCGGACGGCACGCTCTCGTTCGACTACCCGGAGTCGTGGACCATCAAGGACCCGGCCGATGAACCTTCTGAGGGCGGTATCGCAGTCGACCTGGTCAGTGACTACGGGAAGACCATGGCCAGTTTGCGGACCAACATGGTCGAGGCCGCTGAGTGCCCGGAAAAGTTCCCCTTTATGCTGTACGACTCCGAGCCCGTCCCGGCGCTGGCCCAGGGCGGAGTCACGCCGCGGTTCGTCTACGAGGGCCGGACCGACCCGGCATCGAGTGACCCGGCGGAGTCCCTCACCCTGGCCTACGGCATCACCTCCGCGCCGGAGCCCACCGGGGATACCGCCTGCCCGATTTCCCACTTCTTCACCTGGCCGCCCAGCGGCGCCATATTCGGCGGCGCCTATAACCCGTTTGACACCACCCCGGGAGGTCCGATGCACGTGGACACCCCGGAGGTGTACAAGGACACCACCGAATACAAGTACGTCAAGCAGGCGATCACGTCCCTACGGCCCGCCGGAAAGCAATGACGTGAGGAGGCCGGCGGGTTCACACGGCGCCACCCGGTGCGCTGCGGTTGGCAGCGCCCTCAGTTCGGTCCTGCTGCTGACGTCCTGCGGTTTGTCGCTTCCCCCGCCGGCCGGCGCTTCCGCTTCGGAGAGCCAGGCCCAGGGCAGCACGACGGCGGCTGCGTCCCCGTCCGCCACCACGCCGCCCGGTTCGCCGGCGTCGGAAGGGCCGTCGGCGGGCTGGAAGACGTTCACCACTACCAACGGGGGACTGTCGTTCGACTACCCCGCGGGTTGGACGGTCAACGACCCCGGCGGCGCGCTCGCCGGGGACTTCGTGGACGTGCTGAACGCCGCGGGGAAGCCGATGGCGGGTCTGCGGACCAACATTGTCACTGGGGCGGAATGCCTCGATAAGACCCCGTACGAGGTCTACGATTCCGCGCCGATGGTCGCGCTCGCCGAGGGCGGGGGCGGCGACGGCGGGGTGCCCCGCTACGTGTTCGAGTCCCGGGGCGAGGACACGGACGCGGTGGCCACGCAGTCCACCATCGCTGCCTACGGCATCACCATGGTCCCCGAGGAGCCCGGCGACACGGCGTGCCCGATGTTCCACCTGTTCCTGTGGCCGCCCAGCGGCGCCTTCTTCGGCGGCACCTACAACCCGGAGTCCAACCAGACGCCCGGGGATCCCTCGCTGCCCTATCTGGAGAAGGCCAAGCTGTACGCGTCCACGCCGGAGTACCGGGACGTCCGGACGATGATCACGTCCCTGCGGCCGGCCGGCAGCGCGGCGGGGTAGCGGGCGGTCTGGTAACCCGAAACCGGCCTGCCCCGCGCAGCGCCCGCGGGGTTACGCTTGCCATACCAGCCCGATCGTCCTGGCACCGCTTCCGGCACTGAAAGGCCCGCCAAGAGGATCAAGCCTCGTCGCACGGACGCTTCCCCACCCCGGCCCGTTGCCGCCACCGATGCCGATTCCGTTCCCGGCAGGCGCCGGCCAAAGCGCCGGAAAGGACTGCGCATCCTCGCCGTGTTGGTCCTGGCCGCCGTTGGCCTGGGTCTGGCCTCGACGGGCGCCAACCTGCTGCTGGAGCGGCAGGAACGCTCCAGCATCACGCCCTATGGCGAACGGATCCAGATCTCCGGAGGAGCGGTCAATGTCTACCGGAACGGCCAGCCCGGCCAGCCGATCGTCCTCCTCAGCGGCCTGGGAACGGCAGCGCCGGCGCTGGACTTCGCACCGTTGATCCGGGAGCTGGGCGACTACAACGTCACGGTCGTTGAGGGATTCGGCTACGGCTACAGCGACATGAGCGCCAGCGAGCGGAGCAACAAGAACATCAACACTGAACTCCACGAAGTGCTGGGCAAGCTCAACATCACCCAGCCCTATACCCTGGCCGGTCACTCCATCGCCGGCTTCTACATGCTGGACTACGCCAACCGCTACCCTGCTGAGGTGGCGGCCGTGATCGGAATCGACGTCACAGTGCCGAAAGCCACGGGTGGGACTGTGGAGGTGCAGTCAGGAGGCCTCGACGTGGCGCGGCTGCTCTCCATGGCAGGAGTGGTCCGGGCTGCCCTCGCGGTGGCCCCCGGACTCGGGGAACCGGACGGCGACGCCTACACGCCGGAGGAACGTGAACGCATGCGCCTGATGACGAGCTGGAATTTTGGCAACCAGGCTGTCGCCGACGAAACGGCCCGGATCGGGAACAATGCCTCGGACCTGCGCGGAATCAGCTATCCCGAGGGGCTGCCCGTGCTCTCTTTCGTCGCCGACGACGGATCCCCGGAGGCAGCCGCCAAGGCTGACGCACTCGAGAACCTCCTGAAAAACGTCAGACGGCACGAAATCGTCCCGTTGGCCGGAGGCCATTACCTGCACTGGACCCAGTCCGGGCCCATGGCCGCGGCGATCAGGAACTTCCTGGCAGCCCGGTAGCCTTTCAGCCCGGTAGCCCAACCGCCTCAGCGGGCCGCCGTCGTCGGGGGCTG
>NZ_AUPJ01000087.1:16622-22892 GCF_000427315.1 Arthrobacter sp. TB 26
GGCGGGGTGCCGCGACCCGGCACGCAGTGCGTTACGGACGTTGACCTTCGAGGTGTACGAGATGGAGCCGTACTGGAAGAGCCGCACGGCGATGCGGAGCATCACCGCCGCGCCCGCGTAGAGGATCACGATCACAATGACGGCCTCGGGCAGGCTCAGGGAGCCGAAGCCGTTGCGCAGCAGGGCGGTCACCGGGGCGGAGAACGGGAAGAACGTGAAGATCTGCACGATCACGGACTGCGGATCAGAGATCACCAGGGACACGGCGTAGAACGGCACAAAGATCAGCGCCATCATCACGCCCATGAAGTTGCCCGCCTCCTTGGCGGTGGGCATGACGGCGCCGATCGCCACGAGGGTGGTGGTGAACAAGGCAAACCCGCCGACCAGGATCAGCAGGCCAACGGTCATCCGGACCGGGTCAAGGATCAGCGGCGGCAGGTCCAGGGCGGCGAGGCTGAGCTCCTCGGGGAAGAACAGCCGGCCGATCATGATGGGGGAGAGGAACACGATCATCTGCACCAGGCCGATCGCGAACAGGGCGATCACCTTGCCCGCGATGAGCGTGGTTGGTTTGAGCGTTGTCAGGATCATCTCGGTGACCCGGTTTTCCTTCTCCTCCAGCGTGGAGTTGAGCATCTGCCCGGCCAGGAGCACGATCAGCCCGTAGAAAACCACCAGGTAGATCATCGGCGGGATCACCGAGCCCAGGCCGCCTGACTCTTTGGTGCCGTCATACGTGACGGTCTCGGTCTGCACCTTCCCGGCGGCGAGCGCGGACAGCTGCGGTGATCCGATCTGACGGTCGACGGCGTGCGCCAGCATGGCCTGCGCGACGGCGGCATACTTGCCGTTCTCGAACAGGCCTTTGTCCGCGCCGTAGACCCGCACGGCCGTCGATTCGGGGTGGGCCGGGTAGTCGAAGTAGGCGTCCACAGTGCCGGACTGCACGGCCTGGATCCCGGCGTCGGGGGAGTCCACGGTGGTGGCCCCGAACAGCGCGGCGTCCCCGGCCGTGATCAGTCCGGAGGTGTCCGTGTAGGAGATGCTGAACTGGGCGCTTTTCTGGGCTTCGGCTGCGGTGTCCGTGGTGGTGTTGCTGAGGAAGATCAGGCCGAAGACCACGGCGATGATGAGCGGGACGGACAAGGTGCCGATCCAGAACCGCCGCTTGGTGACGGTGCGGATGAACTCGAAGCTCAGAACCGTACCTAAATTGTGATGCGGGTTGTGCTGGGCCATGGCATTACGTCCGTTCCCGGACGGGGGAGGGGGCGGTGCCGGCCGTCCCGGCGGCGGAAGGCTTGTTCTGGTCGCCGTAGACCCGGATGAAGATGTCCTCGAGGGAGATCTTGGTGGTGGTGAAGCTCCGGACGGTCACGCCGGCGTCGACGAGGTCCTTGAGAATGGCGGCCTCGTCAGTGGCATCCGTGATGGAGAGCTCCGAGTAGTTGGTCTCCTGGAGCATCGCCTCGTAGTGCGGCGAGGGCGGGAGGGGGCCGCTGTGCCTGACGCGGATGATGCGGCCGCCGTACTTGTTCTGCACCTCGTCGATGGTCCCGTAGGCCTCCGCGGTGCCGTCCTTGAGGAGGATGACGCGGTCGCAGAGCCGCTCCACCTCCTCCATCTGGTGGGTCACCATCACCACGGTGGCTCCGCCCTGCTTCTGCTCGGCGATGATGTCCATCAGCAGGCGCCGGTTGACGGGGTCGAAGCCCTTCGTCGGTTCGTCCAGGATCAGCAGCTCGGGATTGTTCATGATGGTGACACCGAGCTGGACCTTTTGCTGCTGCCCGCTGGAGAGCTTGTCCAGCACGGCGGAGGCCCGGTCCGCGAGCGCCACCCGGTCCAGGTACTCGAGCGACCATTGCCTGGCGGTGCGCCGCTCCATCCCTTTGAGCCGGCCGAAGTAGGTCATGATGTCGATGACCTTTTCCTTCTTGTAGAGCCCGCGTTCTTCGGGAAGGTAGCCCAGCCGGTCGCCGTGCTCGGGCTTGAAGTCCCGGCCGTTGATGTGGAGGATGCCGGCGGTGGGTTCGTAGATGCCCAGCAGGGCCCGGATGGTGGTGGTCTTGCCGGAGCCGTTGCTGCCGAGGAAACCGAACGTCTCGCCGGCGTGCACGTCAAAGGAAAGGTCGCGGACCACGGTGGTGTCACCGAAGTCCATCCGGAAGCCGCTGATGTGGACCCGTGCTTCGTCCATTGCGGCTCCCGATAGTGCCGGGCTGCCCGCCCGGGTGGTGCTGGTTCGCCGCCTAGACGGCGGGGATATGCCGGTGCCGGCGGTGAGCCGGTTTCGGCAGGCCCGCCCTGGTGGTGCCTGTGCCGCCCCAGGCGTTGGAGCGGGCTTCCTTGATCAGGCCCGTGCCGGCGCATTCGCGGACCGCCATGATGCCGTCCGCTGCCGAGCGTTTGTCCTCAAACGCCTTCGAAACCGCCAAAACCGTTCCGTCGGCGCCGAGGAGCCGGAAACGGACGTTTGCCTCAGAGTCCGTGAAGATCTCGAATTGTCCTGCCATCGTGTTGTCCTTTCGGGCAATGCAGACCGCGGGAGGGTGAGGCACATCCATGTGCCATGCCGTTTTCTCGACACGTCCCCGCAGCGCACCTGACCATCCTTCCTCCCGTGGCCCGGGGAAGGTAAGGGGCAAAGGTCCCTATGTGGACAGTGCATTGTTCCTCTGGCGGCGGCCTCCCCGGTGGGCGCTACATTGGGAGCATGGCTGAGTTTCCGAGGGGCGATGCCGGCGAGTGGGTCCGGTTGACGGCGCGGGTGGACGGCGTGGTGCAGGCCGTCGGGTTCCGCTATTGGACGGTGCGCAAGGCCGACGAGCTGGGGTTGACCGGCACGGTCAGGAACAACGACGACGGCACGGTGGGCGTCACCGCCGAGGGCCCTCAGTCGGTGGTGCTGGAGTTCCGGCGCTGGCTGCGCTCGCCGGAGGCACCGGGCAGGGTGGAGAACGTGGAGGAAGCGATCTCCCGGGCCACGGGGGCGTTCAGCAATTTCCGGGTGGTGTACTGAGCGTGAGCAGGCCGTGGCCCAGGACCGCTGTGCGGGACAGCGTCCGGTAGCCCTCGCGGTCGAACAGCACGGTGAGGAGGTCGCCGTCGTGCCCCATGACCAGGCCGGGACCCCACAGGGCATGCTCCACGCGGGAGTTCAGCGGGAATGCCTCAGCGCTGCCAGCAGCGCCGGCGGCAGTCCCGCCGTCGTGCTGGCCGTTGTGTTCCGGCAGGAGCGCGGTGCCGTCGGTGCAGGTGTCGCAGTTCCCGCAGGGCCCGGGCAGGTCCTCGCCGAAGTAGCCGAGCAGGAACTGGCGGCGGCAGCGGTGCGTTTCGGCGTAGCTGCGGATCATGGCGATGCGGGACTTGTCCACGCGCTCGCGGGCCTCGGCGAGTTCGACGGCGCGTTCCACCACCTTGGCGGGGTCGGCCGCCGGGTCGAGCGCCACGTCGAACCGGATGCCGTCGTGGGGTGCCGTGACGGCACCGGTTTCCTGCAGCAGGTTCAGCAGGCCGGTGATCCGCCGGGCAGGGAAAGCGGTCCATTCGGCCAGTGTCTGGGGCGGGAGCGGCCGGCCCGCCTCGCGCAGTACGGTGAGGACCGCCAGCAGGGCGGCCTCGTCCGGGGTGTGGGTGGCGAAGTAACGCCGCAGCCCGAGGTCCTCCGAGCGGTAGTGCAAGATGGCGACGGCGGGCTGCCCGTCCCGTCCGGCGCGCCCGATCTGCTGGTAGTAGCTGTCGAGGGATTCGGGGATGTCCGCGTGGAGGACGAACCGGACATCCGGCTTGTCGATCCCCATGCCGAACGCGGTGGTCGCCACCACCACGTCCAAACCGCCGTCGAGGAACTGCTGGTGGGCCAGCTCCCGCTCGGTCGGCGTGCGGCCTGCGTGATAGGCCGCGGCGCGGAGGCCGTTCCGGGCCAGCCGTGCGGCGTACCTCTCGGTGTCCTTCCGCTTGGCGGCGTAGACCAGCCCGGGTCCGCCCCTCCCCGAGACCTGCCCGGTGACCTGCGCGGTGACCTGCTCCACCACCGCCCGGCGCTTCTCCTTGTCCTCATGGTGGCGGACCACCTCCAGCCGGATGTTGGGCCGGTCGAAACCATGGACCAGGACCAGGGGGTCGGCTATGCCGAGCCGGGCCAGGATCTCCTCGCGCACCGGGGGAGACGCGGTGGCCGTCAGCGCGGCGGTGGTCGGGTTGCCCAGGCGCTCGCGGACCTCGCCGAGCCGGAGGTAGTCGGGCCGGAAATCGTGGCCCCAGGAGGACACGCAGTGGGCCTCGTCCACCACAAACAGGGCGATGTTGAGCGCCGCGATCCGCTCCACCGTGCTGGGCTTGGCCAGTTGCTCCGGGGCGAGGAACAGGAAGGCCGCCTCGCCGCTTTCCACCGCCCGCCACGCGCGCTCCTGCTCCGCGGAGCTGTGCGAGGAGTTGACCGCGACGGCGGCGCCCGGCCCCGCCGCTTCCCGCAGCCCGTCCAGCTGGTCCTCCTGCAGGGAAATCAGCGGGGAGACGACGACGGTGGGCCGCTGCTGCTGGCGGTGCAGCAGGAGGGCGGGGACCTGGTAGATGGCCGACTTCCCGTAGCCGGTGGGCATCACGGCGAGGACGTCCCGGCCGGCAGCCAGGGCGCGCATCCCCGTCAGCTGGCCCTGGCGGAGGTGCGGGAGGCCAAAGGTGAGGTCAGCGAGCCGGCGGAGGCCGGCGTCGTCGTTCACGGTCATGGTGCAGCTCCGTTGCGGCAGGTGGGGGTGAGGCGGGGCGGGCGGGACGGGCGCGTTGATTTCAGGGTAGCCGTGGCCGGGGCAAAGGACCCTCGGCAGCGGGCAGGTTTCTGAGTAGGGTGGCCCCATGCAGAAGATATCGCTCGATGCCCTTGCCCGTCAGCAGATTGCGGCGGCGGTGGCGGCACCCAGCGGACGTGCTGCGGACACCGCGTTTGGCGGGCATGAGAAGACCCTCCGCCAGACGGTGATGGCGTTCCGGGCCGGGACCCAGCTCAGCGAACACCAGAATCCCGGCGAAGCCACCGTCTTTGTACTCCGCGGGTGCGTCCGGCTCCGCTCCGGCAACGAATCCTGGCAGGGCAAGACCGGTGACCTGCTGATCGTGCCGGACGGGCTGCACAGCCTGGAAGCGGAAGAGGACTCGGCGATCCTGATGACCGTCGCGAAGATCAAGACCTGACAGCCCCGCCCCAGGCGGGGAAGCCAGGCGGGGAGACCGGGCCGGGGCATTCGACCGGCCGGATTACCGCAAGGAGCAGCACATGACTGTCATGCCCTTCGAGGACGTCCCACAGACCCGGCGATGGTGGGCGCGGGCGGCGTTCGCCGCGGTCTTGTGCGCGGCGGCGGTCCCGCTGGTGGCCGCGGGGGTGGCGGGCACAGTTGCGCTGCTCCTGACGGGTGCGGGCGGTGTGGTGGTGACCGTGGCCGGGATTTACTGGTTCCTCATCAGCCGCGGTGTTCTGCGCTGGTGTGCGCTGGCGCTGGCAGTCATCGCCCCGCTGGTGGTCCTGTTCCTGTTCGTTCAGGCCGGCCTGCTGCTGGAGGTCATGATCGCCCTGGCGCTGGTGTTTGTTGCGGTGGTCTGTGCCCGCGCGGCCCTCCGGGAACGTCGGGAGGGCTCGAAGATGACCGAGTACCCCGCTCCCGACACCCGGCGTCCGTTCCTGGTGATGAATCCGCGGTCCGGCGGGGGCAAAGTGGTGAAGTTCGACCTGCAGCGGAAGGCGGAGGAGCTCGGCGCTGAGGTGGCGCTGCTCGACGGGCCTGGCCACGTGGATGTCGCGGTCCTGGCCCGGGACGCGGTGGCGCGGGGAGCCGATCTGCTCGGCGTCGCCGGTGGTGACGGAACCCAGGCGCTGGTGGCCGGCATCGCGGCCGAGCACAACCTGCCGTTCCTGGTCATCAGCGCCGGCACCCGCAACCACTTCGCCCTGGATCTCGGCCTGGACCGGGAGGACCCCACCGGCTGCCTCGACGCCCTCCGCGACGGGGTGGAACTGCACGTGGACCTGGGCAAGATCAACGGCCGCACCTTCGTCAACAACTCCTCCTTCGGGGTCTACGCCGAGGTGGTGCAGAGCCCGGAGTACCGCGACGACAAGGCCGGTACCGTGCTGGAGATGCTTCCGGATCTCATTAAGGGCGACAAGGGCGCACGGCTGCACGCCAAGATTGACGGCACCACCGTGGACGGGCCGCAGGCGGTGCTGGTGAGCAACGGTCCCTACGGCAGCCACGATCTCGCGGGACT
>NZ_AUPJ01000087.1:22902-24279 GCF_000427315.1 Arthrobacter sp. TB 26
CCGCCGCACCCGGCTCGACCGCGGAGTGCTCGGCGCGGTGGCACTCTCCGCCTCCAGTACCCGTGAGGCCGTCGGCCTGCTGCGACGGGCGACGAAGCGCGGCCTGATCCAGCGCACCGGTGTGGAGGTGGTGGTCGACGCCGACGTGCCCGAGATCCCCGTCGGAGTGGACGGCGAGGCGCTGCTGATTCCCACCCCGGTGCGGTGCACCATCGAACCCGGCGCCCTGCGGGTCCTCGTTCCACGGCACCGTCCGGGTGTCCCGCCCGCCCAGCCGGCGCTGGACCTGGTCCGGCTCCGCGAGCTGGCCTGGGGGCATCGGGCCGCGGCGCACGTCTCGGCCTGAGCCGGGACGTGGCTTCGCCGCCGCGGGAGTGGAAAAATGGACCTGTGGAAAGCCTCGCGGACAGCAAAGTCTGGGCGGACTACAACGCGGCCCAGGCGACGCGTTCCGTGCGCCCGCTGTGTCTCGAGGCCATGGCGCTTGCCGGTCCGGGCACCGGCCGCGGGGCCATCGATCTGGGGTGCGGCGCGGGCAAGGAAACGCTGGCCCTGCTGAACGGCGGCTGGCAGGTGCACGCCGTGGACTCGCTGCCGGACACCAGGGAACGGCTACTGGGGATCGCCCCGGACGCGGACGGCCGGCTCAGCATCGAGGTACGGGCGTTCCAGGATCTCCGTGGGCTCCCGGAAGCAGACCTCATTTTCGCCGGCTATTCGCTGCCGTTCATCCATCCGGACAAGTTCGGCGGGTTCTGGGCGCTGATGCTGAACGCCCTCCGGCGCCCGGCCATGGTGGCGGTGAACCTGTTCGGCGACCGGGATTCCTGGGCGGACGTCCCGGAATGGAATTTCCACACCGAAGCCGAGGCGCGGCAGCTCTTCGACGGACTGGCGATCCTGAAATTCGAGGTGTACGACGCCGACGGCCAGTCGTTCCGGGGCCCCAAGCACTGGCATATTTTCGATGTGATCGCCCGCAAGCCGTGACTCGCTGACCCCCGCAGGCGTCACGGGACGCAGTCTTTTCCGCCCCGGTCGCAGGGACTTCCCCGGCTTTCCGCGAAATCCGGGCTGCGGCTCGGCCAAAAGCCTGCGGGGCGTGACGCACTGACCCCCGGAGTTGTACGACCGCCGCTGCCGGCAGGTGTCCTCCGGTTCGATTTTGGCTGGCACCATGGGACAGACTGTTGCCGTGAGCAACTCTCCCCGGACGGGCCTCGCCGTCGCAGGTCTCAGCCTGGGCACGGCCCTGAACCCGCTGAACTCCTCGATGATCGCCGTCGCGCTTGTGGTGCTGCGCGCAGATTTCGGGCTCGACGTCGCCACCGTCACCTGGGTGATCACTTCCTTCTATCTCACCTCCGCCGCGGGCCA
>NZ_AUPJ01000087.1:24289-53143 GCF_000427315.1 Arthrobacter sp. TB 26
GCTGGCGGACCGCTTCGGCCCGCGCCGGCTGTTTATGCTGGGCATGATCCTGGTGGCCGTGACCTGTGCGCTGGCTCCCTTCGCGCCGAACTTTGCCGTGCTGTGCGTTGCCCGCGCCTTTATGGCCTTGGGCACCGCGACCGCCTACCCGAGCGCCGTGGTGATGGTCGGGGCCCTGGCGAAGCAGGCGAAGGTGAAGTCCACCAGGCCGCTGGGCCGGATCCAGATGGCCAACACCTCCGCAGCCGCGGTCGGACCGGTGGTGGGTGGGCTGTTGGTGGGTTTCGTCGGCTGGGAGGCCCTGTTCCTGATCAACGTCCCGCTGGCCCTGGCCGCGATCGTCCTGGTCCGGCAGTTCGCCCCGGCGGACGAGGACCGGGAACGCGGCCGGGCTTCGGAGCTGCTGCGGGACTCGGACATCCCCGGCATCCTGGCCTTCATCGGCTCCATGGTCCTGGTGATGATGGCCCTGCTCAACGTCGTGCCCGGCTACCGCTGGTGGCTGCTCGGGGCAGGGACCCTGCTGGCCGTACTGTTCGTGTGGCGCGAGCTGCGCTTCGCCCCGCCNGCCGTTCCTGGACCTGCGGCTGCTGGGCCGGAACCGGCCGCTGCTGCTGGTCTACCTGGGCTTCGCCGTGTTCAACGGCGTCTACTACTTCGCGTTTTTCGGCCTGCCGCAGCTGCTGCAGGAAGCCGGGGGCTACGAGCCCGGTGTTGTGGGCCTGCTGATGCTGCCGCTGGCGGCGATGTCGGTGGTCGTCACGCCGTTCGCGGTGCGCGCGATCGACCGGTTCGGGGTGAAGCGGGTGCTGATTGCCGGCGTCGTACTGCTGGTGACCGCGTCGGGCATGATGTGGCTGCTGACCGCATCCTTCGCCATTCCGCTGGTGATGGCGCTGACCGCCCTGCTGGGCGTGCCATACGGAGTTGTCAGCATCGCCTCGAGCCAAGGCATGTACGTCTCCACCCGGCCGGAGGAGCGCGGCGTGGCCGCGGGGATCTTCCAGACCTGCCGGTACCTCGGGGCGATCACGGCCACCGTGCTGATCGGCATTTTCTATGGCAC
The DNA here is from genome assembly GCF_000427315.1 of Arthrobacter sp. TB 26. Classification (GTDB taxonomy): domain Bacteria; phylum Actinomycetota; class Actinomycetes; order Actinomycetales; family Micrococcaceae; genus Arthrobacter. The sequence continues at coordinate 25,356 of NZ_AUPJ01000087.1, forward strand.
CGGGGTCAACCAGGCCAACTGGGGCCTCATGGTCTTTGTGATGCTGGGACTCGGTGCGGTGGTTTTTGTGGTGTCGCTGCTGTGGCGGGAGCGGCGGGACTGAGGCCCGACGGCGCGGACTCCGGCGCCGCCTCCCCGCAAGAGAGGCTCTCGCGGTCATCGAGGTATTGCCGCAGCACGCCGACCGGGCGGGGTCCTTGAGCTTCTCCATCGCTGCGGACTCGATCCGGCGGATGTGTTCGCGGGTGGTGCCGTGGACTTTGGCGACCGCGTCCAGCGTGTGGCCTGCGCCGTCTGTCAGGCCGAAGCGCATGGCAATGATCCGGGCCTCCCGCTCCTCGAGCGTGCCGAGTACGGCCTGTACCTGCGCTTTCAGCTGTTGATGGAAGAGCGCATCGCTCGCGTCAGGGGCGGAGGAATCCCAGAGCTGTTCGGCCAGGGCTTCGGTTCCGCCCCGGCCGTCGGATACCTCAGCATCCAACGACGCGACCGGCTGGGCCACGGCCGGCAGCCGGATAAGCCGTGACTGGTTGGCCACCGCCCCGCTGATGGCACTCCGGATGTGCCATATGGCGTGGGTGGAGAATCTGAAGACCCTGGCGACGTCAAACGTGCGAACGGCCTTGTACAGCCCCAGGTTTCCTTCCTGGATCAAGTCTGCAAAGTCGAGGCCCCGGCCGGTGTAATGCCTAGCGATCGACACAACCAGCCACAGGTTGGCGTGGAACAGTGAGTCGGAAGCTTTCCTGCCCAGAAGGACGATCGTCCGCAGCTCCCGGGCGTCCCGACCGGGCTGCGACGCACTGCCCGTCAGGAGTTGTTCCGCAAAAAGCCCTGCCTCGATCTCTTGCGCTATTTCCACTTCCTGCTCGGCGGTGAGCAAGCGATATTGGCTTAGTCGGCGCAGGTAGTCCCCGACGGCGTCGGTGCTTAGGTGAGTCAGTTCAGCCATGTCATCCCCTGTAGGACGGGTCAAGCTTTGATCGCAGGGTACGGGACGGCTATGACAATTTCCGCCGGTGGACCACGGCCGGGTACGCCAACCCGGGGACAACAAAAGGCTGTCCACGTTCCCCCAAGGAAACGCGGACAGCCCCTTTGTCTACTTCGTTTGTGTCAGGCGGCCTGAGCGGGTGGCCCGGGGTGGCTTAGCGCTGTTCCTCCCGCTGGAGGGCCTTGTCGTGTTCGGCGTGGGCACGGTGCAGAAGTTCCATGACCTCGGTTTCATGGCGAATGAGCCGCTTGTACTTCTCCGGCAGCGTCCGCAGCTGCTCTTCTTCGCTGACCATCTTGGTGAAGATCCGTTCCCGTTCCACGATGTCGGTTTCGTAGTTGAGGTCCAGGTAGTCGATGGCGTGCCGCTTGGCGCCCGAGACGGCGTTCTTCGCCTTGCCCTTGGGGCTGAAGATGGAGGCCAGGACGGTGACTGTGAGGACTCCGAGGATCACCAGGAGCGAGGCGCCCGTGCTGATCTCAAGGACGGTGACGTGTTCGCCGTCGTTGATGAACGGCAGGTTGTTCTCGTGGAGGGCGTGCAGGACCAGCTTGACGCCGATGAAGCCCAGCACGGCGGCGAGGCCGTAGGACAGGTAGATCAGCCGGTCCAAGAGCCCGTCGATCAGGAAGAACAGCTGCCGCAGGCCCATCAGGGAGAACGCCGTGGCGGTGAAGACAACGAAAACGTTCTGGGTGAGGCCGAAGATGGCGGGAATCGAGTCAAGCGCGAACAGGATGTCCGTCCCGCCGATGGCCAGCATCACCAGGAGCATCGGGGTGAGGACGCGCTTGCCGTTTTCGATCGTGAACAGCTTGTCCCCGTCGTAGTGCGAGGAGGCTGGGAGGAATTTCTTGGCCAGCCGGACGATGAGCCCGTCGGATTCGTCGTCGTGCGCATTCGGCCGGAGCAGGTTGCCCGCCGTGAGCAGCAGGATGAGGCCGAAGATGTAGAACACCCAGGAGAAGCTGTTGATCAGGGCGGCGCCGAGGAAGATGAACGCCGTCCGGGCGATCAGCGAGAAGACGATCCCGAACAGCAGCACCTTCTGCTGATCGGCGCGGGGCACCCGGAAGCTGGCCATGATGATGAGGAAAACGAAGAGGTTGTCGACGGAGAGGGCCTTCTCCGTGACGTAGCCGGCGAAGTATTCCGTTCCCATGTCGACGCCGCCGAAAACCAGGACGCCGACGCCGAACAGCAGGGCGAGGCCGACGTAGATCGATGACCAGATGGCCGATTCGCGCAGGGTGGGTGTGTGGGCTTTGCGTACGTGGAAGAAGAAGTCGAAGGCCAGCAGGCCCGCTATTCCGATGATCGTCAGGATCCAAACAGTGGTGGGGACTTGCATGCTGCCTCATTTGGTGTCGGCCGGTATGGTCGGCGGGGCTGGTCACCTAGACGAACGAACATCACGCATAAGGAGTGCCGGAATTCTGCAAATTCGACGGCAGTGTTCATACCCTAAGTCCGCCGCCGGGCACAGAAAAGGCTGTCCACGTTCCCCCAAGGAAACGCGGACAGCCCTTGTTCGCGGAGACTAGTTCCGCATGGCTGGCTCTACTTCGACCAGGTGCTTCCTGAGCACGAAGCATTGGCGCCCGCACCGTTTCCGACGTTCTTTCCTGCGCTCTTGCCGTCGACCAGGATTTCGCAGCTGACAGCGGCCGTGGCATCGCTGAAGTCGCCAATTACGGAAAGGCTGGTGATGTTGAGGTCTTTGGATGTGATGGACTTCTTCCAGTCAGCCGTAACCTTCTCGGTGGAGCTGCCGGAACCGGTCCAGTAAGAGACCGTGGCAGGACCTGACGTGGTGATGACGTATTCCACGGTGTGCTCGGCGTTAATGCTCTCGTCAACGGCCTTGGCAGCGGCGCCGATGGCAGCCGTCATGATGCCGGCGACGATGAGGCTGACGACGCCGAGAATGGTTCCAGCGATCGCCATGCCTTTCTTCCGGTTCTTGAGCAAGAACGCGATGATGCCGAGGATGATGGCGACCGGGCCCAGGAAGAAGGCGATCATTCCGACCAGCGGGATGATGCTGAATACTGCTGCGACGATGCCCACGACGAGGGCTGCGACGCCGAGGCCATTACTGCGCTTACCCTGGACGAGCTGCACGTTCTGAACCTGAGGTTCGGGCGCAGCTGCAGGTGCGGTTTCATTTTTGATTTCGGACATTTTTTCCCCTATTTACTTCTAGTTCAGATGAGATCCGACCGGAGGTTTGCTGCGGGATGCACGCAACAATAAGCCGGTCGCCGCATTACAAGCGGCGGGCATTGGGCGGAGCCCAATGAAGCACCTGGATGATGCGAAACACATGTGCGAAATGCGCGTCTGGCAGGTGTGGCCCGTAATCCAAGCTGAGCTTATCTGACGACGCCGACAAAAACTTGGCGGTCCGCAACTGTCCACCCGTGTCGGGGCGAGAGGGCCATCGGCAAGCTCAGGCAGCGCTAAATATCCGGGGCTGGATGGCGTCAGTTGCTCCCAATCTCCTGAAAATTTGTGACCAAACTGATGCGTAGTGCTTCGGAGACAAAGTCCTTTTGCGACGTAACAAATGGTCGCTTTGATCACCTGAAGCAAGAAGTGCACGAACGCCCTCGACATGCATCGGCCCGGTGACGTAATTAGTCGACGTTGGCTGTAAGTTCAATCGTCCACCAAGGTCAATGCGTCAGAGCACGTTGACCCTGATTGGACGGACAAAACTTATGGCAACAACAAATGGGGAAATGCATCATGACTGAAATCAACACCGAACCGGGTATTCCAAACAAGCCGGTCCAGGCGCCTACGTTCAACCACACGGAGGGTGCGGACACGCTGGTTTCTGACCATCCGGCATCCACCCGAACGATCTGGTCGAAATTCCGTAGCCGGCTGAACGGTAAGAAGGCTGCCGATGCGCTGGAGTCGGACGCGTCAGCGGACGCTCCCCGCACACCGTCGGGGGAATCTGGCCCGACCCGCCGAAAGTTTGCCTGGTATTGGGTGGCAGGCGCGGCGGCGGTGATTCTCGTCGGCGGCATCGTGCTCGGCACAACAATTCCTGATCCGAAGAAGAGCAGCGAATTTGTTGCCCTCCAGACGGAGAAGGACAGCGTCAGCGGAGAATTGAGCTCGCTCCAAGGGCGTTTCGACAGCCTTGCTTCCGGAATCAAAGGCCGGGAAGCCGCAATATCCGCTCGCGAAGTCGCCGTGGAAAAGACTGTTGCAGGCGTCAAGACCGCCGACGCAGCGGTCAAGACTGCTGAAGCTGCCCTGAAGAAGCGCGAAGAAGCCGTCACCGGAGCGGAAAAGGCAAAAGCCGCGAATACCATCAAGGAAGGGGCCTGGACCGTCGGTGTTGACGTTGAACCCGGCACCTATCGCGCCAACGCAGATGTGACGTCAGGCTGCTGCTGGGGAATTTACCGGACGGGCTCCAACGGCTCGGACATTATCGACAACGACATTGTGAGTGGCGGGGGTCCCTCCGTGACACTGTCAGCCGACCAGGACTTCAAGACCTCCCGGTGCGGAACCTGGTCCAAGCAGTAACCCTTCACAGGATGCAGAGGCGACAGCGAGCGGCCGTCCACATTCTCCCACGACGAAAGTGGACGCCCGCCGCCGTCGTGCGTCAGACCTTCGGTGCGTAGGCCTTTGGGAGCTTCAGCCCGCGGTCTTCCATGACGGTGCGCAGGCGGGTGGGGTAGTCGCTGATGATGCCGTCGACGCCGAGGTCCATCAGCCGGTTCATGTCCGCGGTGGTGTTGACGGTCCAGGGGATGACGGGCAGGCCGAGCTCGTGGGCCTCAGCGATCATTCCGGGCGTGACGGACCGGAAGGCGGGGGAGATGACGTCGTAGCCCTGGGCAGCCGCTGCCTTAGCGAGGGATCCGCCGTAGGTGTCGATGTCGATGCCGCCGAGGTTGGGGCTGGCGCCGGGCCGGCCGACCTCGAGCCAGGCGTCGCCGCTGGACAACGCAACGAGCGGCAGCTCCGGGGCGATCTCCTTGGTCAGGTTCAGCGACGACCAGTCGAACGACTGCACCGTGGTGCGGTCCGCCATGCCGGACGCCTGGATCTCCGCGACCACGGCCTGGGTCAGGGCCACCATGCCCGCGCCGGCGGACTTCCCGTCCTCCACCTTGGTCTCGATGTTGAATCGGACCTTCTCGGCGTCGGCGTCGCGCACCAGCTGGAACACGTCCTTGAGCTCGGCGATCCGGTTGCCCTCGATCACGTCCTGCTCCGGGAACCCCAACAGCGGGATGAAGCCGCAGTCCAGGGTCTTGATCTGGGCGAGGGACAGCTCGGCAACCCGGTCGCCGACATACGGGAAGGCGGCGTCGCCCGGCGCGGCCGGCGCGGTGTCAGCGCACTTGTCCGCCTGGATGGTGTCGTCGTGCCAGACGATGGTCTTGCCGTCGGACGTCAGGTGGGTGTCCAGTTCCAGGGTGGTGACGCCCAGCTTCAGCGAGTTGGCGAAGGCGGCCAGGGATTCCTCGGTCCACTCGCCGCGGCCTCCCCGGTGGGACTGGAGGTCGAAGGAACCGTTGCTCTCGTTGGTCTTGATGCCGGCTGTTGCCTTTTCGGCGGCCGTTCCGGCAGCGTTCGACGACGGCGCGGAGCCGGCTTCGGCGTGTGAAGCGGCGACGGCGGGGCTCGCCAGAGAAGCGATAAGCGCGGCGGTGGCCGCGGCAGTCAGGATTGTGCGCATGGTGATGGTTCCTCCTGGGTGACGGTTACCGGCGCTGCGCCGGCGACCCATCAACCCTAGGGAGGCGACATGGACTGCCGTGTTCGGGGGACTGGACCGCGGGTGAACACTGATCGCCGGACGGCTGCCCACGCTGGCTCTAGAGGTGTGACCGCGCCTCGATCGCCTGCAGGTCACGGACGGCGTAGCGGTGGTGCTCCCACTCCTCTTCGAGAATTGTGTGCAGGCAGGACAGGACGGTCACCTGATGCTCCGGGCCCCAGGGGTTCTTGCGGGCCAGGGACAGGTCGGCCGGGGTGACGGCGGCAAGGAAGTCGCGCACCATGGCTACCCGGCCGGCCCGGGCCTCGAGCACTTCCGCATAGGAGGGCACTGCCGCCGAGAAGACGGCCAGGTCGTAACCGTCGGTTTCGTACTCTGCATGTGGCTGCCCGATGGGGTGGTACGGCTGTTCGATCTCCAGGATCGCCCGGCCCAGCCATGTGTCCGTGGCCATGACCAGGTGGCGCAGTGTCTGCGCGAAGGACCATTCACCATCCACCGAGATCTCGACCGTGCCCGCCGGCATCGCCGCGGCCCGCTCCAGCGTCGCCGACCAGGTCCGCTCCAGCGCGGCCCAGGCGGCACGAAGACCATCCGGATCTCCCGCGCGTTTTTCGGCGCGGCCCGGAAAGCGGCGGTTGAGCTCGGCCTCGACGAAGGGGACCACATCGACGCCGTTGACGCGCAAGACGTTCCCGCCCTCCAACAGCCACGGCGCATCGATGTCCGCCCCGGCCACGTCCACCCCGCGCATCACCGCACCGGACAGATCCGACCGGACGAACCGGGCTCCCCGCAGGTTCACGTCGACGAATTGTGCTCCCTGAAGGTCATCGGACTGACTGAAAGCTGCCATGGCAGCAACTTTGCCACGGTCGCGCCGGATGCTGCAGCAACAGACGGTGTTGTCAGGTGCGACTATTTAATACCGCCTGCAATTTCTCGAACGACTCCGTCCAGCCGTCGCGGTGCAGAGCCATCCGTTCCTCCGTCAGGAACGGTCCCTGCGAGAGCACCAGGCGCGTGGCTTCGCCGGTACTCCCGAGTGCAAGGTCGACGACGGTTTCCCGGTCGTCCGGCGTCGGTTCCTCCCAGCGGAAGGTGTACACCAGGCGCCATGGGGGATCGACCTCCAGGAACTCGCCCGAGAGGTGGAACGGCTCGCCGTCCGGCGGCGTCAGGCGGAACCGGTAGCGGCCGCCCTCCGTGAGGCTCAGTTCGGCTGCAGGGATGGTGAATCCGTGCGGACCCCACCACTTCACCAGTTCGTTCGATTCCGTCAGCATCCTGAAGACTTCTTCCGGGGGAGCATCGAGCGTGTATTCGAGGTTCAGGACCAGTCCGCCAGTTTCCGCATGCCCGGCTACCTTGTTCATTGTTCAACTCTGTCATCCTGCCGGACGTCAGTCACCCCTTTTTCCGCAAGGCCGACTCGGTCCATAATGGCCACATAAGCTTCGGGGACCCCTCGCGCTGCTGATGGGTGGCGCGGCGTTGAAGAGTCCCAGGTGGCTGCCCCGGCTCGGCGCAAAGGGGCGGTCACGGGCTCCGGACAAGGATTCCGGGGACCGACACCGGGGGGAGCAACGCCATCGCTGCGATCATCAACGCACTGAAGGGAATCATCATGCTCAAGGATTCAAACATCATGGCTGTCCTCCCCGCGAAGGACATCAACAGGGCGAAGGAGTTCTACCGGGACAAGCTGGGAATCGAACCCTCCGAATCCATGGAGGAAGGCAGCCTCATGTACAGCTGCGGCCAGGGAACCCGCTTCCTCGTTTACCAGACAGATAATGCCGGGTCGGCCAAGAACACCCAGATGGGCTGGGAAACGGACAATCTCGAGGGCGAGATGGAGGAACTGCGAGGCCGCGGCGTCGTTTTCGAAGACTACGATTTTCCCGGCCTGAAGACGGAGAACGGCATTGCCACCGCCGACTGGGGGAAGGCTGCCTGGTTCCTGGACAGCGAGGGCAACATCATCAACATCGCCCAGCGCGGTTAGGCCGGAGTCAGGCACCGACCAGCGAGGCAAAGCAGCGCTGCCGCCGCCACGGAATCCGAACGGAACTGGCTCCCTGCGCTATGCCGCCAGCCCGCTCGGCAGTTCCGCTGCGTGCTGCGGAGCCCGGGTGGCGGCGANCCGCTTCGCCAGGTATTTGGCGTCCCGGCACACGCCGGGGAGGGTGTCCGATGCTGCTGCGAAGATGAGGTCTTTCCCCAGCAGGTACAGGCCCGGCAGGGCGTCCACGATCCCGCGGTGCTGCTGTTCCCGCCAGTTCGCGGGCAGCTCCGGGATGTCCAGCCACGGGTAGGCCTCGGTGAAGCCGGTGCACCAGATGATGTTTGCAGCCGGAAGGCGCTGGCCGTCGTCGAGCATTACGTCGCCGTCCCGGACGCCGGTGACCCGCGGCACCAGGTGGACGCTGGCGGCGCCCAGGTCCGCGAGCTTGGTGCGGATCAACGGCGAAGCCGTGGCAGCGAGCTTGGGCAGCACCTTGCGCCCGACCGGCGTGTTGGTGTTCAGCACGTGCATCCCGGCGAAGCGGACCACCGGGAGGAAGAAGCGGGCCGCGGTCCGGCCGTGCCGGAACGGGATCTCGCCACTCGGCTTGCCGGCCAGCCAGGTTTCATGCGTCCGGCTGGTCTCTAGGGCAATCTCCGCCCCGGAGTTGCCCACCCCCACCACCAGGACGGGACCGGGCTTGAGTTGGGCCGGGTTCTTGTAGTCATACGAATGGAGCTGCACGACGTCGGACGGCAGGTCCGCCGCAAATCCCGGCGTGTTGGGCAGCTGGCAGGCGCCGGTGGCGAGGACGGCGTTCGCCGCCGTCCAGCGCTGCGTCCCGGCCGTGACATGGAACCGCTGCCCGTCGTGGCTCAGCCGGGTGACGGCCGTGTTGGGCCGGACCGGCAGGTGGAACCGGGAGGCGTAGTCCTCCAGATAGTCCGCCTGCTCGTCCTTGGTGGGGAAGGCGAGGGGATCGCCCGGGAAGGCCCGGCCGGGCAGGCCGTTGTACTTGGCGGGGGTGAACAGGCGCAGCGAGTCCCAGCGGCTCCGCCACGCGTCGCCAACCCGTGGGCCGGCGTCGAGAATGACAAAGGTCCGGTGCTGCTGCGCCAGGTAGTAGCCCAGCGCCAGGCCGGACTGTCCGGCGCCGATGATGACGGTGTCGACGTCGGCGGTGCCGACGGCGCCGCCGGTGTCAGTTGCTGGGGTGGTGTTCATGGTGGTGCCTCCTTGGTGTTGCATGTGCGGTGGGGTGGTCATGAACGCTGTGCCTGCTGCGGCGCCGGGTGGCCGGCGGGTCCGGACCGGAAGCGCAGGTACCAGACGAGCAGCAGCGCGGAGGCGACGACGTAGAAGGAGTGCAGCAGCCAGATCGGCCCCGGCGGGAGGCTGAAGACGTACACGGAGTGCACGGCGTTGGCGACGTTGCTCAGCGCGAGGTAGCCGAGGCTGTAGGAGTCAAGGTTCTTCGTGTGGAGGGCCTTGAGCAGCATGGGCAGGTAGCTCACCGCGAAGAGGCCGGTGGATACCATTCCTGCGAGCACTGAAACGTTCATGCCATTAACGGTATTTTTCGTCGCGCCGCGGCGAATCGGGCGAATCACCCATTTCCGCTGGGCCCGGGAGAGGTCCGGCGGCCGGGGACTGGGTAATTTTGTGCAGGGCGGGAGGTCAGGGCGAGTCCGTGCTGGTAGGCGTAGGCTGTGACCGCGGTCCGGGAAGTCAGGCCCAGCTTGGTGAAGATATTGCTCAGGTGCCGGGCCACCGTTTTTTCGCTAATGAACAGCTCGGCGGCGATGTTTCGGTTGCTCAGTCCGGCGGATACCAGCTGGACCACCTCGGTTTCGCGGGCGGTGAGAAGCCCTGCGTCGGCGGCGTGATGGGCGTCGCTTCCGGTGGTGGGCGCCGGGGCGGTCCGGGCCGGGGCTGTCCGGGTGCCCCGCGCTGCGGGCACCGTTTGGCCAAGCCCCGACAATTCAAGAAGCGACAACTCAAGCCCAGACAGCGCCGGCGCGGCGCCCAGCTCGGCAAAGACTGCCCGGGCCGCCTCACGCTCCAGCCGGGCGGATTCCGCATCGCCCAGCGCGGCGTACAGCCTGGCCAGCAGGGCGCGGCAGCGGGCGGCTTCGAACGGTGCGTCGAGGCTGAGCCAGCGGGACCACGCGCGGCGGAGCGGGACCAGGGCAGCCTCGGGGTCGCCTTCGTGGAACAGGACAGAGGCCTCCGACTGCTCGGCGAGGGCGTGCAGCATGGGCATGTCGGTCGAGGCGCACAGCGAGGCCAGCTCCTCCGCGGCGGCCCGTGCTGCCGGTCCGTCGCCTGCCGCCACTTCGATTTCCACCCGGGCGGCGAGCATCCGGCGCCGGTAGGCGGGGTCGGCGCCGTCCATGGCATGCCGGAGTAGGGACTGGGCCTGGTCCGGCTTGCCTTGGGCCAGACGTAGGAGAGCCAGCCCGGGCTGCGGCGGGAAACCGGTCTCCTGAGCGTGCAAGTAGGAGGCCTCAGCGGCGTCGAAGTCGCCCCGGAGCCGGTGGATTTCGCCCTGTTCGTAGAAGCCGCCGTAGGTGGCCATGAGGTCGCCGCGGAAGGCGAGGTCCTGCGCCGTTTTGGCCGCGTCGATCGCCTCGGTCCAGGCGCCGTGCAGCCGGTACAGCTCGGCCCGGTGCATCTGGCACTGGCCGCTGAAGGCCACCAGGTTCTGTTGCGCGTCGCACCACCGGTCCAGAGCCCGTGTCCACTCAGTGGCGCGATGCAGGTCGAAGGCCAGATGGCAGGTTTCGATCACTGCGCAATAGATGATCCCGGCGGGGACCGGGGAGATTTCCCCGACGGTGACGGCCACCATGGCTTCGTCGAGCAGGGACAGACCGTCGTCGAGTTCCCCCAGCATGATCTTTGCCTGTCCGAGACCCAGCGTGCCGAGGGCCGCCGAGTCAGTGTCGCCGCGTGCCCGTCCGAGGTCGGCGGCCCGGGTGAAGGCTTCGGCTGCCGTGACGCCGTCGCCTTGGTAGAGGGCACCCAGCCCGGCAGGGACGGACAGCAAGCCCTCGAAGGGGCAGGGCTCGGGCAGGTCCTCGACGATCCGGTGGGCGCGGCCGAGCCAGCCGGCGCTGCGGGCCGGTTCGCCCAACAGGATGAGGTTCATCCCGGTCCAGAAGGCGCAGCGGGCGGCCGCGGGGTAGTCGCCGTCGGCGAGGTACTTCAGGTGCGCCCGGGCCAGGATGTCCACTCCCTCGGAGGCCTGGCCGGTGAGGATGACGGAGGTGGCCAGCTGTTCCAGATCGCTGGCCGGCAGTTCGGCGTCGTGGTCGGCAGCGGTGTACTGCCCGACGGCGTCCGGCCAGCGCCGTTCGGCGTAGGCTTCCCGGCCGTGTGCGAGTGCAGACATCCCGTCTCCCCGTTCCCGGTGGCGGGTCTGAGCCTGGGGGTGCTGCCCGGCCCGGCACTCCCGGAACCGGTGGTGGGCGGCGCGGCCCGTCATCTGCTTTTCAGGCTACCGCCGCCGGTTATGGGGCGGCAAGGTGCGGGCGGGGCGCCCGCTGGCCCGCCCATTCACCACGACGGCGGCGCCCGGGTTGGTCACATGTCTAGGGCTGGTTTGCGTCCGGTTTGCCATGCCGCAGGTGTCGGTGGTGCAGCTCGTAGCTGTCGAACACATCAGAAGAGGTGGTTCCTGAATGGCCGAACTTGCCGCGAAGGACGTCCGCGAGTCCGTCCAGCGCCGCGCGGAGCATCCGTCCGGCGAACTGGAGTTCAGGGTTGTCGCTGCGCTGGGCCTGGGATGCCAGCTCCTGGGCGTAGGCGACTGTGGCCGGCAAGGAGCCGCGCTGCTCGACTTCACGGAAGTAGTAGGTTTCATGGAACGCAAGCAGATCGATGCTCACCAAAGCTACGTTTCCGGCCATTGACTCCAGCAGCCCGGCAGCATGCCGGGGTTCCAGGGACAGAACACCTGCAGGACCGGCAGCCTCCCTGAACAGGTTCAGCTCGTGGGCAAGGGCCCGGCGGCGGTTAAGGGCCGGGTACATCTGCAGGATCCAGGTGACCGTTGCTGTCAGCAACCCGAAACCGGTGACGGCCTGGAGGGCCACAACCAGCCTGAGCAGCGAATGCGTAGCCACAATATCGCCAAACCCTACGGTGGAAAGAGTGACCAGGGAGATGTAGAGGGCTTCGGCGAAGTCGGCCCGCAGGGGAACCCCGGCTCCGTAAACAAAACCGTCCGTCAGATGCGGCAGGTACAGCAGGGCCCAGCCGATGGCCGCGAGGCCCGCCCAGGCGCCAATGACAGCCGCCATGGCCAACGGCGCTGCGATGAAGGAGCCCCGGCCCCGCAATTTTCTCGACACTAGCCAGAACCCGCGCATGATCGCCCGGCCCACAGGACCGGAACCGTGGGGATAAAGCAGCGTTCGAAAGACGTCGACGAGCATCAGCAGAACCAGCCCGGCCCCTAAGACCGTCCAGAGCGTGTCCTCAAAGTCCATGCCTCATCTTATGGGCGGCGGGCACGGGCGTGATGATAGCCAGCGGAACCCCGCAGTGCCGAGTACGACGGCGGCACCGGGTCTTAGGTGCCGACGTCGCCTACGCGGCGGGCAGTGGCACCGCCTTGCCACGCTCGCGTCAGCCCCGCAGCACCCACGCGGCGTTGTTCGGCTGCAGCCAGCCGTCCTCCGCCAGCGGCTGGGCGCTAAGCAGCACCGTGCCCGCAGGAAGCTGCACCGGCTCGGCGCCCATGGCGACGGCGATGAGGAAGTGTTCGTTGCGTTCGCAGATCAGCAGGTCTCCGGCCTCGACCCGCCAGGTGCCGCCGTCCTTTGCGGTGAAGACCTCGTTCTTCCACAGCTTCCGGCGCAGTTCCAGCGCCGCTTTGGTGAGGTTGAGCGCGGAATGAGGGTCCCGCTCCTGCCGTTCGATGGCGTGCCTGCCCCAGCCTGCGGGGAGCGGCAACCAGGGCTCGGATGGTGGTCCTTCAGCGGTGCCGAGTGCGAAGCCGTGGTGCAGCGCTGGATCCTCGGTCCGGGGCAGCGGCACGCGGGCGCCGTCGCGGCAGACCCCGCCGCGGGCCCACATCGGGTCCACCCGGGCCTCCACCGGCACGTCAACTTCGGGCAGCCCGAGCTCCTGGCCCTGGTACAGGTACGCAGGGCCGGGCAGGCCGAGCAGCGTCACCAGCGCGGCGCGGGCCCGGGCTCTGCCGAGCTCGCCGCCGCCGAACCGGGTGACGGTGCGGACAATGTCGTGGTTTTCCAGCGCCCACGTCGGCGCGGCGCCGTGCATCTGCCGGGCTTCCTCGAGGTCGTTGCCGACGGCGGCCCAGGCGTGCGCGTCCCAGCCGAGTTTCACAAAAGCGAACGCGAATGCCTGGTGCATTTCGTCCGCGCGGGTGTAGCGGGAGGCGCGGGCCGGTTCCAGGTTGACCTCGCCCACCAGCAGGCGGTGCGGCTCGTACTGCTCCGCGAGGGTGCGCCACCGGCGGTACACCTCGTGGACTTCCTCCTGGTCGGAGACCTGGGGGTTGGACCGCAGCCCGTCGACCACCCCGCCCTCGGACGGCGAATCCGGCAGCCCTTCGGCCTTGAACAGGGCATGTGCGACGTCGATGCGCAGCCCGTCCACGCCCTTATCGAACCAGAAGCGCAGCACGCCGTCGAAGTAGTCGCCGACCGCCGGGTTCCGCCAGTTCCAGTCGGGCTGTTCGGGGGAGAAGAGCTGCAGGTACCAGTCCGTGTCAGTCTCGGAGTCAGGGTTGGCGCGGCTCCAGGCCCGGCCGCCGAACACGCTCTGCCAGTTGTTCGGGGGAACGTCACCCCCAGAACCGGCCACGAAGTGGAACATCTCCCGCTCCGGGGAGCCCGGACCGGCCGCCAAAGCCGCCTGGAACAGCGGGTGCTCGGAGGAGCAGTGGTTGGGGACGACGTCGAGCAGAATCCGCAGCCCCAAAGAGTGCGCCTGCTCCAACAAAGACTCGAACTGCGCAAGAGTCCCGAACAGCGGGTCCACGCCGCCGTAGTCGCTTACGTCGTAGCCCTGGTCCACCTGCGGGGAGGGCTGGAACGGGGTCATCCAGATGCCGTCGACCCCCAGGGATGCGATGTACGGCAGCCGGGCGGCGAGCCCGGCGAGGTCGCCCACGCCGTCGCCGTCGCCGTCCGCGAAGGACCGCGGGTAGACCTGGTAGATGACGGCGGACTGCCACCACTGCACGTCCGGCGTGAGAGCGGTTTCCTCCGCAGGAGGGAGAGCGGCGGGGGAGACGTTGGCGTACTTGGCGACATCGCGGATGGTGACCACTGTTTCTCCTCCCTGAGTGTGCCTGCGGTTGCTGCGCGAACGCACTACGGAAGCCTAAGGCAAACTGTTTCGTTGGCTGCACCAACACTAAGGGGAGAGGCGGCTAGGGCGTGACTGATTAGGAAACAACGCCCTCAGGAGGGCCTGCGGCGCCCGGTCCGTCGAACCTTGCGCTCGTGCTGCTCTGGGGCACCACCACATGGACGGCGTTGCGCTGGACCGTGAAATCGTTGGGCGTGGCGGTGGCGATCTCGCCGTCGAGGTTCACCGGTAGCGGCGGCTCGGTGATCACCCGCACGTGCCGGGTGGTCAGGTGGTAGACCCGGTCGTGCTTGATGAAGCTACCGTCCTTGAGCAGCCGGGCGATGCTCACGTGCTCCCGCAGAGGCCCTGCCAGGATGGCGTAGATATCAAGGAGGTGGTCATCGATCCCTGCGGTGGGGGAGACCGTGTTGCCGCCGCCGTAGTGCCGGCCGTTGCCCACCGCCACCTGCAGCAGATCCCCGAGCTCCAGCGGCTGGTGGTCCCCCTCCGGGAACTCGAGGCGGGCCCGGAACGGCTTGTGCCGGGTATAAGCGCGCAGGGTGGCAATGCTGTAGGCCAGTGGCCCGAGGTGCCGCTTCAAGCGGGGGCTGAGCGCCTCGGTCACCGCCACCGAGAGGCCTACGGAGGCGACGTTGAGGAACGGCTCACCGTTGGCCCGGCCGAGGTCGATGTCCACCACCTTGCCGTCGGCGACGGTGGCGCAAGCCTCGGCGAGGTTGTTTGGTATCTCCAGCGTGCGGGCGAAGTCGTTGGCGGTGCCCAGTGGGAGGACGCCGAGCAACACGTTGGTGCCGGCCACCCGGCCGGCGGCGTAGGAGACGGTCCCGTCGCCGCCACCGACAACCACCAGGTCGTGCCCGTCCGCAAGCACCCGGTCAAGCGTCCCGGCCAGGTCTGCCCCCGAGTTCACATGGTGCACGGATGAGACCGGTACGCCGGCCTTACGCATCGCGTCCACGGCAAGTACGTGTGACGCCCCTCGACGGGAACCGGCGTTGATCACAACGGCGGCAGAGCGTGCGTCCCGGGCAGCCTTCATGTGGGCAATGTTAGGCCGCGGACCTGTGCGTTTCACCCGCCATCAGGGCGGGGGGAACCGTCAACTCGAAGCTGTCCAGGCTTGACGAGCTTCAGTTCGCCCAGTGCAGCCGACTCTTTGTACGTTTACACACCACAGCGGCCGTATATGCCCGCCAGTCAGAGGAAGTCCTGATGCGTCGTATGCAGCTCGGTAGGCAGCCTTCAGTCGTTTCCGTACTCGCCCTCAGCTTCCGCCAGGAACTCCTCGCCTTGCACCTCGAATGGGTCGTCAAGTCCAGCCAACTCCAAGAGGGCCTGCTCATTCAGGACCAATTGGCATTCTGCACAAGAAAAGTAGTCAGGCAGGGCATCCGCTACACCCCATGACTCGTGCTCGCCGGTGCTTGGATCAAAATAACCGTCGGATCGCTCGTTTTGCACTTCCTCGGCTTCAAGCAGGCCCGAACTCCCACACGCCGGACAAGTTGCACTCTCTGAGTACTTGAGTCCAAATGCCAACTGGCTTTCTGTCTTCCACGCCTTCTGCAGTTTCTCCGGAAGGTCGCCCCGCAACTTTTGCTGATACCGCTGCTGGGCTCGGTTTACGAGTGACTGAAGGCGCTCCTCCATATATTGCTGATTTTGTTCGAGGTGCTTGTTTACAACGTTTTCGCGGAGGAATCCGACCAGTTGATCTATAGTCTTGTCCTGCCCAGTGATCAGCGTGCTGGCGGAACTCCAGAACCTCTGCCACCACTTATCTGGAGGAAAGCCGCCGAATCCGACCCCCGCGCCATGTAGGTACTCATTGCGTGCGGTCGCGATTTCAGTCGCATGGACAAGATTGAACGTCGGGAATGCGCGTTTGCATCTCTTGAAGACTGTCGATGCACTCACGGTCGTAAACTTCCCATCCCCTTCACCGATGCCCATCGCGGCAAGGATATTCTTCCCTTCCTCGGTCGGCTCTGCGATAAGAAGAGGGGATATCTTTGCCAGTGCGGACTTGCCGAGCAACTCTAGGGCGAGTGACGACCACAAGGCTTGCTCATCGAACGACTGGCTGTCTTGATCGTCCATGGCACGATTGATGAATAGTTTCGCCTTTAGCCACAGCGCCTCGTGGTCGTACGACTGGTGGCTCACGTCCGCGCTCCTATCCTGTAGGCGACCCGCGTTACTTCACGTGCAGCGTCGCTTTCATCCACCTTGGCTCGCCCATGTAGGGCCGATCGATTCGCGATCAGAAGATACGAATTTGGAACGGACCAATGAATTGGAGTGGCTTCGTCCTGCAACGAACGTAGATAGTCTGCCGCATCCCGGGCCCTTGCGTCGGCAGGCTCCATCACATTCGGATCGTACCGTAGCCGGCGACCTTCCAGAACTGGCGCCAAGAACGCCGCCGGGCCACTACCGACAATGAAAATCCCATGCTGAAGGTATTCGGATGGAAGATAGTCCTTCGCACTGACGAAACGAAGATCGAGCTCCTTAATGCTGAGGACATTCGTAGGCGTCTCATTCGGCGCCTGGCAAAATAGGAGCACCGCGTCAGGAGGAGCGGGGAAATGTGCACCGTCTACATGTAGCGGCTGCTCATCGAGCCCGTATACCGCGCTGATAGATCGTGGATGGGGCGCAGCGGCCTGCGAGGAAGGACGAAGCACAGTTGTGGTTCCCTGTCCTGTCCGATTCTCCACTTCCTCCCACTTCGCCAACCTCGCTTCAAAGCGCAAGTTCTCTAGGCTCGACGTTTGGCCGAAAGACCAACCGTTCTTTTGCGCTTCTTTCCAGGCCTCCTGCAGACTCTTGATGCCGCTCATCCCCTTCATTTGAAAACGGCCGATACTCCCAGCGAGAGCCTATATGACAGCGTCATGCAAATATTTGGCTCTTCTGCTGCGAAACCGGGCCTGACCAGACGCGACCGATTCTGGTTACCCGGCCACCGCCGCCTTCGCGGCCTGCGAGGCCGCCATCCACTCGCTCAGCCACGGGGCCCGGACGCTCGACGTGATCCGGCAGTCGGCCACAAAGGTTCCCTTCGCGCCGGCGTCGATCCAGTCCTGGAGCGCGGAAAGGTCCGCCAGTGAGCGGATGATCGCGGACTCAGCACCGAGCGCTCGGGCGACCCCGCTGAAGTCCACCTCGGGGATCAGCATGGGCTTTTCGGTCAGGCCTCTGTATCAGTAATACCGAAAGACCATAGAGGTAGTATCAAAACGATATTAAGCGGCGCTCTGCGGAAGTGGACCCACACAGAGGTATGGAACCAAGACCAGTATGACTGCAGATGCGCGTCCCCGAAGGTTTAGAGACCATGGTCAGACCTTGGTCAAGGAGTGGAAAACCGTTCTCATAAGCGTCGTCGCGGGTGCTGCTCTCATTCTCGTCATGGCAATCCTGGCAAACATCGGCGACCAAACCGTTAAAGCCTTCATTATTCAGCAGACAGAGCAGAGGGTGCAGTCGTATCTCGGCAAGCTTTTTGTCATCCCCGCGGTAGGTGGAATTGCGGCGTTCATGGCAGCGGCCGTCACAGCCCTTGTTCTACTCGCGCAACTGCGGCACACGAAGGCAAAGGACCGGGAAGCTAACTGGTGGGAGAGATACGAGTGGATAACAGAACGAGCATTCCCATCAAAAACTGAGAACAACGACAACGCCGTCTCGGAAGAGTTCGCACGCACTCTACTGAATCAGTTGCAGAGTGAGGCAATCACCCACCTTCAAGAGAAGGCATGTTCAAACTTCATGTCGTTCGTTGTACGGAAAGAAAATTTGGCGCTAGAAAGTAGCGGGGCTGAAGATCAGCTCACGGACGTACTGGTGGAGGAGCCGGGTGACCAGCCGGGTGGGGTGCAAGCGGACGTACTGGTGGAGGAGCCGGGTGACCAGCCGGGTGGGGTGCAAGCGGACGTACTGGTGGAGGAGCCGGGTGACCAGCCGGGTGGGGTGCAAGGGGGCCCACCGGTGGAGGAACCGGGTGACCAGCCGGGTGGGGTGCAAGGAGGCGCACCGGTGAATGTTCCGGACCGTGCTGCTAAGTCGTCAAACACTTCCTTTGACGCTGGGATTATCCGTGCGGCGAAAAGTAGATGGGCTGCACAGCGCGCGTTTGAGGCAGTGCATGAGTATGTGGAGAGCACTCAAGGTAAGGCAAGCAGCTCGCCAGAGGCTGAGGTATTTGTCCTTCGACACCAGATCGCGACAGAACTGACAAGGGCGAATATAAGCGCTGCCCTACAGATGAATAATCCTGACGGTAACGCTGACGGGATCACGATTAGACGCGGCCGCGGCAGACTCACCATCGTTGCGCTGCCCTGGGACAAGGACAAAGCACGGAAGCGCGTGGCAGAACTGGTGCGGCAAGGAAGTCCTGTCCTGGCAATATCCCCGAAGTGGTCGCCCTCCTTGAAGCAGTCGAGGGAACTTTATACCGCCTCCAAGAAAGTCTGGGTGAAGTTTTGGGACCCAGATACGGGTGCAGACGATCTCATCCGAACGATCAATACCTTTATGGAACATCTGGAGCGTGAAGGGCTAATGGAGAAGAAGCTCCCGTACAGAGACGTGCAAGATCAGGCTCTATAAGAGCCATGAGTTCGGCCCGCGAAACTTGGAGCATTCATGGCGATCTATTCTGGTGCGGTGCGGGGCGGTAGATGCCTATACAGGGTCGTGCGTTCGGGCCCGTTTTTGCCGTTATCTGACTGATCGTGGATCCGCTAGCCCGGAGTCCCGGACGGGTGGTGGTGGCACCAGACTTCTTGTCCACATGGATGTGTGCGGGATCAATGCCGGCGGCCACCAGGGCGGCCAGCTGTCGGGTGAGGTCCTGTTTCGCTGTCGATACGCCTGCGTAGCCAATGTCCATCCGTGCACCGTACCGAAAGTTGTACCTGTGAGGGGGGATTGTGGCGGCACTTTTGGAACAACTTATGGGATGGTCAGGTTACGCGCCAATCCGCCGTTGCCTTGTCGCGGGGCAGCGTCCCAATTTAAGTGTTCCGGTTCCAAGGAAATGGGACACCTGCTGGTGTCAGCGCAAGAAAGCCCGCCCGTGGGGGACCGGCGGGCTTTCCAACGAGAGACACTACGGCGTCCGTTTTAACATCGAGTGCAGAACCAGATAGGTCCCGCGCCTCTTAGGTCTTCGGGAGCGCCCCGTGCGCTTGCGTCGCAAGGAGTGCTCCCTAATTGTCAGGGTGGTCTGATTTCCTTACCCAGGAGGACTATCAGCTTGCATAGACCGTGCTTTCTACATTTTTTGGGGAGAAGATGCCACTTGCCGCTTACCTAGCCGGCGAACGCATTGAAGCGCCATTTGTGAGCGATTCGGACTGGGCCGACGTTCGGAGGCGCTGCAGAGCAGGGGAGGCCCTGACGATGTCTTGCGGCCAACCTGGTAAGCCGCGAATCTCGAAGAACGGATTGAAGCATTTTTACCATCATGGAAAGACGGACTGTTCTTTACATCCCGGTGGGGAATCTGCGGATCACTTGGAGATGAAGTCCTTGGTCGCGGCGGCCGCACGCGAAGCAGGGTGGGAGGCAGTGATCGAACAGGCTGGCCCTGATCGGTCATGGATTGCTGATGTGATGGTGAGCAGGGGGACGGAGAAGTGGGCTCTCGAGATCCAATTCTCGCGTCAGGATGCCGACGAGTTTCGGCGGCGGCAGCAACGCTACGAAGCTGATGGCATACGGTGCTTTTGGCTAGTTGCCGAAGTCAATCGTGAAGCGGCTGGCATTGTGCCGTCGGCGATGATTGGTGGGGTGCTGGGAGCAAGGACTCTCAGCCTGCCCGGCCCATTCACGGTTCCTGTCATCAGCGGCCCGGATGAAGCTATCAAGAACTTGCTGAACCACGGGATTAAGCAATACATTGAGCCGGTTGTCCGGGCCTACTCGTTGGAAACGGCAATGATTAAATGCTGGCGAGAGAGCTGCAAGCGGTGGATCACGGCTTGGAGGCTGGGGAGTCTTCAGGTTGAAACAAGGTGTGGTCAAACAGGCAGTCTGCTCGCTATGCACCACTTTGACTCCCGGAAGTTCCTCGCCGATAGGATCGAGCGGGCTATAGCAGTCAAGGTCATTCCGATCTTGAAGCAGGCAGATCTACCCGCCCCCATGTTTTTGGCGACCAGGTTCAGTAAAGCGGCGAACCTCTCTTACCTGGCATTCTGTTGCCCCTTCTGCAATAGCCTTCAAGGAGATACTCCGCTCAACCATCACAGCGTGAGCTGGCGCAGCTACGTGGTGGAGGGATGGTTACCATGGCCCATCAGTAAGGGCGTGTTGGCCCGTGATCACCTTTGTGTGGACGTCGGGCGAGGGCACTGCAGCCAAGAGCCTCAGACGCCAGAGGGGCCAGCTTTTCCGGACGGCAAGGCTCACTGGGTTAGGGCGTCACCCCAGCTATTGGGCAGCGAACTTCCACCGCTGCCAAGACGGGGAGAACGAAAGGCCCGAGTCCAACGTAGAACTAGTCAGTAGCTTCCCACTTCCAAGGAGGTGGGACGGCCCCTGATTGTGAGCACTCAAATGAGTAGCGGCGCTGCACCTTAGCACAGGCAGGGAGCGGGTCGGACGGAGTTCCCAAAGTCATGACATGACTGTGCTCCGACAACGCTTGGGCTCGTTGGCTCTGTGTGTGCTGGCCGCATCTTCCGCGAACGGCACAGGGCCGAGTCCGCAATGCTCACCTTGTCGTTTTTCGCCCTGCAGGTCAACTGCTTGTTACGACCTGGCAGCCGCGAAGTTCGGATCAATTGCCGGCGTTGATCTCTGTCCTTGGAGTAAGATGCCGCGCTTTGTAGTAGTGCTTTCGGTGGTCCAGTACTGGGAAAGGTTTGGCCTTCGGCCCCAGGCGCTGGAGCTGATTGAAGATTTGGAGTATTGCGCTGTGATGCAAGAGTGGCGGGTCAGTAAGGTGCACCAGATCCCTGCATGGGTCCTCGAGCAGCTGCTGCAGGTGTTCCTCGAACTTGGTGTAGTTCCAGTTCAGGTCAGTGGTGTCCTCCACGGTGACTGCGTATTGGTCCATGTAATTGATTGCTGCTAATTCCCGTGAGTTGGACCGGAGGAATTCAGCGAGGATGATGTTCCGTGGCCGGCGAGTGGTGTGTCCGCCAACCGCGCTGACAAAGTCTCGTTGGATTCTCCAGTACCCATGGTGCTTCGAGTCGAAAGAGTTGCTATGTCCTGCGACAGTGACCTCTGCACGGATCGTCAGCTCTCGGAGTGATGGATCCTTGTCGAACTCTGCATCGACGATGGACCAGTAGTCGAACAGGAGTGTCCTTCGATCATAGGGTTCGAGTCGGAAGTAGTCCTCTGGCCGCGCGTCCGATCCCCCATAACCTTCGAGAAGGAAGGATCGCGGCGTGATGATCGTGTGATTCGCCCGGTTAAGCCCCTCGATACGTAGGCCGACGCCTGTTACTGTCACGCCCGTGCGGCCTGGATTTTCGATGATGATCTGCGCGAGCTCCACTGACGGTTCCGGGGATTCCTTGAGGAAGAACTTGCCCTTGTCGCTCCGTTCCAACCTGCCGGTGCCAGCGTAGGGAAAATAGGCGGCAGCGTTCATCTGGACTTGGACCCTGCCACCCGAGTCCTTGTGTATGCGCCACGTGGTCCACGCCGCAACGCATGCCACCAGGAGTGCTAAGCCGGCGATCATGTCAGTGGGGTAGAGGTCCATGCCCTTTATCCTTCCATCCAGCCGGTGCTTGGCCGCTCACTCCCCTTCCGCCACGGCCTGTCCCAAATTCCAAGGTTGTGAGGCGGCGCAGCATCTCGCTTCAAGGGGGGTTACAACCCTCCTTGACAAGTCGTTCCGACGGGGGAACAGTAGGTACGTACCAACCTATCTTGCAACCTATCTTGGAGCTCGCATGATTATTCCGATCACCGTCCATGTCCCCGCACATCGAGTTGAGGACTTCTACATCCGTTTCGGTGAGTTCATTGCCAACATCTCCGACCCTGACGCGCCCACTCAGTTGCCTTCCGGTACTGTCCCTTCCTGGATCCAAACAGATGAAGCGCCGGCAATCGCAGCAAACCTATGGAGCGAAATCTCGTTTCCGGGACGTAGGATTCTTCATTACCTCATAAAAGCGGCCAAGGAAGAGACGGTGTACCTCCTTCCAGAGGAGTTCGCCACTCTAACCGGACATCCGAAGGGCAAATCGGGCGTCGCAGGCGTACTCGGGGGCGTTGGAAAGGCAATTCGCCGCGCGGGCCTTCCGATGTACACCACGCCTAGAGGTACTTCTTGGCACTACATCTGGGGTTGGGACGGTGAGCGCTACTCCATGACCCCAGAGGTTGCTCAGATCTTGCGGGTGGCTGAAGGCAATGATCGTTGACGGCGTGGTCGGGACCCAAGTCAGGAAGCAATCGCGCTTTTGTCAGTGCCGACTGAGAATATTTGCCATGACCTTCTGCGCACTGGCGGCCAGTAAGGCTGTCCGGTGACGGCGAACAAGGAGAGTCTGTGGCAGAACCATCCTGGTACGAATCTCTGAGGGCGGAATGGCGTCCGGAACACGTGCGGCTTCTGCTCATCGGAGAGTCAGCGCCAGACGCCGGGGAAAGTGAGCCGAGATTCTTCTACGCTCCGACTCTGTCAGGTCATGACAACCTCTTTTGCGGTGTCGTCCACGCTCTCTACGATGCAAAGGACCTGGAACCCGGAACTGATAAAAGGCCCTGGCTGGAAAGACTTCGTGACGACGGCGTCTTCGTAATCGATCTCGTCCCGCACCCAATCAACAAAGGAAAGAAGAGCCTGAGGCGACGGATGTGGAGAGAGTACGCCGATAGTTGCGTGGCCGCAGCGTTGGACCTCCGCCCAGACGGGGTCGTCGTTTGCCTGTCGGGCATCTTCAAAGTCTTAGAGAACCCACTCCGTCAGGCGAATCTTCCGCTGCTGCATTCACAACCAATTCCATTTCCTGTTCGTTGGTGGCGCCACCAGTTTGTAACAGGAGTGAGGACTGCAGTCGGGGACATCACCAAGGCATAGTAGTACCCGCAGCCATGTGCTGCATGATGTCTGGTGAAATACGGCGCATGATATTGGCCAGCTGGATCACGCTATCGGCGGCGACGCCAGCGTCCCTTCGGTATCCAGTCCCCCGATGTTTGACCGCCTGAGCAAACTCAATGGTGGCTCTGGCAAGCTTCCGGAGCTCTGCGTTAGCCGCGCCTGCAAGTTCCACTTCCACGTAACGTTCGAGCCGTTGCTTTGTGTTGCCGGCCGGTGGCTCGGATTCACCCTCGCGGAGGTGCCTATCCGAGTTGTAGACGGTCGCGCTTAGGCATTCAAGGACTATGACACAGTCATTGCCGATGTTGCGAAAGTCTTGCTCAGAGCGCGCTTGGCTGAAGTGCCGGCGTAGTTCGGCTAATTTTTCATCGACTCGGGGCCACCCGGTTCTTCCGCGGGGAGAGATTGGATCACTGAGCGTTGACTCGAACGTGGCGAGCTCGAGCTCCACCAGCTGCTCGTGAATGTGGTCGATCAGGCGGCTTAGCATGTCCCGGCGCGCTTGGTAGCTGTTTGCGGCTCCTTCGCTAATCCAGAATTGACGGAATGTCCGAAAATCTCTGAACGGGGGAGTGAAGTCAATTCGAAGGCGGTTGAGAACCTGTCGCAGTGCGAGCAGGGCCCGGGCGGAATCGTCGTCATCCATCCGCCCGTCGGCGTAGGGATTGGCGCCGGTCCCAAACGACTCGAACTCATCATGCACGAGACGAGCCAAGGCCACCGCTGTGTCGACGTCTGTTACCCCTGTGTGAGATCGGCGGCGGCCGGGGATGTGACCCGTTCCCACATCTCGCCTCGCCAGCCGCCGCTGCAGGCTCCGCGCCAGCCGCTGCTTTCTCTGTCCGGGACCACTTGCCGCGGCCAATCGTGGCCCTCGGCACGGAAATCCACGAGCCGGCCAAACGGCCCTGCCATCTGACCTCGTCCGTTGCTCCCCTGCGGTTCCCGGCCCACCC
Organism: Arthrobacter sp. TB 26; assembly: GCF_000427315.1. Classification (GTDB taxonomy): domain Bacteria; phylum Actinomycetota; class Actinomycetes; order Actinomycetales; family Micrococcaceae; genus Arthrobacter. Next base: position 49,509 of record NZ_AUPJ01000087.1, read on the forward strand.
CGGCACCCGGGCCAGGCCCTGGCTGTAGGCAGGGTCCAGGGTGCCCTGGGCCGGCTCGCGGCGGCGTGTGGAGATCCAGCGTGCCATCGACCTTTCGGCCCGGTCGCCGGCACGGTCCTCGGGGAGCCGGCTTTCAGTCAGGACCCAGGCGATGACCTCCGCCATGCGGGCAAGGTCCGTGGGGGAGGGGTGAGGGACGGGAGCGGCGCTGGCGGCGGCCCGGTGTTCGGCTTCGAATCCCGGGTCCTGGCGGCGGGCGATCACCAGGTGGTAGCCGACGGCGGCCGGTTCGGCGCGCACGAGCTCAGCGATGCGTTTCCGGCTCAGTCCGAGCCGGTACATCAGCACCCATTCAGCATCCGGTGCGCGCCGCAACCGCCTGTCCATAATGGGACCCATCCTGCCACGCCCGTGCCCAAACAGTGATGAGAAGCGGTTAGGGGAGTCGCCATTTATTGACCCTGCTGGCGGGTTGCCATGTTTCTCGCGCTGGAAGGCAATACCCTGGCGCAGTGACTAATTCCATGGGGGGAGTGGCGGCGGAGCAGCTGCCCGAGGGCTTGTACGAACTACTCAACACGGATGCGCTCGGCAGCTTGCTGAATAACGGGTCTGATCTGCAGCCGGTCTTCGCAGAAATCGAAGACGAAGCCTCCCCGGACATCCTCTCCCGCCACGTCGCCGACGCCGTGCGAAAAGCCCTAGCTGCAGCCAAACCGGCCGACCGCGTCGCCCTAGCGAACAGGCTCCTCCAGGAACTGGACACCACGGACCGCATCGCCCCCGGTCCCACCCAACTCCAGTCCCTCCACCGCCCGGACACGCTCAAGCGCCGAAGTCTCCGCCGACCCACCACCAAACTCAGCGACTCGGCCTTGCTCACCAACAGCAAGGACGATCCAAACCTCGCCGCGGAACTCCGGACCGAGATCGAATCCGCCAACACCGTCGACTTGCTCTGCGCTTTCGTCCGCTGGACCGGACTGAGGCTCCTCGAACCGGCCCTCGCGCAACTCAAGGAGCGCGGGGCCAAACTCCGCGTCATCACCACCACCTACATGGGTGCCACGGAGCGTCGCGCGATCAACGAACTCGTCCACCGCTACGGCGCCGAAGTGAAGATCAACTACGAAACCCAGGCCACCCGGCTGCACGCCAAGGCCTGGCTGTTCCGCCGCAACTCCGGCTTTGACACCGCCTACGTCGGCAGCTCCAACCTCAGCCAAGCCGCGCTCCTGGACGGCTTGGAATGGAACGTCCGGCTCAGCTCCGTCGGCACGCCCGCACTCCTTAACAAGTTCGAGGTCACCTTCGACAGCTACTGGGAACAGCGCGCTTTCCAGAGCTACGATCCGGAACGCGACGGCGAAAAATTGGACGCAGCCCTGGAACGCAACGGCAGCCGGCGAACAGCAATCCCCGGAGCAGCCACCGGCCTCGAAGTCCAGCCCTACCTCCACCAGGAGGAAATGCTCGAGGACCTGGAAGCCGAACGGCTCAAGGGCTTCAACCACAACCTCGTCGTCGCAGCCACCGGCACCGGCAAGACCGTCATCGCCGCACTGGACTACAAGCGCCTCTGCGAAGCGGCGGGCAAAGACCTCAAGCTGCTCTTCGTCGCCCACCGCCAGGAAATACTGAAACAGGCCATGCGCACCTACCGTGACGTCATGCAGGACGGCGCCTTCGGCGAACTCTACGTCGGGGAACACAAACCCCGGCAGTGGAAGCACATCTTCGCCTCCGTCCAGTCGCTGTCATCCCTCGGCATTGAACAGCAGGCAGCCGACTTCTTCGACGTCGTGGTGATCGATGAATTCCACCACGCCATGGCGCCCACCTACCGCCGGCTGCTTGACCACCTGCAGCCGCAGCAGCTCCTCGGACTGACCGCGACGCCGGAACGCGGCGACGGCGTCGACGTCGCCAAGCAGTTCTTCGACGGCCGCACCGCCAGCGAACTGCGCCTCTGGGACGCCCTGGACGCCGATCTGCTGGTGCCGTTCCACTACTTCGGCGTCTCGGACGATGTTGACCTGAGCCAGCTGGAATGGACGCGCGGCAACTACGACACCGCGCAGCTGAGCAATCTCTACACAGGCAACGACGCCCGCGCCGCCAAGGTGATCCGCGAAGTGCGCGACAAGGTCACCAGCACGGACCAGATGCGGGCCATCGGCTTCTGCGTCTCGGTTCAGCACGCCCACTACATGGCCGAGGTCTTCAACCGGGCCGGGATCGCCTCCGTTGCAGTGGACGGGAGCACCGACGACGCCGACCGCGCGGCGGCGCTGGAGCGGCTCCGCCGGCGGGAGATCAACTGCATCTTCGCCGTCGATCTCTTCAATGAAGGCCTGGATTTGCCGCAGGTGGACACCATTCTGCTGCTCCGGCCCACGCAGAGTGCCACAATCTTCCTCCAGCAGCTGGGGCGCGGGCTCCGCCGTGCCGAGGGCAAAGCGGTGCTCACCGTCATGGACTTCATCGGCCAGCAACGCCGCGAGTTCCGCTTCGACCTCCGCTACCGGGCTCTGACCGGTTACGGGCGCAAGGAGCTGGAAAAGGCCGTCGAGGACGAATTCCCCTACCTGCCGTCTGGCTCGCAGATTGTCCTGGACCGGGTGGCGCAGAAAGTGGTGCTGGACAACATCAAGGCGCAGCTGCGGTTCAACCGGGCGCAGCTGGTCCGGGACATCGCCTCGTACGCGGAGACCGAGCTGGAGGCGTATCTACAGCGGTCCGGGAGCGACGTGAAGTCGATCTACCGGTCCACCAGGGATTCGTGGACCGGCTACCTGCGCCAGGCCGGCTTGATCGAGGGGTTCTCGCCGCTCGAGGCAGTCCTCAGCGGCAAGATCCAGGAGCTGTCCGATGCGGATGAGAAAAAGCTCCTCAGCCGCATGGCTGCGCTGATCCATGTGGATGATCCGGAACGGGCCGAAGCATACTCGATGTTGGTTGGGGCTGACGCGCCCCGCTACGCGGACCTCGGCATGCGGGAGCAGACGCTCGCCCGCATGCTGTTCTACACGCTGTGGGACGACGGCGCCGGTTTCCAGTCGTACGACGCCGGCCTGGACTATCTGCGCGGCTACCATTTTGTCTGCAGCGAGATCCGCCAGATCGTGAAGCTCGGAGTGGCAGCGTCCAAGCACGCCGCAAAGGGCCTCGGCGCGGGGTTGCAGCACGTTCCGCTGCTTTCGCACGCCACGTACCGGCGTGAGGAGGTCCTGGCAGCGCTGCAATATGGATCGCTGGAGCTGGGCAAGAACGTGCAGCACCGTGAGGGCGTGGCCTGGTGCCCGGCGACGTCCACCGATGCCTTCTTCGTCACGCTCAACAAGGACGACAAGAAACATTCGGCCACGACGATGTACAAGGACTATGCCATCAGCCCGGAGCTGTTCCATTGGGAGTCGCAGAACGCGACGTCGCCCGGAAGTCCGGCGGGCAGGCGCTACCTGGACCGGGCCGCGCACGGATCGAAGATCCTGATTTTCACCCGTGACACCTCAGAGGACGAGACAGGCCTTACTGTTCCGTATACGTGTCTCGGGCAGGTGGACTACGTGCAGCATTCGGGCGAGAAGCCGATCGCGATCACGTGGAGGCTGCACCGGCCGATGCCGGCGGAC
>NZ_AUPJ01000087.1:53149-78996 GCF_000427315.1 Arthrobacter sp. TB 26
GGCTGCTGCTGCGGTGGCGCAGTAGCCCGCAGCAGGAGACTGCCCTCGATTGGAAATCCGGCGGCCGTGGCAGACGGAGAGTTGCGCGAAGTACCTTCTCTGGTGATGCCCGCGGGCCCGCCGCAAGGTCGGGCGCACGCAGTGACTGGTCGTAGAAGGGTCAATAGCTTTCGCGCGCTCATTCTCGGTTGCCGGCACATACCATGGGTCCATGACTGAAGTACCGCGCCGGCCGCCGCGCTTCCTCACCATCGAACAGGTTGCCCAGGAGCTGAACGTGGGCGAGCCGCTCGTCAGGGCCATGCTGAAATCAGGGGAGCTTCGGGGAATCCAGGTCGGCGGCCGCGGCGTCTGGAGGGTCGGGATTGCGGATCTTGAGGCTTACGTTGAGGAGGCGTATCGCCGGACGACCGAGAAGATCTCCCGCGGTGACTTCGCCGAGGCTGAGGTTCCACAGGTCTGATGGCGAGGGAAGCTGGCTCCGCAGAATGGGTCATCATGTACCGCAAGGGCCTGACGCCGGTCCGCATTGCGGCTCTCTGCGAAGTTCCCGCGCAGAAAGTGACCCGGGCGCTGAGGTTGGCGAAACAGCGGCAGCCCAGCCTGGAAGAGGAGCACCTCGCCAACGCGCCCAAACCCGGTCCGGTGAGCGCGCATTGGGCGAAACGCTGCGGGGAACTCGCACGCTTCTTCGCAGAGAACGGCCGGATGCCTTTCGCGAAGGGTCACGGGGCTGAGTCGGGCTTGGGAAGGTGGCTAGCGCAGCAGCGTGCCGCCGCTGCACGTGATGATCTGCCGGAGGAGAAGCGTCTCGCCCTGGCCACAGCAGGGGACTGGGAAGCCACTCCGCGGGCGCAGCTGGACGCCAGCCGGTGGCAGGAGCGTCTCGACGGATTGGCCGATTACTTTGCGTCCAAGTCTCGGTTCCCGCGTTACCGCCGCACTTCCTCGGAGGCCGAACGAGCGCTGGGAACCTGGCTGCACAAACAACGTCAGAAGGCCTTTAACGGTCAGCTGGCGACGGACCAGCTGCAGACCCTGAACGAACGCGTCCCGGGCTGGAACACATGGCGGGCACCACGGACCACCGAATTGGCCAGCAGGCGAACCTCTTCAGCACGCTTGTGAGTTGGCGCGTTTTGCACCGCCCATCTAGGTCGGACTCATCAGGTGCCGCAGTCAGACTGGGCAGGTATGTGCGACTAAACGCGCGCTAATCGCAATGCCTAATCCTCCAAAAAGCCCGTGGGATCAAACTAGGGACCAAGTCTGTTGAAGGGGCTCTCACCGACCATCGCCCTACCAACTGAGTCGAGTCTCGAGAGGCGGTTCCGAGTCCCGAACAGGACCCCCACCGCTCACGCCAAGCGTTTCAGGTCCTGGCATCGATAGCGGAGATCGCGTCAACCCGCCGTAATCAGGCATCCAAAAAACCGCTTGTGGCATCTTGACGGAAGATCTTGAAGGGCCACCGGTGACTACGCGGCCGGGTCTGCCCAGGCTTGACCGTCCCAGTAGCCGAGGACGCCGTCGGTGCCGGTGGGGTACCAGCCTGCAGGTGGTAGCTGTTGAGCAGCCTGCTGCGGTTGAGACTGCGGGCCATACAACGCGGCGGAGCGTTGCGTCTTTTCCTCCGTCATTTGGCGCTGAAGAATGCCCCGCGCCTCCTGAACCGAAACGGCATGTAGAGTCCACTGCTGGCCGTCCCAGTATCTATTCGTTCTCCATTGGTGCACCTGGTCTGTGCCTTCGTCGTACCAACTTGGCTGAGGCGCACCGCGGTTCAGGGAGGTAGCCAGTGCCTTGCCGAGGCCCACGGTGATGAGTGCGGAAGGTTTTGGGGGCGGCGCCACGTAGTTGAACCAGTACTGGGCCACGGAAGTGTCAGCTTCCTCTTTGCTTTTGCGCCCGGCCTGGAATTCAGCGTCCGCCCATTGACAGACCGACGCGTAGTCAACGGCCATCTGCTGCTGGCGCATCAGATTCAATTGTGCAAGCGCAAGTTCAGCCTGGATCGCTCCCTGCGCGGCAAGCTGCCTTTGCACTTCCAGCTGTTGCCGGGATGTGACCAAGCTGCCCACGTTTGCACCGGTGTTGCCAGACTCAGCAGATAGGCGACTTCGCCGCCGCAGTCCCCGGGCGCGACCGTGCCCCGCAGGAGTCTGGAGCACAATCGCGACAGGCGTCGGACTAGGCCCGACAGGAGATGAAAAGGCGTCCACGACGGTGCGCCCTCACCGTCGGTCCCGGCCGTTGTTCACGTCGGAGCCACGGTGAGTCATCCAAGGACGAGAAAATGAAGTTTGCGATCTTCAAGGCGAATTACCAACGACGCACCGGTGGTTTCGTCTTGCACATAATTTACTGGCATCTGATGTAGTCTGTTTCTGTGACTGAGAAAAACAAGATAATCGGGTGTCTTCATGATGCTGGGGTTCTGGATGCCGTTCGGTGGGCATACGATTCGGCGCTGAGTCGTACTCTTATTGATTTTTCAGAGGATGCAGGGCATGACGCCACGTTGCTTGGAATCATGCGTCACACTTTGTTTCGGGACCGGCTCGACAGAGTCTTCGCCTGCGGGAAGTACCAGGTCCCTGACGATGCTGAGCCGGACAGCGGCCTGGCAGCTCTGTTTGCAGAGCTGCCAGATAAAGACATTGCGACCATGCCACGATTGGATCCAGGCTTTGTGCGATCATCCCTTCTGAATGGGAGCCCGGGCTGGAGGTTTCAGGACTTGAGGCTCCTCATGGCTTCCTGCGATTTCGGGAAAACAGATAGTCTGCCTTGGGGTGAAAAGAGTGAGACCAAGCAGCGCGTGGCTAAGCAGCAACCCTGGGATGGACACCCCTCGCTCTTCGACGACACAAACCTTCTAGATGGTGACTGGAGACTTCCATATGCCGGTCAGCTACTCGACCTCGAGACGTTCGTCGTCGCACATAGTCTCGACGCTGTGAGTCAGAAATCTGAACTCATCATCGGACGCCCCCGGCTTAACCTCGACGGCGGTGATGCCTGGCACTGGCGCAAAGACCTCGATCAGATGCCTCCCAGCACGGGTGGACGTCGCTTTGATCAACCGCCTGCACAGGCACCCGATACTGGGACTGCGGATGCCCCCGTACGTCTCCGGAGAGCTGTCTCTGAGGAATCGAAACGGGCGGACGCTGAGTAGTGGCAACTGGTGTTACGGCGGCAGACGCAGCCGCATTATTTGCCGGACATCGGCTGAGGCTTGCTCGCCAACTGGCCGGGATGCGCAAGAGTGATCTTGCCCATCTTCTTGGCAAGAGCGCAACGGCATTGTCGGGCTGGGAAGCTGAAACCAAACGTCCTTCGTCGGCAACGGTCGCTGAGTTGGCCTTGTCGCTGGGCGTGGATCCCGGATTTTTTATGGTTGGCCGTGATCAATCACCGTTGGCGGCAACTCCACACTTCCGGTCCCTTCGATCGACCACGCAAATCGCCCGGGATCAAGCGACGGCGTATGGCCAGCTAGCTGTCGATGTCGCCACTGCCATGGAACGGCATGTCGAATTCCCGGACGTCACCATTCCGTATTTTCCGGTCTCACAAGATGACACTGACGGAGTCGAGCCTGAGGATGCAGCCCGGTTCGTGCGTAAGCAGTGGGGGCTCGCGACCGGACCGGTCGGCCATTTGGTTCGACTGCTGGAGAACCATGGAGTCGTAGTGGTTTTCAGCCCACCTGGCGCTGTGTCCGTTGACGCGTACTCTTTCGAAGGTTCCGGTCGGCCAGTGGTTATTCTCAACCCGTTCAAGCAGGACTACTACAGGCAACGTTTCGATGTGGCGCACGAGCTTGGTCACCTCATCATGCATCAGGATGCTGAACCGGGTGGAAGAACAGTTGAGGATCAGGCTAACCGGTTCGCAGCTGAGTTCCTCATGCCGGAATCTGACATTCGGGGATCGCTGCCGAAGACTATGAGCCGGTCGGTGTGGACTTCGATCGGTCAGCTCAAGGAAAAGTTTGGCGTGAGTATGCAGGCAGTTCTCTTCCGTGCTCGAGGCTTGGGTGAACTGAGCGATGTGTCGTACAGGAATGCCATGATGACAGTATCAGCGCGGGGTTGGAGACGAAGTGAACCGGGGCTGGTTGATAGCGTTGAGCAGCCATCTATGCTTCCGCGAGCGGTGGAAATACTCGATGAAGCCGGTATCTCCGAGTTGGAACTGGTCAGTCAAAGTCGTGTGCCAGTTGAGCTATTTCGACAAGTGGTATCGCGTTTTCCGACGGACCCGCATTTCAGCGATGCTTCCGTAGAGGCAGGATTGCTCTTGGCTCCAGTGGTGTCGTTGATGGATGCCCGTCGGGGCGGTGCCTAACCGGTGGTCTGTTCGACGCAAAACGACTCGGCGTCCCTGCGGTCGCATGAAATTGTGAGGATGCGGGCACTCAGCAGTGGCTTGCTGTTGGGGAACGGTGGAACGGCATGACTCCGCTCCCCACACCAAAGGGCAGGCAGGGCCACGTTGTTCACCTGTCCTCGGACCTACACAATGTTGTACTGGGCACGGCGGGCACTGGCAAGTCGACCATGGCCATGCTCCGTGCCATTCATCTTGCACGAGCTGCAACGGTGAACTTCGGGCCGGTCTTGGTAGTCACCTACAACAACACGCTGGTCAAGTACCTCCGCTTTCTCGGCCCTGAAGCCCGTAAGAACATCACCATCGAAACGTATTCTCGTTTCGCCCGGGGTTACCTTGCCCACAGGGGACTCATGTCGAACGACGCCATAGCGGGCCCCGATGCCGTCCGCGAATTTGTCGAATCGGCGTTGACGGCTGTTGCCTTGGACTGGTCGTTGCGTTCCATGGATCCTGGTTCGATCGCATCCCGACATTCGGACTGGTTCACTGACGAACTACATTGGATTAGCGGTATGGGTCTCGCTACTGAGGACGACTATCAGACGGTTACCCGGGTGGGGCGGCAAACGCCCCTCCAATCAGGTCAACCCAGGGCTTTCGTCTGGGCCGTTCGGTCCGAATATGTCCGTCTCAGGGCAGCGGCGGGCTTCATGTATGACTGGTATGACATGGCCTCAAGTGTCCGGAAAAACTTTGCGACTGATACGAGCCAGCGGCGCTACCGTCACATCATCATCGACGAAGGCCAGGATCTTTCGCCAGAGGCCATCCGATCACTCACCGCTGCGGGGCAGCCAGGCGGGTCGCTGACGTTCTTCGGTGACTATCATCAGGCCATCTACGGCCAGGGACTCTCCTGGCGAAGCTCCGGAATCAGGCTCGATGGGCGACCAGTTGAGCGTTTTGTCGACAACTATCGCAATACGGCTGAGGTGGCCAGGGTCGCCATTGCGATGGCGCGGTCGAGCTACATGAGCTCAGGAGACGTGGATCTGGTGGAACCAGTGCAGCCCACGGCGGCGGGACCTAAGGCAGCGTTGTCTCGTTATCCGGACACAAGGGCGGAGGCGGCGGCCATCCGTGATCTTGCGGCGGAACTGGGGAAAGACCAAACTGTTGGGATCTTGGTTCGGACTAGGGCTGAAGTGACTACCGTCGGTAGAGACCTGCAATATCGGTTGTTGCATGCCAGCATGCAAAGATGGGACGAAACCCCCGGCGTCTACCTGGGGACATATCATTCGGCCAAAGGCCTAGAGTTTGACACGGTTATCATGCCTTTCCTCAATACGGTTCCGTACCCGGACGTACTTCGAGCATTCGCTGAGGACGAGGCGTGCTCCCGTGAAGCCAGGCTTCTTTATGTGAGTATTACTAGGGCGCGGGCCGGCCTGATTTTGACGCACAGTGGCAAGCTCAGCCGGCTCCTGCCTGAGAATGCCGGCCTTTGGAGCGAAAGGGACCTTACGTGACAGTGAGTGTGGCCGAAGCGTTAGGGCAGGTTCCGGTGACCCGCCTGATCCATTTTGCACCCGCGACGAACGTCAGCGGGATCTTTACCGACAACGCCATTCGTACGAGCCAAGATCTCGTCGAAAATGCGCCGCAGCAGTTTTCGCCCACTGATGAATTGCGGCTTGATGCCAGAAACAATCACGTATGCTGTTCGTTCGAATATCCGAATGCCTACTATCAGGCGATAGCCAGAGACAAATCCGCCTTTAGAAACTGTCCCGACTGGGTGGCGTTTATTCTGGACCTCGACTTGGTACTGAGGCCGGGAACACTCTTTTCCCCGTGCAATGCAGCCAAAGGAAGCGGCGCCTTCTTGAAAGAGGGGGGAGCGGGGCTGCTGGCCTGTTGGTCGGATCCTTCTTACCCCGGTCAGTTTTCAAGGTCGCAGTCTCACAGGAGTTCGGTGCCGACCGACCTGCAGAGCGAGGTCTTGATTCCGGGGCTTGTTCCACTGTCTGCAGTGTCTGCGATAGTTACGGCAACTCCGGAGAAGGCGCGAGAGCTATTTGTAGTGCTGCATGACTTTGGTCTGACTCCTGGACGGATGGAATGGCGCTACGCGCCATTGTTTTTCGACAAGTGGAGACTCGCCAACGCGCTGCAAACCGGGGGAGAGATCCCAGAGACCCAGTGGACGCCATCCCTTGAGGACCTAGAATGACATCGACACGCTACCTCCTGAATCCCGATCGTGCTGTAGGAATGTTTCTGGGCGCCGCTGCTGGAGACGCACTTGGCTGGCCGCAGGAAGACCGGAGCCAGATAGTGGGTGGCAATGCCGCCAGGCAGGTGGAGCCTCGAGCTTCCTACCGCTCGTGGTCGAGGAACGGGGGAACGCAGTTTTCCCGGTATCTCGATCCGGTGGACGCGGGGCAATATAGCGACGACACGCAGTTGATGTTGTCCGTAGCCCGTTCATCCTTTGCTGGGCCGGATTGGTACGAGTGGTTTACGCGGATTGAACTCCCGCAGTGGCCGCTGTACCAGCGTGGTGGCGGCGGTGCCGTCATGCGTGCCTCGAGAGCCTGGGCCGATGGAAGGCCGCCCTGGAGGATTACTCGCGCAAGCGATGAGAGCAAGGTCGCTTCGTACTTCAATGCTGGAGCCAACGGCGTGGCAATGCGTATTGCGCCTCATGTACTCGCGATATCCGATGCCAGTACCGACGTCCTTCTCAGGCGAGTGGTGAAGGACGGGGTGGCTACTCACGGACACCCCAGGGCCCTACTTGGCGCTGCCGTTCACGCCCTTACACTCCGGTACGCCCTGAGGCAGTCGTCTACGTTGGAATACGGCGAACTGCTGCACGCGATTATCGGGGAGAGGTCTTGGCGGAACCCAAGTATCCTCATGGATTCGGTTCAGGACGATTGGCACGAGGCGTCGAAGCATCTTGATACGGAACTTTCACGGCGGAACCCCGGCTACCTATGGGAGGCGACGGCCGACGAAATGGACTCCCTCCTTCAGATAGCAGTAAATGGCCTGTCCCGCGGCCCTATGGCCAACGACCAGCAGACCCTGACGGAACTCGGTTGCTTTGACAAGCGACACAGCGGATCCGGGACTGTCGCTGCCGTAGCAGCAATGTACATTGCTGCGCGTACGGCCGCTCGCCCAATGAGCGGTTTGCTCCGCGCCGGATTCCTCAAGGATGCCGACACCGACACACTCTGCTCGATGACAGGATCGATCTTGGGAGCCTTGCACGGTTCTTCTTGGCTGGGGGAGCTCGGCACAAACGTTCAAGACCGGAGCCACATAGTTGGCACGGGTCTTCGGATGGCGGATATAGCCAATGGGGACCACCTCAGCAAAGGATATTCGCCTCTCCAGCCAACCCACATTAGCTCGGCGGCACTTCGGAACTGGGCGACGAAGCTTTTTGCAGACGGACATGTGGATACCCTGCCAGATGGCCGGCAGGCCCACATCCGCGACATAGTTGAACTGCAGGCCAGGTCGCGCAGCTTCGTGACCAGGGCGACGTTGGTAACCAGCGATGAACAGACACTTCTCGTGGACCGTGTCGCGAAACGGCCTATCGAAAGGGGCAGTGGTAGCCGATTGGGTCGGCCGAATTCGAGCGAGGCCTCCGACCACCTGTCTGAAGCACAAGGGCGTACTGATGCGTCATCTCGAGACGTACCGGCAGCAGTACTCCGAACAGAACTCGCAGTGCCGGACCTTCCCGAGGCGGCGTCGTTCTTCACGGATGTCGTCGGCGTTCAAGTGACGTTTTCTGCGCGCCGTGTTGGACTTAGCGAGAACATATGGCTGTGCGAAGCCAGCCCCAGCCGAGAGCCAGGACCCCACTCTGGCGTTTCCTTGACGATCGTCGTACCCAGTCTTAGAGAGGTTGAAGCCCGTGCAACCCAACATGGAAAAATCCGATTTGCGTGGTCACCAGACAAACATTCGTTGTGGCTTATAGGTCCAGGTGACATGAGAATTCGACTTCTCGAGAATTCTGTTGTGAGTGTGGGTCGAGTTGCTTCTCCTGAACCGAATTCCCTAGCCGATAAGCGAGAGTCGATTTCTGGGCCGACGTCTACTCGCTACCCGTCACTTTTTGAGATGGACGGTTAGGGCGTACGCGACATTTCCGCCCACGAGGACAGAATATCGAAAGGGTGGCTGAGATTGCTGGCGAGCCGTCGTTAGCCCCGCCAGAGACGATTTTCGGCCATACTGCGTGCGCACACAGCTAAGACCCCGAGGGCCTTGTCCGGCACTGGTCGCGCAATCCTTGCCAGTATGTTAACTTGCTCGCTGAGCCTGAGCCACCCTAATCCGCTGTACGTCGAGGCAGTCTTGCCCGTGGTGACAGCCTGTCACCACTCATCTCGTTCAGCCCACCGTGCATATGGTAATCCTGCGATATAGGAGCCACGGATACTCTAGTTGGCAACTCGGAGCAGGCTGAATACGTGCAAGGGTCCTTTGTTGGGGGAAATCCAGCATTCTGCACGCCAAGCGGTATCCCTTCGCTTCTCCTCGCCCCCAAATTCCCTCAGGCCGGGGAGCTAGGAAATGCGCAGCGGGATGGTGGTTTCCTGTCAGCTAATCATCCACGCGGACAAATAGACATGGGACTGCCCCGGGTTTGCTTTACTCCTGACCTGTGAGGATTTACTCCTTGCAGCAAGGATGTTCACATGCCCAAGCCTTTCCCCGCTGAGTTCCGCCGTGACGTGGTCTCCGTGGCGCGGAAGCACGAAGCTCCTATCTCGCAGATCGCCAACTACTTCGGGATTTCCGAAGCAACCCTGCATGACTGGCTCGAGAATGCCGACATCGAGGACGGCTGTTAACGCCAACCGAAAACAGGGCCTGGAACGCCAACTGAAAGCAGGGCCAGGAACGCCAACTGAAAACAGGGCCACCGACCATTATGGAAGGTGATCAATTTGGATGATTGGGCGGAGATACCCCGACGGTCACACCGGACACGGTATTCCGCAACGCGGTGCGGCTGCCGCGGGACTATTACGTGAGGGTGTTCTCCAACGACTACTCCGTGGACCCTTCCTTCATCGGGCGGATCGTGGACGTCACCGCCAATCTGGACACCGTCACGGTCACCCACGACGGAGTGCTCATTGCCACCCACGTCCGGATCTGTGCCGGGCACCTGGTGGTGACCGACCCGGCCCATCTGGCCTGGGCCGCTGTGATGCGCCGGGACTTTCGGACCCAACGGGTGCACCGCCCGAACCCGTGGAAGCGGTGCGGATCGGGACCTGGCCGCCTACGACGAGATCTTCGGCATCGACCTCGGCCAGCAGCCGGCCGGACTCCTGAAGGCGGCGTCATGAAACCACCCGCCGCATCGCCCGCGGCTTTCGGAACTTCACCAACTATAGACTCAGATGCCTACTCGCCGCCGGCGGCCACCGCCCCAGCGGAAGAACACCCTCAACCATGCCTAAATGCGAAGGGCCACGCCGGTCTTCTGCTCCCCCGCCCCGGCCCGCCGGCGCAGCTCTCCTGCCTCCTCGGGCGAAAGAGTGAGTTCCGGCGTCCGCTGTAGGCTACCAGATTTGTTCTTGCACGATTTCTTCAGCGCGCGTTCTAAGGCGTGTTCGATCAAGGAGGTCTGACGTCCTCTCGTTGCCGGCGATTGATCCTTCGACTGCCTGCTCGCCGAGCAGGACGTAGGCCCACCGTCGATGGCTACGCTGCGAAGGCTCAAGCTCGTTGATCTGCTCGCACCAAGCGATAGCGGCGGACTGCTTCCTCTGAACATTGATGTCAGAGAGGGCAGTGTCGGCCTTGGTCTCCACGACGTAGATCATTTCCTCTGTTCGGAACAGGAAGTCCGGCGAGTACCTGGCTGGCATTCCGTCCGCCTTCAAATACGGGCGCTGCACAAAGGTGTGCTTGTACTCGCTGATCTTGCAGAGCGCTTCCACCTTGGTGTCGTTGTTAGCCCACTCAAGGAACTTCCGCTCGAGGCCGCCGCCGTGTGTCGGGATAGGAAGCTTCGGATAGATGCACTTAGTCACTTGAACACAAGACGACGCCCTGACGCTGAGCGTTGGAACTTCCGACAGACTGCGAAACGTCACCTCCGCGATGGACACAACCTCCTCCGTTAGACTCCGCACAAGTGCGGAAGATATGTTGCCTGCCAGCTCGTTAGTGATCATGTCCGTCAGCAATACCCGCCAGTTCTCATCCTCGAGAGGGTCGATAACTTGGCCGAAGAAGCGGTTCCTGATGTAAGTGTCGATCCATCCGAGGAGCTGTGGCCTGAACGTCTGCAGCATGGGGAAAGCCGCCAGCGAGTTGTACTTCTTGGCGCTGGAGGTCATCTCAGCGCGAGTGCCACCCAGTGCTTCAGTTATCCGAACGGTGAGCCGGGCCAGGAAGTCGTTGTATCCGGTTGCGGTCATGACGCCGCCGTCCACCCTGTAATCGCCAAACTGGGTCTTCGTTTGAGCATCGACGGAAACGAAGCGGTCACCTTTCCCGACGAACATCTTTGCATCGGCGAAAGGAACGCGGCACCGTGGGAGCTGGTAGGGGTCAAGGATCGGTGTCTTGAGCTCTTCTTCCCGGTCCCGGACCATCATTGGGACATGGAAATCAAACTTCTCGAAGTCGGCTCGAAGGTCAATTAGCTCCAGATCGCCCGTCGGGGGTGGAGTAACGTCTGATTCATCGCCGACTTCGCCTGCCAGTCCTTCGGCCATCAAATCGTCATAGAATTCCGAAAATCTTGGATGTTCAACGATGAAAAGGACATCAAAATAGTTCTCAGGCTCGAGCTTGTTAGCTATGCGTCTGCGGGTTTCCCGTTTCATCTCATCGATCTGCTCGTCGCCGCGCCACATGAGACGAAGCCCTCGGCCGATCAATTGTTCCAGGAGAATCGGCGCCTGACTTGAACGGAGAGGCACTATGACAGCGATGTTGTTTACGTCGAAACCCTCACGGAGCATGAGGACGCTGATAATGACCTTTGGAGTCTTGTGGCGGTCTACATCGAACAGACGCTCTCTGGTGGTGTCCCACTCCGTCTTGGACATTTCGCCCTTGCGGTTTGAGTCAACAGTCAGCATCTCGCCTCTTGCCAAGCCTTCTGCATGAAGAAATTCTTCAACGAAGCCCGTGACTGACGTGTCTTCACAGACGACCATAAGCTTGGGGTGTTTGGCGGGATCTACGTGCTCGAAGCTCCGTTCCAGCATCGATAGCTTTGTGAGGCCGGCGCGGAGCATGGTGCGTTGCCCAGACGACAGGCCAGTCACCTTGCCCTTGGCGTCACGCTCGGCGTTGAAATCGAGAGGCATATCGGCGATCTCTTTGCGCTTATCTAGGGCCAATGATTTCACCAAACCCGAGCGCATGGCCTCCTTTAGATCGAAGTCAACAACGATGTGCGGAAAGTACTTGAGGCCCTTCTTCGCACCACTACCGACTTCGTTGTAGGGGGTGGCCGAGAAGTCGATTTGAACGAACTGGTGGCCCTTGGTGGAGGCAATCTCGGTCAGACTTTTCTGCCACTCCACCTCGTCGACCTGCTGGCCTTTCTTGATCGAGTGGATGTGATGAGCCTCGTCATTGAACACCATTAGCGAAGGAAGGTCCCTGAGCCATTCGAGGGGGCCGCCGCGCAAAAACCTACGATCGAGCACTTCAAGGCTGTTGCCCGCGCTCATGCCAGGGCTGATGGGGAAAAAGCTCTCGATAGCGGCCCTGGCGTCAATGTCGCTTCCAGGTGCGTCCGTCTCGGGTACGAAGTCGGGATCTTCCACTCCTGCAAGAAGGTGCCAGTTGGTGACGGCGATTAGTCCGCTACCTGTTATCTTCTTGCCGATATCGGCCTTCGTTACCACTGACGACTGAACGAATCCGAACACCTGATCACGGTAGTTGTCTGGAATGAAGATCTCTTGGTTTCTGAAGATGTCGGACGATTCAAAGTCACGCTCTCCATCCCGCTCCTTGCCAAGGAAGGAATCTAGGAGTCGGTCGTAGACGATAAGGCCAGGCGCTACAAGGAGGAAATTGGCGGTGAAGCGCTGATCTTCCGGATACTCTCGCCTGTTCAGGTACTGCCAGATAAGGAGGGCATTCAGCACCCACGTCTTACCCGTGCCGGTAGCCATCTTGGCTGCGTACTTGGGATGCTCGTTCTGCTTGCGAGTAACCTCGGCGACAGTGTCGCCGCTTAGAAGTGCCTCCGGCGCGATCTGGCGATAGAGGTTTTCGAGGTTCGGAGCTTTCAATACCTCATGCGCATAGATGATGTGCAGGATCGCCGCACGCTGGCCAGCGTGAAAGTTCGCAGGCCGTAGTTGAACATAGTCATCCTGGAACCAGTACCGCAAAAGTTCGGCGGTAATTGGGGTGACCTCGTTCATCAGCGCAGTCGGCTGCCCCTTGACGATGTCCGGTGTCTGTTCGCCGACGATTCTTTCTAGGGCACTCGCGAGTGGAAAGCTGTCCAGAATTACGCTCATGCTCCTACCTCGATGTTCTCGATAATGACCTCAGACTCAAAGCCGAAAACGTCCACCGCGCGGACGCAGACTGTGCGAGGGGTCGGCTTGAAGGGGACGTCAACATTGGCTCTCGTAACGACGCGAAACTCGTCACCGTCGTTTCCAGTGTTGCCTCGGTAGTCTTGCCAGACTGACCGAAAGACCTGCCCGTCGTAGTCCGGATCTATTGCCCAGTACTCAAGGAGCGCCAGAGGCTCATTGTTCATGACATCAAGCAGCTGATCCCGGCTCCTATCCTCAAGGTTGATTGCGTCTGGAGATAGAAGGACGTAGTTCTCCAGATTGACCGTGACAGTTTCCGAGTCGCCATTCTTGACCCTCCCTCCAATAGCTGCCTGTAGGTATTGAAGGGACGAAAACTTAACCTCGTCAGCGAGCTTCTCGACTGAACCCTGTTTCTTCAGGCGATCCAAGAGATCGGGCGGAATAACGAGCACTTCGAGGCGATCATCATGCAGGGCCTCGATGTCGTGACCGATCGAATCCGAGAAGTTCCAACCCAGAACAACGACCTTATCGAAGCCGCCCATCGTTGACAGCCTGGCTGTTTGAGCCCTTCTTAAGGTGGCTCCGGTGACAAGAGCATTGGGACTGGTAGCAATCACCAGCGTTTTCTCTTCTGCTATCCGGCCGAACGCCCCACCCTGGTTGACCTCAGGAGGGAGGGGAACGGCGCCGAAAAGGCGCAGGACTACTTGGGCCAGCTCACCGACTTTGAATTTGCGGCCGAGTACGGATTTGGCCTGTTCTATCTGGTAGTCTCCAATGGCTTGAAACAGGAACGGCTTCGCGGATTTGTCAACAAGACGTTTACGGGTAATCATCGTCGACGGCTTGCCAATGTCACTCGTGATCCATTTTCGTCCGAGCCGCTCCGCAACCGCTGCAGTCGTGCCTGATCCACCAAAGAAATCGGCAACGATGGAGTCAGGGTTGGAGGATGCAGCGATGATCCGCTCCAGCAGTCTCTCGGGTTTCTGGGTCCCATAGCCGACTCGTTCAGCGTCTTCGCGGTTGAGCTGCTCAATATCAGTCCAGTAGTCTTCAGGGATCTTGCCGTCATCGAGATAGTACGTGTAGACCTTGCCGCTCTTCTTGTCCGTCTTTTCTTGGTACTCGCGGCCATCAGAGTCAACCTTGGCCCTCATGTGGCTGTTGGGCTTTCGCGGTTTGGCTACAAGAGGATCCTTGCCGTTGAAGATCGGCGTCCCGCCGTTTGAATATGAATAGATCGTGTTGTGTTTTCTTGCAAAGCGCGTACTGCTTTTGCCGCCGATGCTGAAGCACCAGATGATCTCATTGATGTAGTTCTCGCGCCCGAAGATCTCATCCAGAACGATCTTCACGTGGGGTCCAACATGCCAATCAAGGTGTACGTAGATAGTGCCTTGGGTGGATAGCAGTTCCTTCATCAGGATCAGCCTCGGGACGATCATAGCGAGGTAGGAAGCCGTGCCTTCGGACCAGGTATCTGCATAAGCGAATTGCTCAAGGACCGTGGGCTTCTGGTCGACCGATCCTCCCGGGAGAGTAATTTTTGATCGGTAGTCGGCTTTTGAATCGAATGGTGGGTCAATATAGATAAGGTCGACTTTTCCACGCATCGATGGATGCTCTGTGTCGCCAGCAAGGAGCGCGGCGATGGCGAGAAGATTGTCGCCGTAGATGAGGCGGTTCGGCGTATCTCGGTCAACATCATGAGACCGAAGCTCGCTGAATAGGTCGTCGGCAATCGTGTCTTTATTTGGTATAACGAGCTCGCGCGTTTGAAGGGTAACCCGGTTTCGGCCCTCTAGGTTCTCCAGGATCTGGCTGGCCCTTCGCTTCCCCTCCGATACGATTCCAGGCAGCTGTTCTATCAACGACTTACTCAAGGGTTCCCCGACTTCTGGTTGAAGGCCAATACTGTCCCTGACTCTACCGGCGCAGGGGGGCCTGAGACATTCTGTCTCAGAGGGCTGACGTTTCGAGTCGGGTCTTTGCTGGTGAGGATCTGGACCTGGACATGGAGTTCCCTGATTGTCATTCGGCCACAGCCACCGGGTCCTCGAGGCCCCTGATATGCTGCCGCAGCTTCTTGATCGTGGTCTTGTGTTCAGCGGCGGACGCCCTGAGTTGTTCGACGGTCCTGTCATGGGGTTGGCGACCGCCGGACGTACGTTCCCATTCGGCCAGAATGCTGGCGGCACGGTTCATGGTTGCCCGGCTTACGCCAGCCTCTTTGTAGAGGTTTTCTTTGATGAGACGATCGTCAGTCCGCCGCGGATTGCCACATGGGCTTCCTCGGCGGCGCCAAGAGCGTCCACCACCTCATCGGGATCGCACCCTCCAACCACGGCACCGAAGATGTGATCGTCCCGCAGCCGGGCGCTGTGTCGGACCCAACTACACCGGCCTCGGCTGCGCCGCCTGCGCAGACCAGCAGGCCGGGTCGGCTTTCATTCAGAAGCTCAACTCCTCGGCGATACGATTGCGGGACCCTCCTACACCGTGATCTCCACGGTCCACGACGAAGTGGTGGTGCCCTACAACAGCCAGTTCCTCACCGGGCCGGCGCGGCAGGTCACCAACATCACCATCCAGGACAAGTGCCCGGCCGACCCGATCGAACATGACCAGACGCCGAACGACCCCGTGGTGCACCAGATTGTGGCCAACGCACTGGGCATGGTGTCCGGGCCCGCTGATCCGGCCTACCAGCCCAAATGCGTCTGAGTGAGTAATGGCAAGGCCGGGGGAGTGCCGCTACTGCAGCCCGGGCACTCCGTCCAGGATCGCGAATGAAGCCTTCGTGCTCACCGGCGCACCCGGCGTCGTGACGTAGTCCAGCGTCCGGAAGTCGGCGGTCATCGCGTCCTTGGTGATCTTCGTGTTCACGTAGCCGCGGTTGTCGTTGTAGAACTTCAGATGCGGGTTCCAGGCCATTGTCGCGTCCGTGGTGGAACCTGAACCGTTGCCGGTGGACGAGATCGACGTGCACACCAGTTCCGAGCCCACCACGGGCGACGCCGGGTCCTTGAAGTCCACCTTGACGTCGTTGGCCCAGTTGCGGTGCACATCGCCGGTGAGGACCACGGCGTTGCGCACCTTGGCGTCCACCCAGCCCTGCGTGATGCGGCGGCGCGAGGCGGCGTAGCCGTCCCACCCGTCCATGGAGACGTCGTCGACCTCCGGCGCCTGGTTCCGGTCCCGCTCGGCGAAGAACACCTGCTGGCCCAGGATGTCCCAGCGCTGCGTGGAGTTCTTGAAGCCGTCCAGCAGCCACTGCTCCTGCTCCGCGCCGGTGATGGTGCGGTCCTCGGCCAGGCGCCCGGCCACGTTTTTCTTCCAGCCGTCGCCGGCCAGCTGGTCGTCGCGGTACTGCCGGGTGTCCATCATGTGGAAGTTGGCCAGCTGGCCCCACTGGATGGTGCGGTAAATCTTCATGTCGAACCCGGCCGGCACGGACGAGGGCCGCAGCGGCATGTTCTCGTAGTACGCCTGGAACGCGGCGGCGCGGCGCTGCCGGAAGTGTTCCGTGGTGTCGTTCAGCTGCCCGGCGTCGGTGTTCTCCGGGATCTCGTCCGCCCAGTTGTTGTCCACCTCGTGGTCATCCCACACCACCAGCCACGGTGCGATCGCGTGTGCGGCCTGCAGGTCAGTGTCGGCCTTGTACTGCGCGTGCCGCTGCCGGTAGCCGGCCAGAGTGGTGGTCTCGGGACCTTCGTGGTCGCGCGGGTTGCCGCCGGCAATCACGTAGCTGTCCTTCTTGTACTCGTACAGGTAGTCGCCCAGGTGCAGCACCAGATCCGGCTGGTCCTGCGCCAGCCGGGTGTAGGCGGTGAAGTAGCCGTGCTCGTACTGCGCGCAGCTGGCGAACGCCATGGCCAGCGCCGCCGGCGTCTCGTGCAGCGCCGGGCTGGTCAAGGTGCGGCCAACGGCGCTGATGTGCCGGCCGTTGCGGAAGCGATAGAAGTATTCCCGCCCCGGCCGCAGGCCCCGCAGCTCCACGTGCACCGAGTGTGCGGTCTCAATCCGGGCGATCTCGACTCCGCGGGCCACCACTGTGCGCATCCCCGCGTCCTCGGCGACTTCCCAAGCCACCGCGACGTTGCGCGACGGCATTCCGCCCAGGCCGTCGCCGGCGATGGGGTCCAGTGCCAGCCGGGTCCAGATCACGAAGCCGTCCGGCCACGGCTCCCCGGAGGCGATGCCCAGCATGAACGGATCGGTGCGGAGGCCGGCGTCGTCCGCGGTGGAAACCGCGACGGCGGCACCCGGCCAGGCGGCGACGAGCCCGGCCCCGAGGCCGGCGGAAAGAACGGATCTGCGTGAAATGTTGTCCATGCCTTCGACCGTACGGCGGCCTGTTGGACAGGGTCTATGGGCCATGTGAATGCGCGGTTAACTAGGTGACAAGATCTGTTGAGCGGGTCAACATCCCCTGGATTAGCGTTAGCGCCGGCCGCTTTCCGGTGTGCGAGTTGCCGGCATTGATTCCAGATAGCGTTTGAGGCTTGCCCAGTTGGTGGCTTCCTGGCGTTTGCCGATTCGGCCGATGACAGGGGAGAGGAACCTGAGTGCGCCTCGGGGCTGGATGTCCCACGACCAGCGCATCAGCGTGCCCCCGGTATCGGGCTCGAAGGTGAGAACTCCTCGGATCGTGGCCGAGGGCATGCTTGTCGTGTTCGCGAGCCGGGTGGGGCGGTGGTACTCCGTGGTTTCCAGGAGCATGGTCAGCGGCCGTCCCCTGGACGTTGTCGTTACTTTGAACTGGGTCCCGTTGCCGATGGCTCCGCCCGTGACTTTTTCGACACGCAGTATGCGGGGGTTGTATCTGGGCTCGTTCCGTTCGTCGGCGACGAAGTCAAAAACCTCACTCGGTGGTCGACTGATAACAATCTCACCGTGGATGCTGGTCATTGTCCCGGTCCCTCCCAGCAGCCCGGACCCAGCTCTTTGCGTTCCTTGGTCCGGGATGTCCTGGCATCCATCGTTTTACTATCTCCATGGCTCAGCTTTCCTGCCCGATAGAACCCCGTGCATGAAAGGCTAGGCTCCGACGCCGCCCGGGATCAGAGGCGAAGGCCCCTGGAGCCCAGCGGGGCTCTAGGCCGTCCGACGCCGTCCGTCCAGCAGTCCTTTCAGGTCCCAGTCCCAGCGGATCAGTTCCTGTACCAGACTGACGTACTTTCCGAACCGGTCACGGCCCAGTGCGGTGTATAGAGCCGACTCGTCAGCGGTCAGCCTGCTCAACGCAGCACGTGAAGGCGACGGTTCGGTGCACGCGGGTGCACCGCCCGGAGCTGGTTCAGGATCCGGAAGCCGTGGGTGTCCAGCGCAGCCAGAGGGCTACCCGGGCGGCGGTCAGCGCGTCCCCGCCTAGTTCCAGCAACTGAAGGGGCCGCGTCCGGGCCCAGGCACGGAAGGCAGGAGCCAAGGCCACTAACTCTTCGGCGAGCCCACGGAAACGCCTGGCATCCTTCGACGTCCTTACAAACGCAATCTCGTCCTCGGCGGAGGCAAACACCCACGGCCACGCTTCCACCGGCTCAACCAGCAGTCGCCATAGACGGATGGGTGGCGCGGGCGTAAATTACCGCCATCACTACTGCCAAGGAGGACCCGATGGGTGACCTGCAGCCTCGAAAAGGAACATCAGCCACTCGGGATGCCCGCGGTTGCGACACCGTGGGGATGCTGGTGATGCACCGGATGCACCGGATGCTGCGGCGCAAGTTCGGCGCGGCGCCGCAACTGGTCCGTGACGTGCCGCCGGGCGACACCCAACGGGCCGATGTGGTGGGCAAGCACGTCTCGGAGTTCACCGACATACTTCACAACCACCACGCCACCGAGCACGACTCACTCTTCGAAATGCTCGAAGCACGTTCGCCGGCCTGTGCGCTCCATGTGGCGCAAATGAAGGCGCAGCACCAGGCAGCGGCGGCGGTGGTGCAGAAGCTGCGGGCGGAACTACCCGCCTGGCAGGAAACCGCCGATGCCGCCGCCGGGGAGAAGGTTGCTGCCATCCTCGAGGAACTGAACGACGTCCTCAACCCGCACATGGGGCAGGAAGAGGAAAGAATCCTACCGGTCGCTTCCACCTCAATGAGCCAGCGCGAGTGGGACGCCTTCGGGAAGCACGCCATGGAGATCGCGCCCAAAGACAGGCTCCTGATCCAACTCGGCTATGCCCTGGAGCCTTTCACGCCCGAAGAGCGGACCGCGTGGATGAAGGCGAGTATTCCCGCTCCGGTGCGGGCGCTCTACCGCGTTGTAGGCCAGCGTCAATTCGAAGCGGATTACCGCTCGATCTACGGAACGGTGCCGGCGTAGCTGCACGTCGAACCACCCCGTGGTGGACCAGTTCGTGGCCCACGCCCTGGGACAGGCCTCCGGCCCCGCCGATCCGGCGTACCAGCCCAGCTGCCTTTAGCCGGCTTCAGCGGCTGTCCGGAACGCAGCCCAGTCAGCGGGCCGCGATGTGCGCCGCCACGAACTCGGCATCGTCGCCCACCAGTGACAGCGTGGCCGACAGGTGTTTGGTGAGCCAGGGGAGGCCCACAGCGTAGAGACCCGGAACCTCGGTGACACCGCGGGAGTGGCGCGGGTAGTTCCACTCGTCGAGCACCGGGAGGTCCAGGAAGCTGAAGTCGAGGCCGTAGCCGGTGGACCAGATGACGGAGGCGACCCCGTCGGCCTCCAAGTTGAGGCGTGCCCCGGAGTCCGCAGGCAGCCACTCGTCCACCGGCACAGGGTCAGCGGGCGGAGCGTCGATACCTGCGGCGTGAATGTAGGCGTCGGCCATCCGCCCCAGCCGCCCACCGAACCCCGCCTCCACGAGGGCGAGGCGTGCGGGGAGGTCATCGCTGAAGACGAGTTCGCCGTCGTCCGTTCCCTCAAAGCGGCCGTGCAGCCGGACGCCCCGCCGGCCGAGGTTCCGCAGATGGATGCCGTGGCCGCCGCCGTTGCCGGAGATCAGCGGGTTGCACATGAAGCGCGCCGCGGGGGAGGGAAGCTGATCCGTCTGGAGGCCATTGATGCCGTACTCGGGGCCGTGGAGGTTGACCTGCAGGATCCAGTGGAAAACGTCCTGGCCGCGGTACCGCCGCGGGGCCTCGGGGCAGGCCGAGACGGAGAGGTGGACCTCCCGGCCGGCGTCGAGCAGGTCCTCGGTGATCTGCCCGCCGGACTGCCCGGTGCCCACCACCAGCACGGCGCCGTCGGGGAGCTGCTGCGGGTTGCGGTAGTCGTGGCTGTGCAGCTGGCGGATGTGCCCTGGCAGCGCGGCGGCAGCGGCCGGGATGCGCGGGAGCTGAAAGGCGCCGTTCGCGAGGACCACGTTCCGTGCCTGCCAGCCGCCGTGGTTGGTGTCCGCGGCGAAGCCGCCGTTTGCCGCGCTGACCCGGGTCACCTCCGTGCCGAGCAGGACCGGCGCCGCGATCCTCGCGGCGTAGTTCCGGAAGAGTCCGATCACCTCGTCCCGGGGGAGGAAGGCGTCCGGTTCGGGGCCGTCGTAGGTCAGCCCCGGCAGCAGGAACGAGAAGTTCGGGGTGTTCAGGTAAAACGAATCCCAGCGGTCCTGCCAGGCGCCGCCCAGTTCCGGCCGCCGTTCCAGCAGTTGATGTTCGACGCCGTGCCGGCTCAGCCAGTAGCTGGTGGCCAGGCCGGCCTGCCCCGCGCCGATCACCAGGGTGTCGACCTCGTGGACTGGGCCTGCTGCGGGGGAGGGCATGGCTACTTCTTCGGAGCCTTGGGGGACTTCGGCGGGAGTCCGGCGACGTGCTCGAACGCCTTTTCCACCCAGGCCCGGGCCCGCGCTTTGTCTCCGTCGCCCTCGGCGTTCCAGATTTCCGGCAACCCGGTGTACCCGGCCATGGGGCGCTCGGCCGGCCCGAACGGAACGGTCCGCTCCGTGCTTTCGAGCAGTTCTTTGTCTGACGCCGCCAGCTTCACCCCGATGGTGGGGCCGAACAGGCCGGCGAACATGTTTCCGTTCACGAAGGCGCCGAGGTTTCCGAACATCGGCTTGATGACCACCTCGGGAGTCTCCGGCACCACCGCGCGGAAGTGGGCCTTGTCGGCCTCGGACGCTTTCGGCATTTCCATGGGTCTACTCCGTTGGCTAAGGCGCGCGGGCGCGTCTCCTTGCAGGATATGCCCGGGGGGAGCGCGGGGTACAGATGACCGCCGGCGAAGCCAGATTGACTGGGGGCCCCGCGGTCGCGGCCGCCGTCAAATGTAACGAACTGGTAACATGGAACGGATGCTGTCTAAGTCTGATCAAACAAGAGTCACGCAACTGGATGGCCTCCGGGGCCTTGCCGCCCTGGTGGTTGTTGCCTGCCATGTAGTGTCCACGCTCCCGGGCATCGGGACCGCCGTGAGCGGCAACCGCTCCGCGGGGCTCAACACGGCAGAGACCTGGGCGGTGTTCTCTCCGCTGCACGTGCTCTGGAACGGCACTCCGGCTGTCCATGTCTTCTTCGTGCTCTCCGGCTTCGTGCTGGTCCTGCCGTTCAGCCGGCCGGGCGCGGCCAGAAGCTGGGCCCAGTACTACGCCAAGCGCTTCTTCCGCCTCTACTTGCCGGCCTGGGCTTCCCTGGCGGTGGCCGTGGCGCTGATGACCATCATTCCCCGGTCGGCGTCGCCGCTGCAGAGCCCGTGGGCGGACATATACGTGACCAACCCCAGCGTGGGCCAGATCCTCAAGGACGGCCTGCTCCTGCTGAACGCAAGCACCATCAACACCCCGCTGTGGTCGCTCAAATGGGAAGTCGCGTTCTCGCTCCTGCTCCCGGCCTACGTCTTCATCGCCCTCCGCTGGCGGCGCTTCTGGTACCTGAAAATCGGCGTGGCACTGCTGCTGGCCGTGGTGGGAGCCCTGCAGCACCTCGACTGGCTGTCCTACCTCCCGATTTTCCTCATCGGGGCCGTCCTCGGCGTCGAGCGTGAACGGATCCGTGAGCTGACGCAGTCCTGGCCACGCGTCGCCTGGTTCTTCGTGGCCGCCGCGGGACTCTTCCTGGCCAACGCTGAATGGATCAGTCGCGAGCAGCCGACACCCGGCGTCGAGGCCGTTGTGACGGCGGGTGCGACGCTGATCGTCCTGCTGTTCATCTCGTGCGGCTCGGCCAAGCGGCTGGGTGATACGGCGGCCGCGCAATGGCTGGGGCGCGTGTCCTTCAGCCTCTACCTGGTGCACCTTCCGATCATCCTGGCTGGCGTCACCCTGCTGCGGTCCGTCTCGCTTCCGCTGGCGCTCGCCGTCTCCGTGGCCGCCTCGCTGGTGATCGCCGAGCTGTTCTACCGCTTCGTGGAACAGCCTTCCCACCGCCTATCGATGGCCGTGGGGCGTGCCGTGGGTCGCCGGATCCGCCCCGACACCCCCGCGGACAGCCCGGCCATCCCACAGCCGGCAGAAGCGACGTCGCCTCCAGTAGCACGGGAATATGCCGGGTCCCGCTCCCGGTAACGTGGGGCGGCGCTAATTGGAAGGTGCGAGGAGTCCTGCCGTGATCAGAAGACTGAGCAGAATAAGGATGATGCCGATGGCGGCTACGATCCAGACACGGCTGGACTTCCCCTTCGGGGCCCGCCAGATCGCGATCAGCGCCGCGAAGAACAATCCGGCTTGTCCACCAGGGTGAACGCAGAAAATGAAGCCAAGCACTGCCGGTAACTGCCGCGGCATGCCCGGCGGTGACTGGGATAGGCTCGCCTGCGACCGGAACAAGCATTGACTCCAACTGAACGGGCAGGGAATTTCCTTGGATCTACTGGGCGGCATGAGCCGCGACGAACTCCGCACCTTTTCCTGGGCTGCGGCCGCCGTCTTCGCGCTTGTGGCCGGCGTCTGGCGTCCGCGCAGGCTTCATTGGACTGCGCTTGGTTCCGTCCTGCTCTTCGCGGCCCTCAACGCGGGTGCCGGGATCTACGTCCTGAACCACTTCGGTGATTCGCGCTGGTCCACAGGGGGAGAACCGCCGCTGAGCGCTCCGTCGTTATCCGGAACGCCCGTTGTGGGGCAGTTTCTGGGTCCCCTGGACTCCGCTCTGAACGGAGTGGTCGGTGGGGTCAACGAGTTCCTGGCATTCAAGCAGGCACTTCCCATAGCGCTGGACTTCCTTGCCGCGTCCGGCTGGGCCCTGCTGGTGTCGTTCCCCCTTGCCGTTCTCGCCGCCGGCATCGGCTTCGCCATGGCCAGGCGCCGGGCGGCGGACTTCGAAAAATACCGAGCCACCGTTGACCTGCTCAAAGATGAACTGGAGCAGGTCAAGCGGCAGATCTCGGCAGGAAATTCCGTCGCAGGGAATTTCGTCGACGCGTCCCTCCCTGCAGAGGACGAGGTCACTGATGTTCGGCCCAGGCTGACGCGCAGAGGGTGATTCAGGACGGTGCCGGGGCCGTGGCGAGCTGCCCGCCGGCGTCGTCCGCGTCCGTCGTTCCCGTTAGGCCTGGTTGAAGCGCACCATGTTGCCGGACGGGTCGCGGAAGGCGCAGTCGCGCGGGCCCCAGGGCTGGACGATGGGTTCCTGGAGGACCTCCGCGCCGGAGGCCCGGACCGCCTCGAACGTGGCGTCGAGATCGTCCGTGCGGAACACGAGGATCGGGAGGGCGCCCTTGACGAGCAGCTGCTGGAGGGCGTCGCCGTCGTCCTGGGAACGGCCGGCGTGCGGGACCGACAGCACCAGCTCCAGATCGGGCTGGGCCGCGCTGCCGAGGGTGACCCAGCGCTGCCCGTCCGAGCCGACGTCGTTGCGCACTTCCAGGCCGAGCACGTCCCGGTAGAACGCGAGCGACTCGTCGAGGTCGTTGACAGTGATTTGCGAATACTGCAGTGAAATGTTCATGTCTTCCACGCTATTACTGCAGCTGCGGGGGCGCTTCTTCAATCCTGCTCGGCTTGCGGGCGGGCCGCGTGCGCAGTTTGGCGATGCACGGCGGCATGGCCTGCGCCGCGTGGTGCTCCCGGGCCCGGTACGCGCTGGGGGTCATTCCGACGATCTCGGTGAACCGCGAGCTGAAGGATCCCAGCGACGTACAGCCGACCTCCATGCAGGCATCCGTCACGCTGGCGCCGGCCCGCAGCAGCGCCATGGCGCGTTCGATCCGCCGGGTCATCAGGTAGTTGTAGGGCGTCTCGCCGTAGGCGGCCTTGAACTGGCGGGAGAAGTGCGCGGGGGACATGAGGGCACCGGCGGCCATGGTGGGCACATCGAGCGGCCGGGCGAAGTCGCGGTCGATCAGGTCCCGGGCCCGGCGCAGATGCGCCAGGTTGGCCAACTCCTGCGGTGTCATGCCGCCATTCTAGATCCGGAGGGGTCCCGGCGGAGGGCCCACATGAGGCGACGGGGGCACCGCGCCAACGACCGTGGTAACCCGCCCCGCAAATCTCCTGTAGAGTTGATCCTGTTGTTGTGTTTATGCAGTTCGTAGTTCAGGCAGTACGCAAGGTTGAAAGACCTTGTTCTTCTGAAGCAGCGGTTTTGAGCACCCCACACAGGAGGACCCGAAAGTCGGGACTTTTCCTCCACCTTCACGAAGGACAAAAAATAATGGCTACTGGTACCGTCAAATGGTTTAACGCTGAAAAGGGCTTCGGCTTCATTTCCCCCGATGACTCCTCACAGGACGTCTTCGCACACTACTCCGCGATCGCCTCTTCCGGCTTCCGCTCCCTCGAAGAGAACCAGAAGGTCTCCTTCGAAACCGAGCAGGGCCCCAAGGGTCCCCAGGCCGTAAACATCCAGGCTCTCTAAGACTTAGCTTCCAGCTAACTCTTCTGAGTCCGGAACCTTACAGGTTTCGAGCAGGGTCCGTCTTTGACGGGCCCTGCTTTTGTTTAACCCGGGTATGCTGCTTCGCGCGACGAATTGTGGCCCACGATGCGCGGAATTCCTGTCGCTACCGGAATTCGGGACGCGTCAGGACATTTGCGCGTCGTGGACCGGTTTGCGCATCCTAGGCCGCTCAGCCGGCGTCGCGGTAGTCGAAATGCAGCGTCGCCGGGATCGGCCCCTGCAGCATCTCGGCCGTCAGCCCGTGCAGGCTCACCAGATGCTCCCGGAACCAGACATCGTAGGGATCGTCCGACGTCGCGAGCGTCTGGAAGGCCTTGGCCAGATCCTCGGCCTCATGGAACAGGCAGACGAAATCCCCCTGCGGGGTCTGCACGAGGCTGGCGACCTCCCGGGTGACGCCCATGCGCTTCCTCGAGCGTGCATGTTCCTCCCGACGCGAGCCGCTCATCTCCGCATCGAGCGCCTTCCACTCCTCCAGTTTCCCGGGCAAAATCGGCGCGAACCACGTAATGCATTCCATGACAGATTTCCTTCCACGCAGTAGTGAGCACGGTGGTAATCCCATCGGTACAGGAGCATGGTAGTCCCGCGGACGACGGCGGGACAGGGCTTCCGCAAACGCCTCAGGACCCGCTCACCCTCCCCACTCAGACACCGTGGCGCCGCGCCAGGAACGCGGCCAGCGCGGGGTTGTCGATCTCCCTCGCCAGCCAGGGCACGGACTGTGCGGCGGCCTCGTCGCCGAGCACCGCCCGGTGCGACTGGGCCCGGACGACGAACTCCCGCATCCCGCTCCGGCTGGCCAGNNNNCCAGCCGGTCCACGAACTGTGCAGCCCGCGGCGAACCCGTGGCGACGGCGACTTCCGCTGCGGCGTCCAGCAGCCGGGCCGTGTACCAGAGGTACCACGGACTGGGTGCCAGGCCCCGGCCGATCCAGTGCTCGGCGGCAGCGAGGTCGCCGTGCGACAGGAACAGCCTGGCTTGGGCGCCGGCGGCTAGGGCCATATAGCAGTGGTCGCCGGCCAAGTCTGCCATCACCCAGGACCGGTCAATCATGGCTGCGGCTTCCTCGAACCGGCCCGCGGCCAGGTAGGTTTCACCGCGGACCCCGGCGACAAACGGCTCGAA
>NZ_AUPJ01000088.1 GCF_000427315.1 Arthrobacter sp. TB 26
CCGCAATCCAGTCCAGCGCCCGGTCCAGGCAGGCGGCGGCCAACTCCAGCTCCCCGCGGAGCAGATGCACGCGTCCCAGCAGTGCCTCGCTGAACGCCTGCTGCCGGCGGTTCCGGACTGCCTTGGCGAGCCGTCCGGATTCAGTGAACGCCGTCACCGCGTCGCCGTAGTGTGCGGTGTCCGACGCCAGCATGCCCTGGATCGCGAGGATCCGGGCCTGCTCGTCGGGGATTCCCCGCGCCGCCTGCATCGCCCTCTCCAGCCAGCCGGCCGCGCGGTCAGGGACACCGCGCTGCACGGACAAGTAGCCCAGCTCGCGGAACGCGGCGGCGGCAGTCCGGGAGACGCCGTCGGGCGCTTCCGCCGACAGCGCACGGTGCAGGAAATCGGCCACCTCGGCGCCGCGCCCGCCGGCCTGGTGGATCAGCGCCCCGGCGAGCGTCACCAGCGACTCGGCGACCAGATGGCGGTCATCGGTGCGCTGGGCCAGGACGACGGCGAGCCGCAGCTGGTCGAGGCCCCGGTCCACGGCGCCCGCCGACAAGGAGGCGCTGCCGACGTCGAGATACGACCGGACGGTGGCCACAGTGGCGGGGATCCCGGGGTCGGTGTCCGGAGCTGAATCGGACAGGGCACGCCGGACTTCCGCCGGCAGCGGCAGGCCCAGCTCCCGGTGGTAGAGGTCCGCGCATTTGGCGACCTCCTCCCGGGCCCGCCGATGCTCGCCCAGGGCAACCAGTGCTTTCACCAGGACTGCGGTGCAGTCCGCGTGGAAGGGATCCCGGCGCAGTGCCAGCGTGGCGAGCTCGACCGCGTCCGCCGGGGTGCCCGAGGCCAGGGCGGCCAGCGCCCCTTCATACAGCAACGACTGGACGCAGTTCTCGAGCCGGTACCGCTGGTCCGCCAGCCAGGAGTCAAAGACGGGGCTGTCCGCAAAGGTGAGGCCCTCGAGCAACTGGCCGTTGAACCGCCGCGGGTCCAGGCCGTGGCCGTTGGCCGTGCCGACCAGCTCCAGGGCATCGCAGCGCCAGGGCTGCACGAAGGCCAGCCGCAGCGGGTCGCCGCTGATGGCGACGCCGGACAGGGTCCGGCGCAGCTCGGAGAGGTTCCAGCGCAGGGCACCCAGCGGATCCGCGGCATCCGGGAACAGGAGCGTGGCGGTCCGGGACCGGCTGATGCCCTCCGGCTGCAGGGCGAGGTAAGCCAGCACGGCCCAGGCTTTGCGGCCCTTGGGCTGTGGGGGAGTGGTGCCGGAGGACTCGATCGTTGGCGGACCGAGGAGCCGAATCCACGTCTCGGCCATAGAAGTCATTTTACGCCGCGGCGCCTCCAGCGTGCTGGGGAAATCAGTCCCGGGTAATTCCGCCGCGGGTATTCAGCCCCGGCGGATTCACACGGTTGCTCACACGGCGGCTGCAGAAACTGGACTCATCAAATCCGCACTCCACCCGAGGAACAAAAAATGGAACTGCTTGTAGTCCTGCTGTTCGGACTCGTGATTGCCGCCGGCACCGCCACGGTCCGCGCGATGCTGAAGGACGGCCACGGCCACATTCCCGTGGTGCGGTCCACGGAGTCCTGGTACGCCGGCAACCTGCCCAGCGAACCCTACATCTCGGCCCTGACCTGGTACCGGCCGGGGGCGCGGGTCCAGTAGGGCCTGATTTTGACCAGGACAATCGCCGGAGATTCTTGCGGGACGGTGGGACGGTGGCCCGCCGCCCCGCGCTGTTCCCGGTTGGTGCACGTGATGCCGTTGTTTCGGACGTCGTTCATGTCGCGGGCTCGTATCCGATAAGCCAGTGAAGTCCGTGACGATCAACGACTTGGCCATCGGACGCGCCCCAAGGCTTTGGCGAGAGTGGATCGAGCACCGACCCGTCAACGGAGAGTTTTTCGAACCACTCATGGAGGACTGCCGGTTCGGCGGTTCCCAGCAGCGAGAGCATGATGCCGTCGAGCCGGACCGATGCTTGACCTTCCGCTGCGTCCGAGCCTGCCAGGGCAACGACGCCGTTGAGCACTCCATGAGCTACGGCTTCTGGTGGGCCGTCGCTCCTGCCGAAGTCCGCGTAAGTGTGCAGGGAAAGCTCACCGCCGAAAACATCCGCGTAAAAGTCCAGTGCTTCCCGCGCC
The DNA here is from genome assembly GCF_000427315.1 of Arthrobacter sp. TB 26. Taxonomy (GTDB): domain Bacteria; phylum Actinomycetota; class Actinomycetes; order Actinomycetales; family Micrococcaceae; genus Arthrobacter. Next base: position 2,137 of record NZ_AUPJ01000088.1, read on the forward strand.
GTTCCCGGGAAAAAGACATAGATCTGGGGCCCCGCCATGCGTCCCGTGGTCACCGTGGTCATGGCGGTGCCGTCCTTGACCCGGTCGATAGTGGCACCCCAGCCCTCTTGGGTTCCGCCGTGCATGAGTTTTCGCACCTCTTCGATGTCGAGATCCTCAGAGAACTGGACTGTGAGGACAAGCTCCGTCTTCGTGCCCAAATCGTTGAGTTGCACGGTGACAACAGGGGCAGTCAGTTCGTTCTCGCCACCGAGTTCGGGCCAGCCTCCAACTGCACCCCAGCGGAAGATGAGTCTTTCGTCGGGAACGATCTCCAGGTAGATTCCCCCGGTGGGGTAGCTGAGGTCTTCATTGACGATCATCTGCTGTTTCCACGTTCCCCCAACGCGGAGGTCGACCTCAATGGGCGTGGTAGGCGTGGGCATGTCGGGGTTGTAGAACCAGGCAAGGTGCTCAGGGTCAGTCCAGGCTGTGAACACCGAATGACGCGACGCAGCCACTATTCGGGTAAGGGTGAAGCTTCGGTCCTGTGCCGGTAATCGGTCATCATTTATCCTCCGGTTCTGTGAGCTCATCGGGTCGATTGGGCGTTAGGGCGAGCTGAACGCCAAGGCGATCCAGCCGCGTGCCCAAGAAGTCGCGGTACGGGCGCATCCACTCCTCAACCTGCTGCAGCGGCGCGGTTTGAAGTCGGCAGTTCCTCCACTGGGCAGATCTGGTTTTAGTGATAAGCCCGGCCCGCTCGAGCACTTTCAGGTGGCGTGAGACGGATGGCACGCTCATTGAGTGCGGGGCGGCTAGTTCGGTAACCGTCGCCTCACCCTGCCGTAGTTGCGCCAGCAGAGCGCGACGCGTCGGATCCGCCAGCGCAAGGAAGATTGTGCTCAGTTCGTCCATTTGCGCCCCAGCCTAATTACGCGTCAAGGTAAATACAAGGTCGCGCGTCGTCGTAAAAACCTCCGCGTAGCCGGATACGTTGCCTCATGGCAAAAGCTCGAATCTGATCTGAATCCCGGTACCTCGCCAGTCGTCGGCTGACATGGTGCGCAGTTCGATGGTCATGCCGCCACGATACCGACTTGCGCGACGGCGTGAGTCGCGAGGGCCACTCATAGGGAGGGCTTCACGGGCTGGTCTGTTGCTCCTATTGAGTGCCAAATTGGCTTTTCGAGTGGTTCATTCTGCGGACTGCAGGGCCGTAAAAGCACCACATGTCCGTATGGGGAACCCTCTGCGGGAATCTGCAAGACTTGCCCGATGATTACCGAACACGCGCTGCTGCCCGTCATTTCCGGCCAGGAAGAAGACTTTGAGGCAGCATTCGATCGCGCTCGTTTGATTATCGCGTCAGTGCCCGGCTTTGCCTCTTTGTCGCTCTCGCGCTCGATCGAAACTCCCAACACGTACTTACTTCTCGTGCAGTGGGACAGTTTGGAGGACCACACCGTTGGCTTCAGGGGATCCCCGCAGTATCAGCAGTGGCGGG
>NZ_AUPJ01000089.1 GCF_000427315.1 Arthrobacter sp. TB 26
CGAGCCGTTTCCTTTAGTCGAACACTACGAGCTCGTGAACTCTGCTCCTCGGTAGAGCGCTCACAGGCTGGCCGTCGTGCCGTAAGGCGATCCTCCAACAGACACACACTCCGGCGGGTCTACTGCGATGTGCACACCGTCGAACTAGTGGCAGTAAACGATGCGCCGGGCCCGGCAGGTTTCAACGGGAGATTGCGACGCCGGCGCCCGGCTGGCAGCCGCCGTCGGATCTGGCAGCTACCGGGCCTTGGGGATGATGATCCACAGCACGATATAGGCAAGTTCGCCGACGCCGAACAGGCCGAACAGCACAAAGCCGATGCGAACCAGTGCCCTGGAGATACCGAAGCGGTCGGCGAGTCCTGCGCACACGCCCGCGATGATCTTGCCGTTGGTGGGCCTAACCAGAGATCGTTCCATCCAGCCAAGGTAGCAGCGTGGGCGCGTCAGGAGAACAGCCCCGGGCAGGCCCTTCGCTTCACACGCTGGCTCACACGGCGGCTGGCGACACTGGGATCACCAACCCGCCCGCCACCTGAGGTGAATCAACAATGGAAGTCCTGATTGCCGTTCTTGCCGGAACCATGCTCGTCGCCGTCCCCGGAACCCTCCGCGCCGTCCTCAAGGACGGCCACGGCAGGACTCCAAAGGTCCGGTCCACCGAACCCTGGCGCGCGGGTAGCCTGCCGAGCGAACCGTACTCGGCGCCGCACGCCTGGTACCTGCCCGGGGCATGGATGCGGTAGACGCGCCACTCCAAGACCATGCGGCGGGGCTCTGGCAGGATTGCCAGCATGGAGTCCCCAACCACCGTCCCCGCCTACGACCTCCGCGTCAGCATCCAGGACACCGAACCCGAGATCTGGCGACGCCTGCTGGTGCCGGAAACCATCACGGTCCCGGAACTGCACCGGGTGCTCCAGACGGCCTTCGGCTGGGAGAACCGGCACCTTTTTGGCATCCGGTGCGTGGATCGGCTTGGCCAGCCCCGCGTCATCGTCGGCCCCGACGACGCAGCGGAGGAAATGGGCGACGAGCCCGCTTCCGGCGTCGTGCTCCTTGAACTACTGGACGCGGAGCAGGCCCGGGCGAGCACGCTCGAATACGAGTATGACTTCGGCGATGCCTGGACCCACCTCGTAGAGGTGATGGGGCCGGCCAAGCTTCAGGTGGGTGCCGTGCGCTGCACCGGCGGCGCCAACCGGGGCCCGGTGGAGGACGCCGGAGGGACCTACGGCTATGCGCGCCTCATTGAAGCCCTGGCCGATCCCGCGCATGAGGAACACCAGGAGCTCTCCGACTGGTACCAGTTTGCGACGGGAAAGGACGCCAGCACTCTTGAGCCGTATACGTTCGACGCCGCCGCCCTCAACCGACGTTTGGACGAATTGGCGAAACGCCTCTGGCCGGAACCGCCCACGGACGAGGAGATCGACGCCGTCATCCGGCCCGTGCAGTGGCTGCTGAACCAGGCGGGCACCGACGGACTGCAATTAACCCAGGACGGCTATCTCAAACCTGCCGTGGTCAACCAGGCTGTCCGCGAACTCGACTGGGTCTACCGCTGGCCGGGAGCCGCGAACCGTGAGAGCCAGACACTGCCCGTTCTGATGCTCCGGCAGCAACTGCAGGCCTGGAAGCTGCTCCGGAAGAGCAAGGGCCGGCTGGTCCTGTCACCGGCCGGCCGCAAGATGCACGACGGCGGCAGGCGGCTGTGGGACTACCTCGCCGAGGCTGTCGCCTTCCCCGCGGAGGAATCGACGGCCATCGTGACCCGCGTCGTGGCCCACTGGCTGCTCGAAGGCACCATGCCGTCCTGGGATCAGCGGCAACGCATCATCGCGGACACCCTGACCGTCGCGGGGTTCCGGATGGAGAGGGGAAAGCCGGTGCCGCAGGACGTCGCGCAGGACCTCTACTTGGACGTGCGCTGGACGTTGGACTGCCTGCAGCTGAAGGTACCGGAACAAACGTTCAGTGAAGAGCCGGCCCTGACCGACGGCGGACGGAAGTTCCTCCTGCAGATTCAGGGGCTGCTCGACGGCATGTGAAGGTTCGCGGGCAC
>NZ_AUPJ01000090.1 GCF_000427315.1 Arthrobacter sp. TB 26
CCTAAAGTAGCTGGCGATGCGCGAAATGCCGGTCGCTACGGGAATTCCCGCAGCGACCGGCATTATGCGCAGCGCAAACCACGAAGCGCAGCGAAAAGCTACCAACCGCGGGCGCGCCACCCCTCCAGGTGCGGGCGTTCCGCGCCCAGGGTGGTCGGCTTCCCGTGGCCCGGGTGCACCACAGTGTCATCCGGATACACGTCGAACAGCCGCTCGCTGACATCGCTGAGCAGCTGGGCGAACCGTTCGGGATCCTTCTGGGTGTTGCCCACGCCGCCGGGAAACAGCGAGTCCCCCGAGAAGATGTGCGCCGGACCTTCCGGGTCCTGGTACACCAGCGCGATCGACCCGGGGGTGTGGCCACGCAGGTGTACCGCTGTCACATCGAAGCCGTCGAAGTTCCCGACGTCCCCGTGATCCAGCAGCACATCCACCGGCACGGGCAGTTCGGAGGCATCATCCGTTCCGGCCGCGGTCTTCACCCCGGTGGCCTCCACCAGGCCCGGCAGTGCACGGACGTGGTCCCAATGCTGGTGGGTGGTGGCAACCAGCGCCAGTTTCGGCGTCGCGGAGGTATCCGCAGCGGCGTCGGCAAGCAGCCCCTGGATGGCGGCCAGATCATCGGCCGCATCGATCAGGAGCTGCGCGCCCGAGGCCTTGCTGGTGAGCAGATACACGTTGTTGTCCATCTCGCTGACCGAAATCCGGCGGATGGTGATGTCACGTAACGAGTGAATGAGCGAGTCCATGGGCTTCAGTCTACGGATCCGCTATTCGCGGCCTTGGGACACCCAGTTGGGGTCCGCCGAGCGGGAGCCGACGACGGCGTCCGCAGCGGCGTCAAGTTGCTCGAGTTGCGCTGCGGTGAAGTCGAGCGCCAGCGCGCCCAGGTTTTCGTCGATCCGGTCCGACCTGTGGGTGCCGGGGATGGGGACCACGGGCAGTCCCAGCTTGCGGCCCTGCGCGAGCAGCCAGGCCAAAGCCACCTGGGCAGGAGTTGCAGCCTGCCCGGCAGCTGAAAGTTCAGCCGCAACTCCCTGCACGGCGGCGACCACGACCTGGTTGGCGTCCAGCGCCGCCTCGGCGAATCGCGGGATCTTGCGGCGGAAGTCGTTGCTGCCAAGCTTCGAGGCGTCCACGGTGCCGGTGAGGAATCCCCGGCCCAGCGGCGAATAAGGCACAAACCCCACCCCGAGCTCGGCCGCGGCAGGAACAACGTTGCGTTCCACATCGCGGCTCCAGATGGACCACTCGCTCTGGACCGCGGCGATCGGGTGGATGCTGCTGGCTTCACGCAGCTCCTCGGCCGTCACCTCAGACAGGCCCAGATGCCGCACCTTGCCGGCCTGCACCAGCCCCGCCATGGCCTCCACGGTTTCCACTATCGGAACGCGGAGGTCACGGCGGTGCATGTAGTACAGGTCGATGGCGTCGGTGCCGAGTCGCTGCAGGCTGCGGTCCACGGCCTGCCGCACATAGGCGGCGTCGCCCCGGATATCGGAGTAGCCGCTGGCCGGGCTGCCCACGAGCCCGAACTTGGTGGCCAGCTGCACTTCGCCGCGGCGTTCCTTGAGCAGCTGGGCCATCAATTCCTCGTTACTGCCCCCGCCGTAGATGTCCGCTGTGTCGATGAAGCTGACACCGGCATCCACCGCGTGGTGCAGGGTCCGCAGGGCCTCGGCCGGATCCACTTCTCCGTATACCGGGGTGAGGGCCATGCCGCCGAACCCCAATTGGCTGACCATGAGGCCGTCGCCGAGTCGGACTGTCGCTGCATTCATCTTCGGTCTCCATTCGCTGCCGGAAATTCCGTCCCAGCCAAGAACTCCGGCGGGCGCGCGGCTATTCCGGGCGTCTGCGGCAGCTTCCCCACCTTTGAATATTGCGTGGCCGGTCCGACGGCGCGTCGCCGGGACACGCCGTCGGCCTGCCTCAAACGTGGGGAGATTCCGCGGGGGAGGGCGGCAGCTGTGCCTCCGCCGCGGGTTCCCCGGCTGGCAGCAGCTTCAGTCCGGCCGCGCAGCCCACAATCCCGGCAATAAACAGCAATTTCAGGGGGCTGGCGGGCTCGACGCCGGTCACCATCGCCCAGCCGACCGTCAGGGCTGCACCGATCCCCACCCAGACGGCGTAGGCGGTGCCCAGCGGAATGCTCTTCACGGCCAGGCCCAGCCCCACCATGCTCAGGGACGCGGTCAGCGCGAACACGAGCGTGGGCAGCGGCCGGGTGAAGCCGTCTGACAGCCCCAGAGCCGTGGCCCAGACGGCTTCCAGCACGGCGGAGGCGAGCAGGATGAGCCAAGCCAGCGTGGTTGCGGGCGCCTTCGTTGCTGATTTTGGCGTGCGGTTCGCTGCCATGCTCATGCCACCAGCTTCAGGCCGGCCACACAGGCCACGATCCCGCCGAGCAGCAGGATGCGTCCGGCCGTCGCGCGCTCAACTTTGGTAATCATGGCGTAGGCCGAGGTCAGCACCACGCCGACACCCACCCAGACGGCGTAGGCGGTGCCCGTCGGGATGGACTGCATCGCGATAGCGAGGCCGCCCGTACTCGCCAGGACAGAGATGAGGAAGACGGCGGCCGGCGCAATCCGGCGGCGGCCCGTGGCCTGCGAGGTCCGGTGCAGGGCTGCGGCCCACACGGCCTCCAGCGAGCCGGACACAATGAGAACTAACCACGACATGACTGCTCCTGTGGCCAGTCTTGTCGCGTGCCGGGTACTGAACCGTCGTCCGGAGGCCGCGAAGAAGGCGACCTTCATTCCAGCCTAGCAACGCCCCAGCAGGGAGGCGAACCCCCGCCGTGCGGCAGCCGGCGCACCACCCACCCCATCCACCCACCATCGACTGCTCCGAAACGGCCCTTTTGAGGGTTCATAAGGGCCGTTCTGGAGCAGTCGATGAGGTGTCAGCAGGGTCAGAGCGCCGCAGCCCCGCTCCAGATCCGGAACTTCCGGCCCACGGGATGCACGCTGCAGCCCTCCTCGGCGGCAGCGAGGTCGCCGGCGGCGATGTCCGAGGCTGCAGAGACGATGGCGCGGCCGTCGGCGTTCACCAGCGTGGCCCGGTCCCCGATCAAGCGCAGGGCCGGAAGGGCGCCGCGCTCCAGCCGCTGCACGGTGACGTCCATCCCCACAATGCCGGAAACCGGGCCGTCCGCACGGCAGAAGACCGGGTGCGTGAAGGTCAGGACGTATTCGTCGGTGCACAGGAAATCCACATACGGCCCGGTCACGTGGGCCTGCCCGGTGTCCACCGGGACGCGGAACCACTCGGACTTCACGTAGCGGCTGATGGAGTTGGGGCTGAAGTTCGCGAGAGCGTCCACGTGCTCCAGCTCCTCCCCCTGCCACCAGGCGATGTAGCTGCGTTCGGGGCCCAGCAGCCCGGCGTTGGCAAGGAAGCCTGCGCCGGCTATGTATCCGCCGGGAGTCCGGACCAGTTCTTCGACCGCCGGCCGGATGAGCTTGTCCACGGCGGTACCGCTGACCTTGGTGGAGAGGGCCGCCAGGGCGGCGCCCGTTTCGACTGCCCACGCCGCGAGCCTGTGCTCGATGCCGGTGATGGTGGCATCGAGGTCCGCGGCTGCTTGAAGAGTCAGTGTGTCCGGGGAAGCGGTGGTCTCAGACATCGGGTCGCTGCCTTAGCTCGAAGGAACAGGGAATGGTCAGTAGCGCTTGGACTGCTCGTTCAGCAGCCAGTCCGTCGTGGCGGCGACCAGGGCTTTCACTGCCGCTTCGGCGGCAGCCGGCTGG
>NZ_AUPJ01000091.1:0-5530 GCF_000427315.1 Arthrobacter sp. TB 26
CGCGACGTCCTCGACGAGTCCGGCGGTCGTCAGCCGGTACCGGGAGTCGGCGCAGGGAAGCAGGGTGAGGGTGCCGAGGTCTGCCTGCAGGCGGATCAGTTCCCGCGCCAGCCGGGCCGAGCGGGCGATGGCGGCCACCTCGAGCAGGAACTCGGAGAGGGCCAGCCGCCACTGCAGCGGATCCGCCTCCGCCGTCGGGATGAAGGAACGCAGGGTGGCCATATCCGCGGCGTCGGACCGCCGGGCCGCGACACTGGCGCACGCTGCGGCAATGGCCTGGTAGTGCAGCCCCAGGTCGCTGATCTGGAGCCTGGTCAGCTCCCGCAACTGGTCCAGGGCGCGTTCCCGGGACGGCAGGACGTCGTCGGCGATGAAGCTGCCGCCGCTGCGTCCCCGGGCCGTGCGGATGATGCCCGACGTCCGCAGTTGCGACAGTGCCTCGCGGGCCGTCACCGCGGAGACGCCCAGCGCGGCGGCGAGCTCCGTCTCGTTGGGCAGCCGCTGCCCGCTCGTGAGCAGCCCGGTTTCCACTGCCTGTTCGATCCGGCCGCACACCTCGTCCACCAAGCCGCGGGACTTGATCGGCGTGAACACGGCCGCCAGGCTCCGGGAGGCGCCCTGCGGTGTCAGCAGCATCGGGCCTCCAGTCACTTTCCGGTGTCGATCCAGCATCCGGGGCAGCCGCGGAGGGCTGCCCGCACCCGGTCGCTGCCATCCTAATCCGGGCCTCTGCGGGGGTCTATACACAAAACCTATGGAGTAATAGTATTTGGCCCAGCAGCCTGTTGTGGCGCGGATCACACCCCGCTGTGTCGCATCTAAGACGATCCGGCAACGGAGTTAGGCGCACCCCATGACCGAGACGCTCGCGGCCGGCCGGCCGACGGACACGGACGCGGTTCCGGCGATCCGCCTCCGCAAACTCACCAAGGTCTTCGGGGACACCGTCGCCGTCAACGCCGTGGACCTCGACATCCGCCAGGGCGAATTCTTCTCCATGCTCGGCCCGTCAGGATCCGGGAAAACCACGGTCCTGCGCCTGATCGCGGGCTTCGAGCTGCCCACCTCGGGAAGCGTCGAACTCGAGGGCAAGGACGTCACCGGCATGGCCCCGTTCGAACGTGACCTCAACACCGTCTTCCAGGACTATGCACTGTTCCCGCACATGTCCCTCATCGACAACGTCGCGTACGGACTGCGCGTGCGGGGGATGCCCCGGAAGGAACGCCACGAGCGGGCCCGCGAAGCACTGGAACGCGTGCAGCTGGGGAAATTTGTCGGCCGCAAACCGGCCCAGCTCTCCGGCGGCCAGCGCCAGCGGGTGGCCCTGGCCCGGGCCCTGGTGGTGCAGCCCAAGGTCCTGCTGCTGGACGAGCCACTCGGTGCGCTGGACCTCAAGCTCCGGCAGCAGATGCAGGTGGAACTGAAGGAACTGCAGCGCTCGCTCGGCATCACCTTCATCTTCGTCACCCACGACCAGGAGGAGGCCCTGACCATGAGCGACCGGATCGGCGTGTTCAACAACGGCAGCCTGGAACAGATCGGCACCGCGCACGAGATCTACGAGCGACCCGGCGGCGCGTTTGTGGCCAACTTCGTCGGGACCTCCAACATCTTCGACGCCGCCCACGCCCAGAAGCTCTACGGCCGCGCGGAGCAGGTCTGCATCCGGCCCGAACGGCTGCGCCTGTCCTGGACGGCGGCCCCGGAACCGCGCGCCGGCGTCACCTCCTGCCCCGGAACCGTCACCTCGCTGGTCTACGTGGGGCACGCCACCCAGGTGCGGGTCCAGCTCGACGACGGTCCCGCCGTCGTCGTGCTGGCGCCGGAGACGCTTCCCGGCGGCGACGCGGAACTGCTGGACCGGCGCGTCACGGTGAGCTGGGACGACGACGCCGCCGTCTGGCTGCCGTCGCACGGTTCCTGAAACGCACGTTCGCGTACAAAGACTGAATCCGATTCACCCCTGCAACGAAAGGTAAGGATCATGGCATCAAGGAACAGGGCCTCCCTCGTAGTCGGGGTGGCCGCGGCGGCAGCCCTCGCACTGGCGGGCTGCGGCACCACCGGCGGGGGATCGGCCACGCCGTCCGCGCAGCCGGTCAAGTCCGAAATCGGCCCGGGCGAAGGGCAGCTTTCCATCCTCGCCTGGCCCGGCTACGTCGAGGACGGAAGCAACGACCCCGCCGTCGACTGGGTGACCCCCTTCGAAACCGAGACCAAATGCAAGGTCAGCTTCAAGCCCTTTGGCACCTCGGACGAAGCCGTGACCTTGATGCGCACCGGCCAGTATGACGTCGTTTCGGCCTCCGGCGACGCCTCCCTGCGGCTGATTGCCGGCAACAACGTGGAGCCCGTCAACATGAGCCTGCTGAAAAACTACGCCGACGTGTACCCCTTCCTGAAGGACAAGGCCTGGAACACGGTGGACGGCAAGAACTACGGGATGCCGCACGGCTGGGGAGCCAACCTGCTGATGTACTCCGTGGATGCCGTCACCCCGGCGCCCACCTCCTGGGGCGCCGTGTTCGACGACGCCGCCAAGCACAGTGGCAAGGTCACGGCCTACGATTCGCCGATCTACATTGCCGACGCCGCCGTGTATCTGATGGCCCACAAGCCGGAGCTTGGCATCAAGAACCCCTATGCGCTGGACAAGGACCAGCTCGCCGCCTCGGTTAACCTGCTGAAAGAGCAGCGCAAGCACATCGGCGAGTACTGGAGCGACGTCGTCAAGGAGGTCCAGGCCTTCGCCAGCGGCAGCACGGTGGTCGGCACCACCTGGCAGGTGGGCGCGAACATCGCCGTCGCGGACGGGGCCAACGTGAAGACCCTGCTCCCCGAAGAGGGCGCCACGGGCTGGTCGGACACCTGGATGATCAATTCGGAGTCCAAGAACAAGAACTGCGCCTACATGTGGCTCGACTACATCGCCAGCCCCAAGGCCAATGCTGCCGTGGCGGAGTACTTCGGCGAATCGCCGGCCAACCCCAAGGCCTGCGACCTCACCGCGGACAAGTCGCACTGCGAGACCTACCATTCCGGTGATGAGGCCTACGCGAAGCAGATCTGGTACTGGACCACGCCGGTGGCCGGATGCCTGGACGGCCGCAAGGACGTCAAGTGCACGGATTACTCGGAGTGGACGAAGGCCTGGACCGAAATCAAGGGCTGAGATGGCGCTCCAGACGCAGCACCCGGCCCCCGGGGCTTCCCCGGCCGCTTCCACCGTGCCCCGTCCCAAAGCCAACAAGGTCTCGGCGCTGCTTCACCGCTCGCCCAGGCTACGGCTGGCGGGGCTGATCACCGCCCCCGCCGGCTGGCTGGTGCTCGTCTACATTGCGGCCCTGGCGGCGCTGCTGATCACCGCGTTCTGGACCGTGGACACCTTCACCGGCAAGGTGTCCACGGTCTGGACCACCGACAACCTGGTGACGGTCCTGACGGATCCGGTCTACCAGCGCATCACCCTGCGGACGCTGTGGATCGCGATCGCGGTGACCGTGATCGACCTGGTCCTTGCGCTGCCCATGGCGTTCTTCATCGCCAAGGTGGCCAGCGTCCGGTGGCAGAAGCTGCTGGTCGTGGCCGTCCTCATGCCGCTGTGGGCGAGCTATCTGGTCAAGGCGTACGCCTGGCGGAACGTGCTCGCCGACGGCGGGCTGCTGGAGTGGTTGGGGGCGCCGATCGGGCTGGAGTCCCCGGGATACGGCGAAACGGCCGTGATCCTGACGCTGTCGTACATCTGGCTGCCGTTTATGATCCTGCCGATCTACGCCGGATTCGACCGGGTCCCCGATTCGCTGCTGGAAGCCTCCAGCGACCTGGGCGCAAAACCCCTGACCACCGTGCGCCTGGTGGTGTTCCCGCTGCTGGTCCCCTCCATCATTGCCGGGACGATCTTCACGTTCTCGCTCTCACTCGGGGACTACATCACCGCCCAGATCGTTGGGGGCACCACCCAGATGCTCGGCACCGTGGTCTATGCGAACGTCGGAGCCGCGAACAACCTGCCGTTCGCCGCCGCCGTCTCGCTGGTCCCGATCGCGATCATCACGCTCTATCTCTTCATCGTCCGCCGCACCGGCGCACTCAACAGCCTGTGAACCCCGGACAGTCAGGAGCACCATGAGACTTTCCCGAAGCGCTAAAGCCATCCTCGGCGTCGTCACCGCACTGGTGTTCCTCTTCATCTATACGCCGCTGCTGCTGGTCGTGGTCAACTCCTTCAACGCGGACCGGACCTTCGGCTGGCCGCCGCGGGGGCTGACCCTGGAGTGGTGGGGGCGGGCGCTCGACTCCACCGGCGTCCGCGAGGCCCTGGTGTCCTCGCTCTGGGTGGCGGCGGTCTCGACGATCATTTCGCTGGTGCTGGGGACGCTCCTGGCGCTGGCACTGCTGCGCTACCAATTCTTCGGCCGGGACGTCATCAGCCTGCTCGTGATCCTGCCGATCGCGCTGCCCGGGATCGTCACCGGCATCGCCCTGAACAACATGTTCACCACCATCCTGGGTGTTTCGCTGAGCCTGTGGACGGTCGTGATCGCGCACGCCACCTTCTGCATGGTGACGGTCTTCAACAACGTCATTGCCCGGCTGCGCCGGATGCAGGGCGGTCTGGAGGAGGCCTCCGCCGACCTGGGGGCCGGCGTGTTCACCACGTTCCGGCTGGTCACGTTCCCGCAGCTCCGCTCGGCGCTGCTGGCCGGCGGCCTGCTGGCTTTCGCCCTCAGTTTCGATGAGATCATCGTGACCACATTCACCATCGGCGCCGGGGACACCACCCTGCCGATCTGGATCCTGCAGAACCTCTTCCGGCCCAACCAGGCCCCGGTGGTCAACGTCGTGGCCGTCGTCCTGATCGTCGTCTCGATCGTGCCGATCTGGCTCGCGCAGCGGCTGTCCGAGGACTCGGTGGGGATCGGCGCGGCGCGTGTGAAGGCTAAGGAGGGCTAGTCCGCGACGGGGTCGATCGACACGACGGCCAGGAAGCCGCGGCCCAGGATCTCGGGGGAGGCAGTGTCGGAACCGACGACGGCGTCATAGCGGTCCAGCGCCTGCGGCTCGGCGCCAGGCCCGGCGCCTTGCTCGGCGCCTGCTGCGCCTCCGGGGCTGACCGCCGCCTGGCCTTGGAGCAGGATACCCAGCTGGCCCTCGAACACGGGATGAGCCCGCTTCTTCGAGAGTTCGATGATGGAGGTGTAGCCCTTGAACGCTCCGCGGCGGGTGATGACATTCAGGTCGCGGATGTCGCCCGTGGGCAGTGCCCCGCCCGCGGCGGCGTCGCCGGAGAACCGGAACGGGCGGTACTTCTCCAGCGGGTGCTCGGCGCCGTCGACGCTCAGCAGCAGCAGCTCGCCCTCAACCACGGTGAGGACGCGGTCCATGCCGGGAAACGCCGAGAAGTCGCCCGCTTTGGACATCTCGGCGATGCTCACCCGCCAGTCCCAGTCACTCGCCGTACCGGTGCTGTCCGTTCCGGGGCTGTCCTGACGGGCGGTTGCCGCGGGATGGCTGGCCACTTGGCGGG
>NZ_AUPJ01000091.1:5539-10137 GCF_000427315.1 Arthrobacter sp. TB 26
CACCCCGCCGCCGTTGCGCCAGGGTTGGGCTTTCAGCTCGGCATATCGGATGATCTCCATCCCACCACCCTATCCGCCGGCCGGAAAGTAATCGCGGGGCTGGGTGAGGCGCCGGCGTGCCACTGTCCTTGCTAACGTCGGAGGCAGAAGCACAGGAACTACTGCAAAAGGAGCCGAATGTTCGTCAAGGTATGCGGGCTCAGCACGCCGGAGTCGGTCCGGACCGCCGCGGAGTCCGGGGCGGACGCCGTCGGCTTTGTCCTGACCCGCAGCCCCCGCGAAGTGACTCCCGCACAGGCCCGGGAACTCCTGGCCCACGTCCCGGCCGGGTTCCCCGCCGTCGGGGTCTTCCGGCACGAAGCCGCGGCGGACGCCGTCGCCGTGGCCCGCGACGCCGGGCTGCACTGGATCCAGCTCCATGGCGACCGCGCCCCGGCAGACGTGCGCACCGTGCACGACGCCGGACTCAAGCTCATCCGGGCCGTCACCATGTCCGCCGCGCCCGAGTCGTTCGCGGACTGGGGCGAGGACCTGCTCCTGATCGACGCCGCCGTCCCCGGCTCCGGCGAGGCCTGGGACTACGCCTCGGTCCGCGCCAAGGGGCTGGCCGGGCGCAACTGGCTCCTGGCCGGCGGGTTGGATCCTGCCAACGTCGCCGGTGCGGCCTCGCAGGCAGGCGCCTGGGGAGTGGACGTCTCCTCCGGCGTCGAGTCCTCCCGCGGTGTGAAGGACCTGGCCAAAATCCGGGACTTCGTGACGGCGGCCAAGTCCCTGGCTCCGCGGCCCTGAAACCGGCCGCAGGAATGCCGCCGGACCGCACCGTGTTGGCCCTGACATGAAGCGCATCGGATTTTTGTCCTTCGGACACTGGGGCCCCGGCGAAGGCTCCCGCACCCGGACCGCCCGCGACGCCCTGCTGCAGGGCATCGAACTGGCTGTTGCCGCCGAGGAATTGGGCGTGGACGGCGCGTACTTCCGGGTGCACCACTTCGCCCGGCAGCAGGCGTCCCCGTTCCCGCTGCTGGCCGCCGTCGCCGCCCGGACCAGCCGGATCGAAATGGGCACCGGCGTGATCGACATGCGCTACGAGAACCCGCTGTACATGGCAGAGGAAGCCGCCGCGACGGACCTGATCAGCGGCGGGCGGCTGCAGCTGGGGATCAGCCGCGGTTCACCCGAACCCGCCCGTGACGGTGCCGCGGCCTTCGGCCATGTGCCAGCTGACGGCGAGACGGATGCGGACATGGCGCGGCGGCACACGGCGCTGTTCCGCCGCGCCATCTCGGGCGCCGGGATGGCGGAGGCCGAGCCGCGCTACGCCGGCGGCGGATCCGGGCTGCTGCCAGTCCAGCCCCATTCCGCCGGCCTCGGCGAACGGATCTGGTGGGGCGCCGGCTCGCGCGCCACCGCCGTCTGGACCGCGGAGCAGGGCATGAACCTGATGAGCTCCACACTGCTCACCGAGGACACCGGGGTGCCCTTCGACCAGCTCCAGGCCGAGCAGATCAGCATGTTCCGCCAGGCCTGGGCCGACGCCGGCCATCAACACGAGCCGCGCGTATCGGTCAGCCGCAGCGTCCTGCCGATCGTCGACGATGAGGACCGGCGGTACTTCGGCCTCAGCGCCCTGCGGGAAAAGCGGGACCAGGTGGGGGTGATCGACGGACTCGTGGCCCGGTTCGGCAGGAGCTACGTCGGCGCGCCCGACGCCATCGCGGAGGAACTCGCCGCCGACGCCGCCGTCCAGGCCGCCGACACCCTGCTGCTCACCGTCCCCAACCAGCTCGGAGTGGACTTCAACGCCAAGCTGCTGGGCACCGTTGTCCGGCACATCGCTCCGGTGATCGGCTGGGCGCCGAAGTCGGCGTCGTAGCCGCCCGGGTGGCGCAAAAGGCTAGCCGCGCCGCGGCGGCGTGGCTAGCATGGCTCCTTGGGGGAGTACCCCGATGACCCGGCGGGCCCGGCCCGCCACCCGCGAAGGAGACCGTTGTGACACTGCCCCAAGGTTTGACCCCCGGCGTCTGGACGCTGGACATGTCCCACAGCGAAGTTGGCTTCAGCGTCCGGCACGCCGGCATCAGCAAGGTCCGCGGCCGCTTCAATGAGGCCACGGCGGAGGCGCGTGTCGGCGACTCCCTCGCAGATGCCAGCCTGCATGCCAGCATCAAGACAGCCAGCTTTGACTCCGGCGACGCCAACCGCGACGCGCACGTCCGAGGCGCTGACTTCTTCGACGTCGAAAAGTACCCGGACATGACGTTCCGCGCCACCGGGATCAGGGGCGACGGCGAGGACTACGTCCTGACCGGCGACCTCACCATCCGCGACGTCACTAAGCCGGTGGACCTGGAAGTCGAGTTCACCGGCATCGCGGTGGACCCGTTCGGCGCCACCCGCGCGGGGTTCAGTGCGGAGGCGGACATCAGCCGCAAGGAATTCGGCCTGACCTGGAACGCCGCGCTCGAGGCTGGCGGGCTGCTGGTCAGCGACAAGGTCAAGATCAGCGTCGAGGCGGCCATGGTGAAGCAGGCCTAAGGTGAAGCAGGCCTAGAAGAGCAGCAGCACGAAGCCGCCGACCGTGGACAGGATCCCCACCCCGGTGAGGATCCAGCCGAGGGTCCAGGCGGCATTGTCGTGCTTTGGCGGGGTCAGCCCCCAGCGGGACGGGTGGCACACGTCGTAGAAGAGCTCGACGTCGGTGCCCACTACCAGGCCGCCCGACTCGGCCGCCGGCAACAGGGACCGGTGGTCGGCGTCGTGGTGGTCCGTCCAGCTGTAGCCGGTGAATCCGCCGGCGCTGATCACCTTGCCGGTGGTTCCGGCCCACTGGCACCGGCGCCGCCGGGCGATCCAGCCCCACACCAGCAGCGGCAGGCCCAGGACGAAACCCACCCACGTCATGACTTCGAGGATGGGGCCGAGCAGGTCCCCGATGGTTGTCATCTGCGTCTCCCGGCGATCAGGGCAAGCTTCAGGAGTGCAGGCATGGTCCAAGTATTATGCCCTTCCGTGCGTTCGCAAAGCTATGCGCTGTCCGCCCGGGTCACCGGACGAATTTCAGGAATTGTTCAGGGTGAACCCCTAGGCCGGATCTGCCTCCGGCGGGGGAGAATGGTCCCATGAAGACACTGCTTAATATCATCTGGCTGCTCTTTGGTGGACTCTGGCTGGCGCTCGGCTACTTCGTGGCCGGGATCATTTGCTGCCTGCTGGTCGTCACCATCCCGTGGGGGCTCGCGTCGTTCCGGATCGCGAACTATGCGCTCTGGCCCTTCGGGCGCACCGTGGTGGACCGCCCGGGTGGCACGGGCGTGTTCGCGTTGCTGGGGAACGTCATCTGGCTGCTCGTTGCCGGCATCTGGATCGCGATCGGCCACGTGGTCACCGCCTTCGCGATGGCCATCACCATCGTCGGCATCCCGCTGGCCATCGCCAACCTCAAGCTCATCCCGGTCTCGCTCATGCCGCTGGGCAAACAGATCGTCCCGAGCGACAAGCCTTTTGTGACGACCTACAACAAGTCCTACCGCTAGCCCGTTTTAGAGGAGGAGCCCGAAATGTCCGAGCACGTCACCGCCGTTCCAGCCCCGTCCGGCCAGGGCGGAGCCCCCACGCCGCCCGACGACCTCATGCTGGTCATTACGCGCGAATTCCAGGCACCCGTCACCCGGGTGTGGTCCGCACTGACGGACCCCGACCAGGCCACGGAATGGTGGGGGCCCCGCGGGTTCCACACTCCCCGGGATAGCATCGACGCGGATCTGGAAATCGGCGGCCTCTACCGGGCCTGCATGGTCCAGGACAGCACCGGCAAGGAACAGTGGTGGAGCGGCGTCCACACGGACATCGAACCGCCCAACCTCTTCGTCTTCACCCATGCCTGGGACAAACCGGACGGCACCCGGGGCTTCGAGACCGAGGTGACGTTCCAGCTCGAAGAGATCGACGGCGGCACCCGGATGACGTTCTTCCAGGGCCCCTTCGACACGATCGACAACCGCGACGGCCAGGGCATCGGCTGGCGCGAGTCCTTCGACCGCCTCGCCGAACACCTCCGCCGGGGCGCCTGAGAAACCAGGCAACGCGGGGTCACGTAACGCCTATCCCGAGGGGGTTTATGGGCGCTACGTGACCCCGCGTTGCGTCCCGGCCTGCGCCCCGCCTACCCGAGCTCGCCCTGCAGGTTCCGCCGCGCTGCGTCCAACCAGAGGTCCCGGCCCCGCGGGGTGTGGAAGAGCGGGTCCAGCTGCAGGAGCTGGCGGACAACGGCGGCGCGCCCGGCGGCGAAGTCGTCGTCGCCGATGTGCGCAAAATCCAGCCGGACGGCGGCCAGATACCGGGCGTAGGCTCCCGGCTCCCCGCCCAGCACCGAGAGGTCCGCGTCGCTGAGGAGGGCGGCGGCGTCGTCCCCCGTCTCCGGCCGGTGGTCGGCCGTCATCCGCACCAGGCGGGCCACCTCGGCCACCTCGGCCGCGGGAAGGCCGGCGTGGGCCAGCCGGTCCTCGGCGAGCCGGGCCGACTCCTCCTCGTCCTGGCCCGCGATCCCGCGGTAGACGGCGTCGTGGAACCAGGCGGCGAGCAGCACGGCGCGCGGCGGG
>NZ_AUPJ01000092.1 GCF_000427315.1 Arthrobacter sp. TB 26
GTGAGGCGGTCCAGGGCCTCCAGGACCGCCAGCAGGTGGGTGCGGCCGTGGTACTTCCGGTGCTCCTCGCCCCAGCGGTCCAGTAAGTCCAGGAAGAGTGCGTCGTGGCCCGGGAGGACATCGTTCCAGCGGGTCAGCAACGGGAGCTTAAGTGAACTGCTGCGCCGCCGGGCCGGGATCCGCAGCCCGCTGGCGATCAGTTTGCGGACCAGGATCCGCCCCTCCACCGGTACGGCCCCGGCCGCCACGAGGGCACTGTAGCGGGCTTCGGCGACGTCGTAGTGGTCGCCGTCGAACGCCCTGTCCGGGATGCCGGCCGCCGCCGCGAAGGCGTGCAGCTCCGCCAGCGAGGTGTCCGAGATCAGGTGCGAGAAGTGCGTTCCATGCGCCGGCCAGAGCGGAGGATCAAGATAGATGGCCATGCAGGAAGTCTAATCCGGCGCCGGATCAGCCCTGGCTGGCGTCAACGGCCGCGGTCTCGGACTGCTCTTCCTTCCGGGTCCGTGCACGCTGTGGCTTGGAGCGCACCCCTTCGCCCTTTTCATTGAGCCGGGTCTCATGCTCGGCCTCCGCGATGGCCTCCGGAGTGATGTTGCCCCCTGAGTTCCAGGCCTTGATCGCGGCCCAGCCCACCGCCACGAGGGGAACGGCCAGGATCGCACCGATGATGCCGGCGAGGATGGTGCCGGCGGTGAGGGCCAGCAGGATGACGAGGGCATGCACGTTGAGCGCCTGGCCCATCACCACCGGCTGCAGGAAGTTGCCCTCCAGCTGGTTGACGACGATCACGACGATGATGACGATCAGGGCCGCGAACGGGCCGTTGGCGACAAGCGCGACAAGCGCGGCGAGGATGCCGGCCAGGGTGGCGCCGATCAGCGGGATGAAGGCTCCGATGAAGGTCAGTGCGGCGAGCGGCAGTGCGAGCGGAACGCCCATGACAACCAGCGCGAGGCCGATGAAGAACGCGTCCACCAGGGCCACGATGGAGGTTCCGCGCACATAGCCGCCGAGCACGTTGAGGCTTCGCTCCCCGGCGCGGCGGGCCTTCACCAGGTTCCTGCCCTTGAACGCCCGCAGCACAAAGGCCCAGATGCTCTCGCCGTCCTTCAGGAAGAAGAACAGGATCACCGCCATCAGGAGGGCGCCGGTGACGAAGTTGCCGGCCGCGCTGAGCCCGGAGATGGCGCCCGCGCCAACGGTGCTGCTGGTGGCGAAGTCAACGACGGCGTCGCGCGCCTGCTGGATCTGCTGGTCATCGACGGGGATGGGGCCCGTGCGGATGAAGGCGTAGACCCGGTCGAAGCCTTCCGTGGCCTTGCTGGCGAGCTGGTCGGCCTGGCTCATGACGGCGAAGACGATGCCGGTGATGACGGCGCCGAACGCGAGCAGGAGTACCAGGAAGGACACGGTGGTGGCGGCGGTGCTGGGCCAGCCCC
Organism: Arthrobacter sp. TB 26; assembly: GCF_000427315.1. Lineage (GTDB taxonomy): Bacteria > Actinomycetota > Actinomycetes > Actinomycetales > Micrococcaceae > Arthrobacter. The sequence continues at coordinate 1,440 of NZ_AUPJ01000092.1, forward strand.
GGCGGCGCAGCCAGTGGACGAAGGGTGCGATCGCGGCGGCGAGGATGAGGGCCAGCAGCGCGGGAATCACCACGAGGCGCACCTGGATCAGGGCATAGACCACCACCACTGACAGGACCAGCAGGAGGAGGACCTGTGCGGTCCTGATGCTGGCGCGGCCCAGGCTGTCGCTCCAGGGGGTTGTCTTTTCCGGACTGCCCATGCTGTTTTTCTCTCCCACTGTCGGATGGTCATGTTACTTACCAACCGTCTCACAGCTGGAGGGTGCAAGCCCGGGGGGCTGGCCCGGTTATCAGGAAGCGGCCGGCCGGATGTTCTGGTTGCCGCGGAATGTGTTCTCCGGATCGAACTCACGCTTCACCTGGGCCAGCCGGTTGTAGTTCTCCTCGCCGAAGGCTGCCCGGACCCGGTCCTGGCCTTCGTCGCCGACGAAGTTCAGCCAGACGCCGCCCGTGGCATAGGGGGAGATGTCCTGGCGGAACTTCTTCACCCAGGCCTTCGCCACCTGGCCTCCTTCCGGTGTTTCCTCCAGCCCGAACGGGTGCGAGACCCACGTGGCGTTGCGGTTCTGCAGCGGTGTCTGGGCAGCCGCCGGCCCCGCCACAGCCCCGCCCCAGCTGGCAACCAGAAGTTGGGAGTGTGGGCCTGGCAGGTTCTGCGCTGACTCCACGAGCACGTCCAGGGCGGTGTCCGGCAAGTCGTCGTGGTAATCGGCACTCCAGTAGTTGTACAGATTTGGCGGGTCATCGATCATGCACTGGAAATCGGCATAATTCATTTCGCTGACCAGATCCACTGCCGGGCCCTGCTCCCGGAACGGCGCAGCGTGTTCCGCACCGTCGGCGGGGTCTCCCGCGTAGAGATAGGCGAGCCCTACTGCTTGTTTCCCCACCATTCCGGTTGGAACGAACGGTTCGGGCGGTGCCGTCAGGAACACCAGGGCAGTGCCCACGGCGTCTGGGGCAGCAAGGCAAAGCTCCCGGTAGGCGCGGCTGATCTCGGTCGAGGCATCGCCGGGCCAGAGCATCAGGCCTGCCTGAACTCCAGGGCCCAGATGGTGCAGGCGGAACGTGAACTCGGTGGCGACGCCGAAGTTGCCTCCGCCGCCGTGGAGGGCCCAGAACAGTTCGGGGTTCTCCTGGGCGCTGGCGGTCACCCGTTCTCCGGAGGCTGTCACGAGGTTGACGGAAAGCAGGTTGTCGCAGGCGAAGCCGTATGAGCGCTCCAGCCACCCCGAACCGCCGCCCAGCGTGAATCCCGCGACGCCAGTGGTGGAAGCCCGCCCGCCGGTGCAGGCGAGGCCGTGTTCCTGTGTGGCCCGGTCGAACTCGCCCCACGTCACGCCGGCTCCCACCGTCACCGTTTTGTTGTCCGGGTCCACCGAGATTGACTTCATCGGCCGGACGTCAACTACCAAACCGTCGTCATTGGTCGACATGCCGGCAACGGAATGCCCGCCGGCCCGGACAGCAACGGCCAGGCTGTTGTCCTTGGCATACTGCAGGGCCTCGGCCACCTCGCCCGGGTCCGCACATTGGGCGATGACGGCCGGGCGCCGGTCAATCATCGCGTTGAAAAGTTTGCGTGTTTCGTCGTAGTCCGGGTTCTCCGGCCTGACCCATTTCATGGCGCTGCTCCTTGGGCGACCGAGGCTCCACCCCTCGCAAAGATTCTAGGTCCAACGACAGCGCCCAAGCTACGGGAATCGGTGTGAAGAAGCTGCCGGGTGCCATTCTTCGGTTTCGAGTTTGCGCCCAAATACCACCGTCGGCTCCGCAGATGCGGGCTAGAGTGTCCTTATGCCTAATATTCGCGTTTCCGAGGCGGCCCGGCTGCTGGGTGTCAGCGATGACACCATCCGGCGCTGGACCGAGAACGGAAGCCTGACACCGCACAAGGACGACGCCGGACGCCTCGCCGTGGACGGGCTGGAACTCGCCCGGCTCGCCCGGGAGCAGGCCCAGCTTCCCGATGACCCGGCCAGGGCGGGCAGCTCGGCCCGCAACCGCTTCGTCGGCCTCGTCACCGCAATCACCGCCGACGCCGTCATGGCCCAGGTGGAACTTCAGTGCGGGCCGTTCCGGGTGGTGTCCCTGATGAGCAGCGAGGCCGTGCGGGACCTCGGCCTGGAGCTCGGCTCGGTCGCCACCGCCGTCGTCAAGGCCACGACGGTGATCATTGAGACCCCGAAAGGCAAGGGCGTCATATGATCCCCGCGTTCAAGGTGACCGCCCTGCTGGCGGCGGGATTCGTTGCCGCCGCCCTTTCGGGCTGCACCGCGCCTGCCGGAGACGGCGGCGCGGGCAAGACCCTCACCGTTTTCGCCGCCGCGTCCCTCAAGACCCCTTTCACGGCGCTCGCCGAGCAGTTCGAGGCCAGGAACCCGGGAACCACGGTGACCCTCAGCTTCGCCGGGTCCGCCGATTTGGCCACCCAGATCAGCCAGGGCGCACCGGCGGACGTGTTTGCCTCCGCCGATACCAGGAACATGGCCAAGCTCTCCGACGCGTCGCTCGTGGAAGGATCGCCCCGGGACTTCGCCACCAACGTGCTGACCATTGCCGTGCCCCCGGCCAACCCCGCCTCCGTCGGTTCCTTCGCCGACCTCGCCAAGCCCGGGGTGAGGGTTGTGACGTGCGCGGCCCAGGTTCCCTGCGGCGCCGCCGCGAAGACTGTCGAGCAGGAATCCGGCCTCACCCTGGCGCCGGTGAGTGAGGAATCCTCCGTCACGGATGTCCTGGGCAAAGTCATGTCGGGAGAGGCCGACGCCGGGCTGGTCTACGTCACGGACGTCAAGACCGCCGGGGACAAGGTGAAGGAATTCCCCTTCGCCGAGTCGGCCAAGGCCGTGAACACCTACCCGATCGCCGCGGTCCGGACCGGCAGGAACAAGGACCTGGCGGCCGCCTTCATTGCGACGGTCACGGGTCCCGAGGGTCAGAAACTCCTCAGTGCCGCCGGCTTCGGAACCCCCTAGGGCCGCGTGAGACGCCGAAGGGACAGCGCGTACAACGGGATTCCGCGCTGGGTCATGGCCATCGCCGTAGTCGGGGCGTTGTTTGTGCTGCTGCCGCTCGCGGCCATGGTTTCACGGGTCAACTGGCCGCAGTTCATCCCCCTGGTCACGTCCGAATCGTCCCTCACGGCCCTGGGCCTGAGCCTCCGCACCGCCGCCGCAAGCACGGTCCTGTGCGTGCTGTTTGGGGTGCCGCTGGCGCTGGTGCTGGCCCGCGGAGACTTCCCGGGCCAGCGGCTGCTGCGTTCCTTCGTCCTGCTGCCGCTCGTCCTGCCGCCGGTCGTGGGGGGCCTCGCGCTGCTCTACGCCTTCGGCCGCCAGGGCCTCCTGGGCAGGAGTCTCGAAATCGCCGGCATCCAGATCGCGTTCTCGACGACGGCGGTGGTCCTCGCCCAGACGTTCGTGGCCCTGCCGTTCCTCGTAGTCAGCCTCGAAGGCGCCCTCCGCTCGGCCGGAAGCCGGTACGAGGCCGTCGCCGCAACCCTTGGGGCGCGCCCCACCACCGTGCTGCGCCGCGTCACCCTTCCACTGGTGCTGCCCGGGCTGGCCTCCGGGGCTGTGCTGTCCTTCGCCAGAAGCCTGGGCGAATTCGGCGCCACGCTCACGTTCGCCGGAAGTCTGCAGGGCGTCACCCGCACCCTGCCGTTGGAAATCTACCTGCAGCGCGAGACCGACGCCGACTCCGCCGTCGCGCTGTCCCTGCTGCTGGTCGTGGTGGCGGTCGCCGTCGTCGGGCTCTCCTACCGGGGTCCCGGGCCTGCCGGGTCCTGCAGCAAAGCCGCCCTCAGCAAGGGCACGTCCGGTCGGGTGGCAACATGACGTTCACTTTCGACGCCGCCCTTGCCGCCCGCCGTTTTGACGTCTCGCTCAGCCTGGCGCCGGGCGAGACGGTTGCCGTGCTCGGCCCGAACGGGGCCGGAAAATCCACCCTGCTGGGCGTGATCGCCGGGCTGCTCCGTCCGGACACCGGCCGGGCCGAGGTGAACGGCCGGGTGCTGTTTGACCTTGGCGAGGAAGCGCACACCTGGACCGCGCCGCACCGCCGTGGAACCGCCCTGCTGTCCCAGGACCCCCTGCTGTTTCCGCACCTGAGCGCGCTCGAGAACGTGGCCTTCGGGCCCCGGAGCGCGGGGGTACCCAAGCGTGAGGCCAGGGAGACCGCCCGGCGCTGGCTGGCC
>NZ_AUPJ01000093.1 GCF_000427315.1 Arthrobacter sp. TB 26
GACCGCGGCGTCGCTCGCCATCGGCGCCCGCGGCCTGGACCTCGAGACCGTGTGGCAGGCGCTGACCCGGTTCGATCCGGCCAGCGGCGACCACGCTGTGGTCTACGCCCGGATTCCCCGGACCGTCCTCGGGCTGCTCGCCGGCGGCGCCCTCGGTCTCGCCGGGGCGGCAATGCAGGGCGTGGCCCGCAACCCCCTCGCGGACCCGGGCATCATCGGGATCAACGCCGGCGCCGCGCTGGCCGTCGTCACGGGAATCTACGTCTTCGGCGTCTCCTCGCTTGCCGGGTACATCTGGTTCGCATTCGGCGGGGCCGCGGCCGCCGCCGTCGTGGTCTATCTGATCGCCTCGCTCGGCAGGGACGGTGCGACGCCGGTGAAGCTCGCCCTCGCGGGCGCTGCCCTGAGCGCGGGGCTCTTCTCGCTCATGAACGTCATCCTGGTGTCCAGCCGGGACACCCTGGACCGCTTCAGGTTCTGGCAGGTCGGCGGGATCGCCGGGCGCGACTGGTCCGTGATCCTCCAGGCCCTGCCGTTCCTGCTGCTGGGTGCCGCGATAGTGCTTTGCACGGGCCGGATCCTCAACAACCTCGCCCTCGGCGATGACCTCGCCCGCGGGCTGGGCCAGCGGGTGGGGCTGACCCGCGGCGTCGCCGCCCTCGGCATCGTCCTGCTCTGCGGCGCTGCCACGGCGCTGGCCGGCCCGATCGGATTCGTGGGCCTCGTCATTCCGCACGCCGTCCGCTTCCTCACCGGTCCCGACTACCGCTGGATCCTGCCCTTCTCCCTGGTCCTGGCCCCGGCGCTGCTGCTGGCGGCCGACGTGATCGGCCGTGTCATCCTGCTTCCGGGCGAAGTCCCGGCCGGGATCATGACAGCGCTCGTCGGCGCGCCGGTATTCGTCTGGCTGGTCCGGCGCGGCAAGGGGGCAGGGCTGTGAGCGAACCCGGCGCCGAGGTGACACTTAATGCCCATGTGCCGCCCGAGCATCGGCGTTATCTGACACCTCGGTGGCCGGTGCGGGGCCGGGCCCTGCCCACCCGGACCGCCGTCCGGGCCCTGCCCACCCGGACCGCCGTCCTGGCCCTGGCAGCCGTGGCGATCTTCGCCGCCAGCGTGCTCCTGGGCAGCTACACCGTCACCATCCCCGACTTCTTCAGAATCCTGGGCGCACACCTCACCGGCGGGGAGAAGATCCCGGGCGCCAGTTTCATCGTGATGGAACACAAGCTGCCGCGCGCCGTCGTGGGGACGCTGATCGGAGCCTCCTTCGGGCTGTCCGGCGCGCTGTTCCAGACCATGCTCCGCAATCCCCTGGCCAGCCCGGACGTGATCGGTATCAGCTATGGGGCCAGCGCCGCGGCCGTGACGGCGATTGCCGTCTTCGGCGCATCCGGCGTCACCGTCTCGGGCGCTGCCTTCGCCGGGGCGCTGGCCGTGGCCGGCATCATCTACGCCATCTCCCGCAGCGGATCCCTCGGTTCCGGAAGGCGCAGAGGCGACGCCGCAGGCAGCCGGCTGATCCTGGCCGGAGTAGGCATCGCCGCAGCCCTTCACGCCATGGTCAGTTTCCTCATGACCAGAACGGACATCCGCACCGCCGCCGACGTCCTGGTCTGGCTGAACGGCTCGCTCAACTCCGCGAACTGGGACCGGGCCGGAGTCCTTGGCCTCGCACTGATCGTCCTGATTCCTGCCGTCGCACTCCTCGCCGGCCCACTGCGCATCCTCGAACTCGGCGACGATGCCGCAGCCGGCCTCGGTGTCCGGGTGGGCACGGCCCGGCTGGGCATTGTGATCACCGCCGTCGGACTCGCGGCCGCGGCGACGGCGGCAGCAGGGCCGGTCGCGTTCGTCGCGTTCCTCGCCGGGCCGATCGCGCGCCGGTTCGTCGGCACGGCGAGCCTCCCGGCCTCCGCCCTCGCCGGTGTGGTGATCGTCCTGGCCGCCGACTACGTCGCCGCCAATATCGCACCGCTGCTGCTGGACGGAACGGTCCTGCCGGTCGGAGTGGTCACCGGCGCCCTCGGTGCCCCGTTCCTGATCTGGCTGCTTGTCACCTCCAACCGAAAGGACGCCTGAGATGGTAACACTCCAGACCTCCGGCCTGACGCTGAAATACGAGCAGCGGACCGTGATCGAGGGACTCAGCACGGAAATCCCCCAGGGCAAGGTGACCATGATTGTCGGCGCTAACGCCTGCGGTAAATCCACGCTGCTCCGCGGCCTCGCCCGGCTGCTCAAGCCGGCGGCGGGCACCGTCACACTGGACGGTCGGGACATCCACCGCCGGCCCGCCCGGGAGGTGGCGCGCACGCTGGGGCTGCTTCCGCAGCATCCGACGGCACCTGACGGCATCACCGTCCGGGACCTCGTGGGCCGCGGCCGCTATCCGCACCAGGGATTCTTCCGGACCCGGCCCGCAGGCGTCCCGTCGCACGACGAGCGCGCCGTCCAGGAGGCGATGGAGGCCACTGAAACGCTGGAACTCGCCGGGCGCAACGTGGACGAACTCTCCGGCGGGCAGCGGCAGCGGGTGTGGATCGCGATGGCACTGGCGCAGGAAACCGATGTGCTGCTGCTGGACGAGCCCACCACCTACCTGGACCTCACCCACCAGGTGGAGGTCCTGGACCTCATCACCGACCTCAACCGCCGGCGCGGCACCACCGTGGCGATCGTGCTGCACGACCTCAACCTCGCCGCACGGTACGCGGACCACATCATCGGCATGAAGAACGGACGGATCGTGGCCGAAGGCTCCGCCCGGGCGGTGGTCACCGAGGAAATGGTCCGCGACGTGTTCGGCCTGAAGTCCCGGGTGCTCCCGGACCCGGTGTCCGGCGCACCCCTGATCATCCCGCTGGGCCGCCACCATGCCGATTCCCCGCACACCACAAGCCTGGAGCTGGTCCCATGACTGCAACGAACCCCACCCCGGCCCGCACCCGGACCGGCCCCAAGACCCCACGCGGCGCCGAACCCACGACCCTCGCCTTCCACGTCCAGGTCACGGCGGTCCAGCAACTCGGACCACACTTCCGGCGGGTCACGTTCGGGGGCTATTCGCTGCGGAACTTCGGGGTCCATGGCGGCACGCTGGACCTGCGCATCAAGCTCATGATTCCGTCGCTGGCCGCGGACGGTGCCGCGTTGCCGCTGCCGGAGTTCCGGATGGAGCAGGCCGGCTGGTACCGCGAGTGGCTGGCCATGGATCCTGCGACCCGCGGCTCCATGCGCACTTACACCGTGCGGCAGGAACGCCTTGACGCTGTCTACCCGGAACTCGACGTCGACTTCGTGCTGCACTTTGACGACGCCGGCCACGGCGGACCGGCCGCCCACTGGGCCCTTAACGCCACGCCGGGGGACACACTGACTCTGATAGGACCAAACAACCGGGCTGCGCACTGCATCACGGCAGAAACGTACTCCGGGATCGAATGGCGGCCGGGCCTGGCCCAGCGGGTCCTGCTGGCCGGCGATGAGACGGCCGTGCCTGCCATCAGCGCCATTCTCGAGAGCCTGCCGTCGTACGTGAGCGGGCACGCCATCCTCGAGGTTCCGGAAGCCGGCGACTTCCAGGGCATCACGACAGCCGCCGACGTCGGGATCACCTGGCTCGCGCGCGGTGCGGCGATCGGCCGGTCGCGTCCGCACGGCGAATTGCTGCAGCAGGCGGTCCGCGCCGCCGTCACCCTCCCCGGCTGGGTCGGGCTCGGGTCATCCCGCGAGCCTGCCGCCGGCCCCGAACCCGAGGACGTCAACGTGGACCACGACATCCTGTGGGAGACCCCCGCACGGATGGATGCCGCGGCGATCAGCGCCAGCAGGAACCCGGACAAGCCCGCGGGGGCCATGCCGTTCTATGCCTGGATCGCCGGTGAAGCGGGGGTCGTCAAGGAGCTGCGCCGGTACCTGGTGCGGGACGTGGGGATCGACCGGAAGCAGGTGTCGTTCATGGGGTACTGGCGGCAGGGGAAGGCCGAGCTCTAAGCGACGCTCCCGCAGGTCCGTCCGGACTTGCGGTCGGCGCACCCTCAACTGCAACGCGGGGTCACTTACCGCCCATAATCCCCACTGGGATGGGCCGTAGGTGACCCCGCGTTGTTTCCCTGAGGGCGACCCGCGGCAGTCTTTTGGTCGGCTCGCCCTCGTGCCCCTCCCGTTTACCCTGCTGTTCCCTGCTGGCCGGGTGGGTTGGCTACCGTGGCTTCATGGCCGAAAACCTTCTATCCCCGGGCGCTGATGGGCGGCGGGTCTATGTTGCCCTGGGGGATTCCTTCACCGAGGGGGTGGGGGACTACAATCCCCGGCTGCCCAACGGGGTGCGCGGGTGGGCGGACCGGGTGGCGGAGCAACTGGCCAGGGCGGACCCGGGGTGGGAATACGCCAATCTCGCCATCCGCAGCAAAAGGCTGCGGCACGTCATCGCGGAACAGCTCGACGCCGCGCTCGCCATGGAACCGACCCTGATCACCCTGTACGCGGGCGGGAACGACATCCTGGATATCGGGACCGACATCCACGCACTGATGAAGGACTACGAGTTCCTCGTCGCCAGAATTGCCGCGAGCGGGGCCACGGTAGTGCTGTTCACCGGCTTCGATGTCAGGGTCTCGGCGCTACTGGAACCCCTGAAGAGGCGGAACGCCATCTACAACCAGCGGGTCCGCGAGGTGGCGGCCAGGTACGAGGCCGTGCTGGTGGACTACTGGTGCTTCGACGCGTTCTATGATCCGCGGATGTGGGATTCGGACCGGCTGCACATGTCCAAGGCGGGCCACAAGTATCTCGCCGGCCAGGTCCTGGACCAGCTAGGTGTCCCGCACAAGGTCAAGCCCAAGGAATGGGCGCCGCCGGCGAAACTCGGCCTCCGGGACTGGGAACGACGGCAGCGCCGTTGGGTACATGACTGGGTCCTGCCGCTCTTCGGGCGCAAGCTCAGGGGTGTCACGCTCGGCGACGAGCTCAGGCCGCGCTGGCCGGCGCCGGTCAGGGTCCCGCCGAAGGCAGGACTGAAGAAACTGGCCGCCAGGATCCCCGCGGGCTGAACAGTGCTCGTCCGCCCTGGGCGCCTTGGGAGGCCCGGGACGCGCGGCGGCCCGGCGTCAGCTGTCCAGCAGGTTCTCGTAGCCCGGAGCCACCCGGCTCGCGTGGAACTCCTCGACGTCGAATTCGGCCACTCCGTTGACATAGAACGGATCCCTGGCCAGCGAGGCGTCGAGGGCATCGCGGTCCGCGTTGGAGAGCAACAGGGCGCCTGTGCGTGGGATTTTCCGCCCAGCGACCATAAAGATGCCCTGGTCGAAAGCATCCTGCAGCCACGTGACGTGGGCCGGAAGATGGAAGTCAACGATCTCTTCGGGGACCTTGTAGGTCAGCGAGACTACATACATAAGGGTCAGCCTACCGTCTGTCCCCGGCGCCGGGCCGTGATTCTTCCGTCACGGAAATCCAGCGAAGTTGAACCGTCAAGCTTCAATGCTCCTAGACTGTATCCATGACTGAACCGCGCTGGCTGAACGCCGACGAACGACGGGCCTGGCTGGCCCAAGTAAGCATCAACACCCTGCTTCCGGCAGCCCTGGACACGCAGCTTCACCACGCGCGCAAGCTCTCCCTCTTCGACTACAACGTCCTGGCGATGCTCTCCGAGGCCGACGGCCGTTTTCTGCCCATGAGCGAACTCGCCGCGCGCACGAGTGCCTCACTGTCCCGGCTCTCCCACGTCGTCACCAAGCTGCAGACCCGCGGGTGGGTGGAGCGCCGCCCGCACCCGGGGGACGCCCGGGTGACGACGGCGCACCTCACCGACGCGGGGATGGAGACCATCGAGGAGCTCGCCCCGGGCCACGTCGAGGCCGTCCGTTCGCTGTTCCTCGACGCCCTGAGCGAGGAGGACGTCGCCGACCTCGCCCGGATCGGCGAGAAGATCGTGGGCCGCCTGGACAAGGACCACTGGATCCTGCGGGAGAGCAAGCACGCCTGAGGGCCGTGCAGGCCGCCCGCAACACGCTGTCCCCTAGTGTTGGCACTATGGAATCGCCGATCGACAGCTACCTGCGCCAGATCCACGCCGAGATCGCCCAGCTCAAGGACGGCAAGCCCTACAGCACCATCCCGGCCATGGCCAACGTGGACCCGGACAACTTCGGCATCGCCCTCGCCACCGTGGACGGCAAGGTATACGAAATCGGTGACACCCGCGAGGAATTCACGATCCAGTCCATCTCTAAGCCCTTCACCTACGGGCTGGCCCTCGAGGACCTCGGCAACGACGCCGTGGACGCCAAAGTGGACGTGGAGCCGTCGGGGGACTCGTTCAACGAGATCTCCCTGGCCGAGGGGACGGGCCGGCCGGCCAATGCGATGATCAACGCCGGCGCCCTCACCGCGACCTCGCTGATCAGGGGCTCCGGCGGGCAGTCCGGCTTCAAAAGGATCCTCAGCACGTACTCCGCTTTCGCCGGCCGTCAGCTCTCGGTCAGCGAGCAGGTCTTCGAGTCCGAACTCAAGCATGGCCACCGCAACACGGCGCTCGCGTACCTGCTGCGCTCCTTCAACATCATTGAGGATGACCCCACGCCGGTCCTGGCGGACTATTTCCGCCAGTGCTCCGTCCTGGTGAACTGCTTCGACCTCTCGATCATGGCCGCC
>NZ_AUPJ01000094.1:0-6025 GCF_000427315.1 Arthrobacter sp. TB 26
CGGCCGGAACCCGCTCAGCGGCAAACAGGTGCTGGAGATCGGCCCGGTGGAACGCGTCCTGTCCGTCATGATGACGTCCGGCATGTATGACGACGCCGGCGCCTGGATCAGCAGCGTGGGCATGCCGGGAAAGAGCGGGGTGGCCGGCGGTATCATCGCCGTGCTGCCCGGCCAGGTGGGCCTGGCCGTGTATTCGCCGCCGCTCGATGAGCACGGCAGCAGCGTCCGCGGCCTGGCCACGGCGCAGCGCCTCTCCCGGGACATGGAACTGCACTTCGTCCGCGCGGCCCGGACCGGCCGGTCCGCCATCCTGGCCGCCTACGACGTGACCGAGACGCCGTCGGGCATCCGCCGGAACGACGAGGCCGCCGACGTCCTCCGGGCGCACGGCCACCGGGCACGGGTGATCGAAGTCAACGGCGACCTCCTCTTCGCCGGAACCGAGTCCATGGTCCGCGAGCTCAGCAGCCTGGCGGACGAGGTCGACCTCGTGGTCCTGGATGTGCGCCGCACCGATCAGATCAGCGACGTCGCCGTGCGCATGCTGGCCAAAGCGAGGCAGGGGATGGCCGACGCCGGCCGGGAGCTGGTGCTGATAGAGGCGGACGGTTCCGTCGCGGACGCTCTGGGACGCCTGGAACAGCGGCTGGTGCCGTCCTTCGCGACCCGGAGCGCCGCCGTCGAATACTCCGAAAACCGTCTGCTGGAACGCCACGGGGACCACCTGCTGCTGCCGGACCACGTCCCGGTCACCGCATCTCCCGCCTTGGCACCGCTGGACGAAGCGGACGCCGCGGCGCTCGAAGCCCTCATGACCCCGAAGTCCTACGACGACGGCGACGTCATCCGGCGGGTCGGCCTCCGGTTCGGCGGGGTCTACTTCATCACCTCCGGGAGGGTCAGCAGCACGTCCCCGGGGCCCACCGCGGAGCGGGTCAAGCTCAATACCCTCAGCGCCGGCATGACGTTCGGCGAACTGGCGCTGGGCAGCGGCAACCGGCAGGAAACCACGGTCCGGGCCATTGGTCCGGTGGAGGTCATGGTGCTCAGTGCGGAGGCAATCACCGAGCTGGAAGCCGCCGAGCCGCGCCTGGCGATCGCCCTCTGGAAGGCCCTGACCCGGGACGCCTACACCCGGGTGGAGCAGTATCTGCGCGAGTCCGCGGTCCGGATCCGCGAATAGGGCTTCCGCGGCCGGCCAGGTTGCCTGCTTTGTTTGCTTGGGGCAACTGCTGGCAGACTGGAGCCATGGATTTCACGTCCCGCTATGTAGCCCTTGGCGACTCCTTCACGGAAGGCGTCGGCGACGATGACCCCAACCGCCCCAACGGCGTCCGGGGCTGGGCTGACCGGGTGGCCGAGCAGCTCGGCGCCGACGATCCGGGCTTCGGCTACGCAAACCTCGCCATCCGCGGCCGGAAACTCCGCCAGATCATGGCCGAACAGGTCGATGCCGCCGTAGCCCTCAAACCCACCCTCGTGAGCATCTATGCCGGCGCCAACGACATCCTCCGGCCCAAGGTCGACATCGATAATCTGCTGGTGGACTACGACGCCGGCATTCGTAAGCTCAAGGCCACCGGCGCAACCGTGGTGATGTTCACCGGGTTCGACTCCCGCGGCTCGAAGATCTTCGGCACCACCCGCGGCCGCACCGCGATCTACAACGAGCTGGTCCGCGGAATCGCCGGGGACCACGGCGCCCTCCTGGTGGATTACTGGCGCTTCAGCGAGTACTACGACTGGGGGATGTGGGCAACCGACCGGATGCACATGTCCGCCGCAGGCCACGCGAACATGGCCAAGCGCGTCCTCACCGTCCTGGAGCACGACCACTCGATCGACGTTCCGCCCATGACTCCGGTTCCCGAGCTCAGCCGGGCCGAGGCCGTCCGCGCCAACGCCCGCTGGGTCCGCGAATTCGCCGGACCGTGGGTGGTCCGCCGGGTCACAGGGAAGTCGTCAGGCGACGGGCTGGCCCCGCGCTACCCGAGCCTCACGCACCTCTAGGCGCGGAATCCCGGCGTCGCGAGCAGTTCCCCGCCGCCGAGTACGGCCAGCACTTCGACGTCCCAGCTGTCCGTGGCCCAGTCCAGCATCCGCCTCCCTCCGGCGACGATCGCGGTCGCCAGCACGTCCGCGGTGAGAATGTCCGGGGCTGCCACGGAGACCTGGCGGAAATCGAGGGGGTGCAGCCCGGTGCGGCCTGCCCCGACCCGCCAGATGTGGTTTCCGCGCTCAGCTGTGCCGGACGTCGCCAACGCCGCGAAGCGCCCTGTGCCGCCCAGCGCAAAGCCCGAGAGCAGCGTTCCGCGGTCCTGCGGATCCACGATGCCGGCCAGCCACGGAGTCCCGGGTCCCGGTCCGGGCGAGCCGCTCACCAGCACGTCACCGCCTGCGTTCAGGCACCAGTCCGTGATGCCGGCCGACTCCAGGGCGGAGGCCGCCTGGTCGATGGCGTAACCCTTGATGATGCCGGAGAGGTCCAGTATGCCGTCGGGCCGCTCGGGGGTGAAGAAACCGTCGGTCAACAGCCGCCAACCCGTGGCGTCCGCAAAACGGGCGCGGAATGCCGCCGAGGTATCCCGGAGCGTGACTTCGCCGCGGGCCAGCCGGCTCGCTTCCGAATCCGTCCGGTACAGACTGAACGTCGCGTCCAGGCCGGAGAATATGTGTTCGACGGCGGCAGCGGCACCTTCCAGCACCGGTTCGCCGTCCCGCATCCCGCAGTCGTCCGCGGGCAGGGCGAGGCTGATGACGGTCCCCATGCACCGGAAAGTCCTGCTTTTCAGGGCCGGGCCGCCCAGGTTGGCGGCGCTCAGTGCCGGACTTTCGGCGGGCGAGGGCTTAAAGGTTGGCTGCATCAAGGGCTGCCTGAAGCGAAGTCAAATAGGCGTCGCTGGTGACCGTGGCGCCGCTGATGGTCTGTACCTGGGCCGACTGGGCTTTGATGACCGCGGCACGCAGCAGCGGAGCGGCCCGGTTGCTGATTTGCACGGATTTTCGGTCGTCGTCGGTCAGCTGGAGGGCGGTGACATCCGTGATCGCGCCGGCCTTTACGGTGATCTGCACCTGGACGGTGCCGAAGCGGGTCTGGACCGCCGCTCCGGTGAACGTTCCGGCGGCCTGTGCCGCGCTTGTGGTGCCTCCGCTGGACCCGCTTGCGGAACTGGATCCGGAAACTCCGTTTGTGGTTCCGCTGCTCCCGCCCGTCCCGGACGAGGCGGNGGGGGCCGAGGTGGCCGCCGCGGTGCTCCCGGTTTCTGCGACGTGGGCTCCTGACTGCCAGCCGGCCAGGAGTATTCCGGCGGAGGCCAGCGTTGCTGAAACTGCTGCGCGTATTCTCACCAGTCGAACCTTTCGTAGTGGAGTTGTTCGTCGCGGACGCCGGCCGCGCGGGCTCCGCTGATCGCACTGCGGGCCCACGCGGACGGGCCGCAAATGTACACGTCGGCGTCGGCGACGTCCGGGGCGTAACTGGCCAGCCGGTGTCCTGACCGGACGGCCGATTCGGGCAGCCAACTCTGTTCGCCGGCGGTCCGGGCGCCGGTGAGATGGAACAGGGTCGCGCCGCGGCGCCGGCAGAGTTCCAGGATTTCGTCGCCCAGATAGAGTTCCGCCTCACTGTGGCCGCGGAGAATCACTGTGGCGTTGCCCGGTTCAAAGGGTGTGCGCTCCAGCAGTGCGCGGAGGGGGGTGATTCCGATGCCGGCACCGATCATCACGACGCGGTTCCGGCTGCGGGCCGCTGTGCTGAAGAGCCCGTAGGGTCCCTCGATCGCTACCCTGGTCCCGGATTTCAGCCGCGCCAACTGGGCCGATCCCCGGCCGAGGTTGCGCACGGTAATCCGCAGTCGGCCCCGGCCCGCGGAATCGAACAGCACGGGTTCCGCGGACAGGCTGAACGGGTGCGGATGCCACCACGCGCCCGGGGCGAGGAACCTCCAGATGAAAAACCTGCCGCCGCTGCCGGCCAGTTCGTCGAGGTGGCGGCCCGCCAGTTCAATACTGACGACGCCGGGACCCTCCGTCATGACGCGGCTCACCGTCAGTTGGTGCCGGACGGTGGCCACGAGCGGCTCCAGGACGCGGTAGTGGACCAGAGCGGCGCCGGTGCCGATGCAGATGGCCAGCCAGTACCAGCGCTGCCAGGTGCCCACGGCGAAGAGTGCCCCGGTGCTGAACTGATGCGGGATTGCGGTCAGCACCGCTGCGTAGGTCAGCAGGTGGACGGCATACCAAAATTCGTAAGGGAACCGGCGTCGGACGGCGACCAGCGAGGTGACCACAACGGCGATGAACAGTCCCATGGACACGATGGCGAGCCACATGTCCGGGACCAGCACCCAGAGGGACACGAGCTCACTCACCGGATCGAGCCCTTCGGCCATGCCATATCCGATTGCGATCAGGATTCCATGTGCGAGCAGCAGGTACAGCGACGGTTTGCCGAGTTTGCGGTGGAATTCCAGGGCACGGTCGTGCCCGACGGCGCCATCGATTAAGGGAATACGCGCCGCTAACAGCAACATGAGCAGCACAAGGTCCATACCGGCCAGCCCGGCGACGATTCCCAGGGCCGTGAAGGAGCCGGCCAGGGTCGAGAACCCCGTGGCGCCGCCGTCGGCGAGCCAGAGTGCGATGGACAAGGCCACCGAAGCCCACGCGAGCACGGTCAGGAGGTCTGCCCGGAGCAGGCGGCGCCGGGACTGACCGCGGAACCGCTCCACGGGAGTGCGGCGGGCCGTGGCCGGCAGGGCCGTCTGGAGTGAAGAATTCATGGTTCCACCGTCCGCCCGGCGCCTATCATTTTGCTGTGAAAGCGCTAGGGTGCCGATGTGACTTCGCGCCGAACCGGCCGGCACCCCTTATACACCGCCGGATACCGGATTGGTCTTTAATTCGTCAAGCTCGTAGACTTGGTAGGCGGTAGGTGGCGCGGAGCGTGTGCAATTGCTCCGGTTGGCGGGATTTGTCTGCAACATCGACAGTCCTGAGGGCCGGTAGTTAGGGGCTCAAGTTGCGTGCACTCCTGTATTCGCCCAGCATCCCGGTACTTCGCGGTGGCTTCCCAAAAGGTTTCCGCCGCCCGGTGACCGTGGCCCACAATCTTCGCCGCAGTGAGGAAAGCAGACGGTTTACGCCGCTGCCTGAACACTGCGGAACTACCGAATCCCTGTGGGGGCTGGATGCGGACGCTGCCTGTCGCACGGTTACGCGGGAACTCCGCAACCGTTTCATTTATTTTTGAGGAGAGTCGTCATGGCAGCACACTGCCAGGTGACCGGAGCCGAGCCGGGCTTTGGACACAGCATTTCGCACTCGCACCGACGCAACAAGCGTCGGTTCGACCCGAACATCCAGAAGAAGCGCTATTGGGTTCCGTCCCTGCGCCGTAATGTCACCCTGCAGGTCTCTGCACGTGGCATCAAGACCATCGACGTGCGTGGCATCGACGTAGTCGTAGCCGCCATCCTGGCACGAGGAGTGAAGCTCTAATGGCTAAGGACAAGGACGTACGTCCGATCATCAAGCTCAAGTCGACCGCGGGCACGGGGTACACCTACGTGACGCGCAAGAACCGTCGTAACGACCCGGACCGTATGGTTCTGAAGAAGTACGACCCCCGCATCCGCAAGCACGTCGAATTCCGAGAGGAGCGCTAAACACATGGCTAAGAAGTCAATGATCGCTAAGAACGAACAGCGTAAAGTCATCGTCGAGCGTTATGCTGCAAAGCGCCTCGAACTGAAGAAGGCTCTGGTTGACCCCGCGTCGACCGACGAAGCCCGCGAAGCTGCGCGCCTCGGCCTGCAGAAGCTGCCCCGCAACGCCTCGCCGGTACGTCTGCGTAACCGCGACATCATCGATGGCCGCCCGCGCGGTAC
Organism: Arthrobacter sp. TB 26; assembly: GCF_000427315.1. GTDB lineage: Bacteria > Actinomycetota > Actinomycetes > Actinomycetales > Micrococcaceae > Arthrobacter. The sequence continues at coordinate 5,889 of NZ_AUPJ01000094.1, forward strand.
CTTCCAGAAGTTCGGCATCTCCCGTGTTCGCTTCCGCGACATGGCTCACCGCGGTGAGCTCCCGGGCATCACGAAGTCTTCCTGGTAATTCAGCACCCCTGAAACCAGTGGCTTGAAGAAGGGCCGGCGCCTCGTGG
>NZ_AUPJ01000094.1:6035-6157 GCF_000427315.1 Arthrobacter sp. TB 26
CCTTCTTGCGTTTAAGGCTCCACGGCATGTGAGGGGTGTACGCGGGGGCCGGTGCGGTTGGGATGTGAGCCAGTACACAGGAACCCGATTTTGGTGTGTTGGGGTGTGGGGGCCGTGTGGGG
>NZ_AUPJ01000095.1 GCF_000427315.1 Arthrobacter sp. TB 26
CTCGCGCAGCACCTGGACGCACGCCTGGAGCATGCCGGGGTCCACGGTGCGGTCGGGGGCTCCCGCGGCGAAGGCTTCGCGCAGGGCGCCGCCCCAGCCCAGGTCCGTGAGCCGTGCCAGCGCCCGGCCGACCGCAACGCTTTCCTCGGGTTTGATCTTGCCCTTCACCGGCACACCGAGCCGGTCCATGCCGCTGGGCCACTGCAGCCGGGGTTCCAGCGGGACACCGGCGCGGCTCAGGGTCTGGCCCGCGGCTTCGGTGGCCGAGGCGGCAATGTCGGCCGGGAACCACTGCCCGGCGCAGTTGTCGCAGCGGCCGCAGGCACGGGCGGTCTCGTCGTCGAGGACCGAGGTGATGTATTCCATCCGGCAGCCCGCGGTGTCCTGGTAAATCACCATCGAATCCTGCTCGTCCACCCGGGCCTCCGCGATCCGGCTGTACCGCTCGGCGTCGTAGGTCCACGGCTGGCCGGTGGAACGCCAGCCGCCGCCCACACGCTCCACGGCGCCGTCGACCGCCAGCACCTTCAACAGCAGCTCCAGCGGGGTCCGGCGCAGATCCACACGCGCCTCCAGCGCCACCGTGGACACGGCGGTCCCCGCTTCGGCGAGGGCAGTCAACACGGCACCGGCCTTCTCCTCCGACGGCATGGACGCCGTGGCGAAATACTGCCAGATGTCGCGGTCCTCGGAACCGGGCAGCAGCAGCACGTCGGCGTTCGCGGCGCCACGGCCGGCACGGCCCACCTGCTGGTAGTAGGCCACGGGCGAGGACGGCGCCCCAAGGTGCACCACGAATCCGAGGTCAGGCTTGTCAAAGCCCATGCCGAGGGCGGACGTGGCGACGAGGGCCTTGACCTGGTTGTCCTTCAGGAGCTGCTCCGCGCGTTCCCGGTCTGCGGGGTCGGTGCGGCCGGTGTAGGCGAGTACCTCGTGTCCGGCTTCAGCGAGGAGCCGGGCGGTATCCTCGGCGGCGGAGACCGTCAGGGTGTAGATGATTCCGCTGCCGGGCAGGTCTGTCAGGTGCGTGAGCAGCCAGCCGAGACGGTCCCGGGAGTCCGGCAGTCGCAGCACGCCCAGCCGGAGGGACTCCCGGCCCAGGGCACCGCGGATGGTCAGCACACCGGCGCCCAGCTGCTCCTCGATGTCGTGGACCACCCGGGAGTTGGCGGTGGCGGTGGTGGCCAGCACCGGAACGGAGTCCGGCAGCTGGGTGATCAGGTCCGCGATGCGCCGGTAGTCAGGGCGGAAATCATGGCCCCAGTCGGAGATGCAGTGGGCCTCATCGATGACCAGAAGCCCGGTGCGGCGGATCAGCTCGGGCAGCTGGTTCTCCCGGAAGGAGGGATTGGTCAGCCGCTCGGGCGAGACCAGCAGGACATCCACCTCGTCCGCCGCGAGCTGTTCACGGACGGTGTCCCACTCCAGCTGGTTGGCGGAGTTGATCGCCACCGCGCGGACCCCGGCCCGCGCTGCGGCCGCCACCTGGTCGCGCATGAGGGCCAGCAGCGGGGAGACAATCAGGGTGGGCCCGGCACCGCGGCGCCGGAGCAGCAGGGACGAGACGAAGTACACGGCCGATTTTCCCCAGCCGGTGCGCTGCACCACGAGGGCCCGCCGGCCGCCGTCGACCAAGGCCTCGATCGCTTCAAACTGGCCGTCATGGAACTCCGCGGCCGGGTGCCCGACCAGCTCGCGCAGCACTTCCTGGGCCTGCTCCCGGGTCCCGCCACGCCCGGCGGCAGCATCGGGTGAAGCGGACAAGACTGCAGCGTTCTGGTTATTGGCCATTGCTTCAGTATCCCAGCCCCCTCCGACAGCCGCGAAGCCGCGGGCGCCGCTATGTGGACAATCACAGCGGATCCGGCGGCAGTGCGACACCGCCGGCCCTCCTCCACGGCCTGATTCGGCTGCCACGTAAGATAAGACGCGTGACTACGGACCAGACAAAGACCTTTGACCTCTCGGCCTCCTTCAAGGCCTACGACGTGCGCGGCATTGTCGGCGAATCGATCACCGCCGAGATCGTCGAGGCTGTGGGCGCGGCGTTCGTCGACGTCCTGCAGCTGGAGGGCAAGACGGTGCTGGTCGGCGGCGACATGCGCCCCTCCTCCCCCGAGTTCAGCAAGGCCTTCGCCAACGGTGCCGCACGGCGCGGAGCCAACGTCCAGCTGCTCGACCTCATCTCCACCGATGAGCTCTACTACGCCTGCGGTGCGCTCAATGCCGCCGGCGCGACGTTCACGGCCAGCCACAACCCCGCCGAGTACAACGGGATCAAGATGGCCAAGGCCGGTGCCGAGCCGATCTCCTCCGAATCCGGGCTCAAGGAAATCCAGGCCCGCGCCGAGGAATACCTCAACGCCGGTTCCATCCCCGCCGCTGCGACGCGCGGCCTGATCGGCGTCCATGACGTCCTGAAGGGCTACTCCGAGTACCTTCGCAGCCTCGTGGACCTCCGCGGCTCCCGCCCCCTGAAGGTGGTGGTGGACGCCGGCAACGGCATGGCCGGCCTCACCACACCCGCGGTGCTCGGCGACGCCCTGCTGCCCAAGCTTCCCCTCGAGATCATCCCGCTGTACTTCGAGCTCGACGGATCCTTCCCGAACCACCCTGCCAACCCGCTGGAACCGGAAAACCTGCGCGACCTGCAGGCCGCCGTCGTCGAACACGGCGCGGACATCGGGCTGGCCTTCGACGGCGACGCCGACCGCTGCTTCGTCATCGACGAAAAGGGCGAGCCCGTCTCGCCGTCCGCGATCACCGGCATGGTGGCGCGCCGCGAGATTGCCCGCGCCCAGGGGCTCGGCGAGGCCAACCCCACCGTCATCCACAACCTGCTGACGTCCCGCGCCGTCCCCGAACTGGTGGAACGCCACGGCGGCCGGGCCGTGCGCACCCGCGTCGGACACTCCTTCATCAAGGCCGTGATGGCGGCAGAGGGCGCCATCTTCGGCGGTGAACATTCCGCCCACTTCTACTTCCGTGACTTCTGGAACGCAGACACCGGCATGCTTGCCGCGATGCACGTCCTGGCCGCCCTCGGCGAGCAGGACGGTCCGCTGTCCGATCTTGGCCGCGAGTACGAGCCGTACATGTCCTCCGGTGAGATCAACTCGGAAATCGACGACAAGGCCGGCGCCGTGGAACGCGTCCGGCTCGACTTCCACTCGGAGGACGTCGAGGTGGACTACCTCGACGGCAGCACCTTCATCGCCACGGACGGCAGCTACTGGTTCAACCTGCGCCCCTCCAACACCGAGCCGTTCCTCCGCCTGAACGTCGAGGCCACGGACACCGCCACCATGGAGCGTGTCCGCGACCGCGTCCTGGCACTGGTCCGGGGGTAGGGCCGTGTCGGAACTGCCGGCGGAGGCCGCAACTGAGACTGCAACAGGGTCCACTGGCGGATCGTGGCGCGACAGCGTCCCGGAGGCCAGTGCCACCGACCTGGAGAACCTGCTCGGCACCGGGGTCGGCGCCGCCCAGGAGCAGCTTGAGCGCAACGGCGGGTTCCTGCCGTTCGCCCTCGTGGTCGAGAACGACGGCGAGGTCCGGCTGGTTGCCGTCACCCCCGCCGACGCGGCGGAGGGCGTTGACGCCGGCTTCGACGCGGACTCGATGATCGCCGACCTCACGGAACTGCTGCGGCAGCACCGGGATGAGTTCCGCGCCGCGGCCATCGTTTGTGACATCACCCTGCTGGAAGAGGCCTCGGACGCCATCCACGTGGCCGCGGAACACCGGGACGGCTCCCTGTTCGCCGCGGTCCTGCCGTACGCCGCCAACCCGGCGACCCGTGAGCTGGAATTCGGCGAGCTCTCCGCCGATACCAACGAGCCCGGCGTCTGGGTGGACTAGACCGCCGGTAAACTGGCGTTATGAAGATCAACGCCTTCGCGGATGTGAGCCTGCGCGCCATGATGGTGCTCGCGGCCGCTCCCGACGGCGGACTCCTCACCACCCAGAGCATCGCCGACGCCGTCGCGACGCCCTATAACCACGTCAGCAAGGCGATGGCGAAGCTGCGGGAGCTGGGCATGATCGACGTCGAGCGCGGGCGGCACGGCGGCTCCCGGCTCAGCAGCGCCGGCCGCGTCGCCACCGTGGGCCAGCTCCTGCGCCAGCTCGACACCCGCACGGACCCGGCCGATTGCGTCGGCGCGGGCGGTACGTGTCCGCTGATCAACGAGTGCCGCCTCCGCGGCGCCCTTGCCCGGGCGCGCGAAGCCTTCTACCGCGAACTGGACGACATCGTCGTCGCGTCCCTGCCCACTTCGCGGCAGATGGCGCCGGTATTCCAGGCGATCGGCCTGCGCCCC
>NZ_AUPJ01000096.1:0-621 GCF_000427315.1 Arthrobacter sp. TB 26
CGCCCCGCAGCCGCCACGCCCGGGAATCCCCCCGATTTGAAGTTGTTTTCTACGCGATGTAGAACTGAGGTACGAATACTTGCATTTCAAATACAGGTATTTTTCATCGGTCCGGTTGAAGACCCCGGACCACTATCTCAGGAGACAACATGCTCTCGGACAAGTCCTTCCCCGTCATCGAGGCCACCCTCCCGCTGGTCGGTTCCCGGATCGGTGAAATCACCCCCAAGTTCTACGCCCGCCTCTTCGCAGCGCACCCCGAACTGCTGGACGGGCTCTTCAGCCGCTCCAACCAGCGCAACGGCAACCAGCAGCAGGCCTTGGCCGGAAGCATCGCCGCTTTCGCCACCCACCTGGTGAACAACCCCGGAACCCTGCCGGAAACCGTGCTCGCCCGCATCGCGCACCGCCACGCCTCCCTCGGCATCACCGAACCGCAGTACCAGGTGGTCTACGAGCACCTCTTCGCCGCGATCGCCGAGGACCTGGCCGAGGTCATCACCCCGGAAATCGCCGAAGCCTGGACCGAGGTGTACTGGCTCATGGCGGACGCGCTGATCAAGCTCGAGAAGGGGCTCTACGCCGCCCAGGCCAACGGCACGATGTGGAGCCCGTGGCGGG
>NZ_AUPJ01000096.1:627-1387 GCF_000427315.1 Arthrobacter sp. TB 26
CCCCCGCCGGCACCGGCTCCATGACGTTCACCCTGGAACCGGCCGACGACACCCCCATCACCCCCGCCCTCCCGGGCCAGTACGTCAGCGTCAAGGTCACCCTCCCGGACGGACTGCGCCAGGTCCGCCAGTACTCGCTGTCCGGCGACGCCGGCACGAGCCGCAGCTTCACCACCAAGAAGGACGACGGCGGCGAGGTCTCCCCCGTGCTGCACAACGACGTCCAGGTGGGCGACATCCTGGAGATCTCCAACCCCTACGGCGAGATCACGCTCAAGGAGGGCGACGGCCCCGTGGTGCTGGCCTCGGCCGGCATCGGCTGCACCCCCACCGCCTCCATCCTGCGCTCCCTCGCGGACTCCGGCTCCGACCGCCAGGTCCTGGTCCTGCACGCGGAAAGCGATCTGGACAGCTGGGCGCTGCGCAGCCAGATGACGGACGACGTCGAACGCCTCGACGGCGCCGACCTCCAGCTCTGGCTCGAGCGCCCGGTCGCCGGAACCAGGGAGGGCTTCATGTCACTGCGCGAGGTGGACCTCCCCGCCAACGCCTCGCTGTACCTGTGCGGTCCGCTGCCGTTCATGAAGAGCATCCGCAACGAGGCCATCAATGCCGGCATTCCGGCCACGAAGATCCACTACGAGGTCTTCGGCCCGGACATCTGGCTCGCCAGCTAAGGTACCCATCGATTGCTCCGCAACGGCCCTTATGAGGGGTCATAAGGGCCGTTGCGGAGCACTCGATGGGAGTTCGACGGCGG
>NZ_AUPJ01000096.1:1395-11844 GCF_000427315.1 Arthrobacter sp. TB 26
CCCTTCGTAGCAAGGGTGCGGGGCCGTCGTCGTCGTGACGCGTGTCGCGGGAACGACCCCGCACGGAGGGTCAGGTCGCGGACGGCACGCCGGTGATCGTGTGGCCGAAGCGCAGGAGGTTGCCCGGGTCGTAGCTGGACTTTGCGACCCTCATCCGCTCGTAGACCGCGGGCGACCAGGCCCTCGCCCGGTCCGCTTCATCGCCGGGCTCGCCGTGGAAATTTACCAGCGTGTATCCCGTGGAGTGCGGAGCCATCTCAGCCAGGACCCCGCGGATGGAGGCGGCGACAGCCTCTGCGAACGGTGGCATCTTGAACCCGAGAAGGAACAGCAGGAAGGCCGCGTCACGCCCGGACACGGCGTCGGGCAGCGCCCCGGCACGGGCCAGGGCCCCGCCGAGCGGCCGGATCTCGACGAGGAGCAGCGGACAGTCCGAGCCCTCGCCGGTGAGTTTCAGCAGGTCCGCGGCGGCCTCTTCGCCGAGGTCTTTCAGGAGCGCTCCGCCGGCAGTGAACGGGAGCGGATCCGCCGGGTCCATGTGGATCTGGTCAACGTCAAGGTAGCTCATGGGCCCGGCCGTGTCCATCAACGGCCTCGAGACCGCCCGCATCGGGGCAAGCAGTGCGTCGCCGTCCTCACGGGTCCCCAGGAAGGCGAAGCGCAGGTGCACCACGAACTGGCCCCGCAGCGGCGCCGGAACGAACTCCATCTCCGGCAGCCGGAGCAGGGAGATTGAGGGCGAGGCGTGGTCCGGCAGTGCGGGCAGCCACTCCCGGAAGGCAGCGAGGATGTGGGCTGCATCCGCCCCGGGATAGATGATCCCGCCGCCGTAGAAATCACCCAGCGGAAAGAGGCTGAACTCGAGTTCTGTCACGATCCCGAAGTTGCCCTTGCCGCCGAGCATCAGCGCGAACAGCTCGGCTTCGGCCTCGGCGTTAATCCGGCGCAGCGCGCCGTCGGCGGTCACGACCTCCATACTGCGGACATGGTCCGCCGCAAACCCGTGGGCCCGGCCCAGCACGGGCAGCCCGCCGCCGAGGGTGTAGCCAACGACGCCGACGTCAGTGCTCGAACCGTGCAGTCCGACCAGCCCGAGCGGCACACTTGCCTCGAGGACGTTGCGCCACTTCACCCCGGCCCCAACGCGTGCGGTGCGTTCGACCGGATCGATCTGCAGTTCCTGCAGGCGGCGCGTGTTGATGAGCAGGCCACCATCCACCACCGAGTCAGCGCCGTGCCCGGTGGACTGGACCGCCACGGGGAGCCTGCGTTCTGCCGCCCACTTCACCCCGGCTGCGACGTCCTGTGCGTTCTCCGCCCCGAGGACGACGTCGGGCCGGTGGACCGTGGCGGCGTTGAAGGCGCGCGTCTCGTCCGCGAATTCGGGGCTGTCCGGCAAGGCGACCGGTCCGCTGACAGCCGTGGACAAGGCCTGGATGTCGTCGGTGACAAGCATGGTGAGCTCCTGTGCGCTCGCGTGCTGCGAGCAGGTTGGGGGCGCGGTGGCGCACGCATGGAATGGCCCCAGCACCCTCTCCAGTCGGCGGACCGCCCGGCTGATGAATGCGTTTGAGCTTAGGGTCCCCTCCGACTGCGGTCTAGGGACCTAAGTCCCGGCTGCCGGCTCGCCAGCCCAGCTACTGATCGGTTGTTCCGCAACGGCCCTTTTGAGGGATCATAAGGGCCGGGTGGGCTCACGACGGCAGGGTTCCCTGGCCGAACTTGTGAGGCTAGGGAACCGGTGGGGACAATCGATGAGAGTACGACAGCGGCCCCGCACCTTTCGCAAGGTGCGGGGCCGCCGTCGTTGGATCTGCTGGCTGCTAGTGCGCGGCCATGCGTTCCTTCAGGCCTTCGAGCTCTGAGCGCAGCGCCTCGGGCAGGGAATCGCCGAACTTGGCGTACCACTCCTCGATGGAGGCGAGCTCGGTGTCCCACTCCTCGCGGTCCACGCGGACGGCGTCTTCCACGTGGGCGTGCGTCAGGTCCAGGCCGGTGAGGTCCAGGGAGTGCCCGGCCGGCACGAAGCCGATGGGGGTCTCGACGGCGTCCGCCTTGCCTTCGATGCGCTCGATGGCCCACTTGAGGACACGTGCGTTGTCGCCGAAGCCAGGCCAGGCGAAGTCGCCGTCGGCCGTACGCCGGAACCAGTTGACCAGGAAGATGTGGGGCAGGCGTTCCGGGTTGGCTTTGCCGGAGACGCTGATCCAGTGCTTCAGGTAGTCGCCCGCGTCGTAGCCGATGAACGGCAGCATGGCCATCGGGTCGCGCCGCAGCACGCCGACCTGGCCCGCAGCAGCGGCCGTCGTCTCGGAGGAGAGTGTGGAGCCCATGAAGATGCCGTTGGTCCAGCTGCGGGCCTGGGTGACCAGGGGAACCGTGGTCTTGCGGCGGCCGCCGAAGAGGATTGCGGAGAGCTCCACACCGTCGGGGCTGAAGTACTCCTCCGCCAGCATGTCGACCTGCGAGATCGGGGTGCAGAAGCGGGAGTTCGGGTGGGCTGCGGGCTTGTCCGACGCCGGGGTCCAGTCGTTGCCCTGCCAGTCGGTCAGGTGCGCCGGAACCTCGTCGGTCATTCCTTCCCACCACACGCCGCCGTCGTCCGTGAGGGCAACGTTGGTGAAGATGCTGTGGCCCTTGGCAATGGCGCGCATGGCGTTGGGGTTGGTGCCCCAGCCGGTGCCCGGGGCGACACCGAACAGGCCAGCCTCAGGGTTGGTGGCGCGAAGTTCGCCTTCCTTGCCGATCCGCATCCAGGTGATGTCGTCACCGAGGGTCTCGACGTTCCAGCCCTCGATGGTCGGATCCAGCAGGGCGAGGTTGGTCTTGCCGCAGGCGGACGGGAACGCGGCGGAGATGTAGTAGTTCTTTTTCTCCGGCGAGGTCAGCTTGAGGATGAGCATGTGCTCCGCGAGCCAGCCCTCGTCGCGGGCCATCACGGATGCGATGCGCAGGGCGTAGCACTTCTTGCCCAGCAGGGCGTTGCCGCCGTAGCCGGAGCCGAACGACCAGATGGAGCGCTCCTCAGGGAAGTGCACGATCCACTTGTCCGGGTTGCACGGCCACGCGACGTCGGCCTGGCCGGCGGCCAGCGGCGCGCCCAGGGAGTGCAGGGCCGGGACGAAGAAGGCGTTGGTGGCGGTGATCTTGGCCAGGACCTCGGTGCCGATCGTGGCCATGATGCGCATGGAGGCGACAACGTAGGCGCTGTCCGTAATCTCCACGCCAAATTTGGGATCCTCGGCGTCAAGGTGGCCCATGACAAACGGGATGACGTACATGGTGCGGCCGCGCATGGAGCCGCTGAACAGGCCGCGCAGCTTCTCCTTCATCTCCGACGGAGCCATCCAGTTGTTGGTGAAGCCGGCATCGCGTTCGTTCTCGGAGCAGATGAAGGTCTGCTCTTCGACGCGGGCCACATCGGCGGGATCGGAGAATGCCGCGAAAGATTTGGGGAACAGCTTCTCGTTCAGGCGGGTCAGCGTGCCCGCGGCGACGAGTTCGTCCGTGAGCCGGGTGTTCTCTTCCTCGGAGCCGTCTACCCAGTGGATCCGGTCCGGCTGGGTCAGTTCAGCTACCTCTTCAACCCATGCCAGCAGGCCGGCATGTGTGGTGGGTGCCTTTTCAAGCAACGGCAGTCGCGCCAAATCTCCCATTACGGTTCCCTTCCTCGGGTTCAGTCGTGTGTCCTAAATGTAGGGCTAGATCACCCCCCGAAAATGGGGCAAGATGTGGGATGTCCGGGGGGCCGGAAAACAAAAACCCCGGAAATCCAAGGAATCACCCGCATCAAAAGCCCCCATTTTGTGACTAAGGTCACATAGACCGGTCTAGTCGGCCAGATTACACCTGTTTCGATTTGGAACTACGGCCCCACCTCGCGTAAAGTAATTCGAGGTTCGGGGAGCGAGAAGTTCCAAGAACTGAGAATGCGCCCATAGCTCAGCTGGATAGAGCGTCTGTCTACGGAACAGAAGGTCAGGGGTTCGAATCCCTTTGGGCGCACAGAGAGAAAGATCCGCACCGGTCCGCCGGTGCGGATCTTTTCTTTAACCCTCGACAACCCTCGACAACCCTCGACGGCGGACCCGGTGGCTCACCGCTGCGGGGAGATGGCCTGGCTGATCCGGTGCCGGATGCCGTCGAAGTGGCCGTGGAGCCGCTGGGCCGCGAGAACCTTGTCCCCGGTCGAGACAGCCTCGTAGATCCCCCGGTGCACGGCCGCTTCCGTCAGGAGATCGACCCCCTCCGCTGCGCCCACCTCGACGTGAACCCGACGGTATACCTGCCAGAAAACGCCGAGCAGATTGGCCAGCACCTCGTTGTTGAGTGGTTCGAACAGCCGGCGGTGGAATTCAGCTGCCGCCTCCACGAAATTCTCACCGGATCCGGCCAGGGCCTCCATGCGGAGCACGGATTCCTCGACGGCCGCGAGATGCTCCATTGTCATCAGATCCATGGCGCCCGCAATCAGCCCGGACTCCAGCGCCTGCCGGACCTCCACAAGCTGCAGGGCCTCCTGGCTGTGATGCCGCAGCGACAACCGGGCCCGGAACGTGAGCCCGTCGGCCAGGGCGTCAAAACTGTTCGGGGCCACGAACATGCCGAAGCCATGCCGGATTTCAATCACGCCCAGGGCCTGGAGGACCTTCAGGGATTCCCGCAGGGTGTTACGGCCGACTCCCAGCACCGCGGAGAGCTCATGCTCGGTCGGCAGCGGATCCCCGGCCTCCAGCTCACGCTCGAGGATGAGCTCCATGATGTCCGCCTGCAGGGCCCTCAGCCGGGCCTGAGCGCTGAACCTCGCCTGCGGCATCGGCCGGGCGGCGGTCGCGCCCGCGGCGCTCATGCCGTCCGCTCTCGAAACGCCCGCCGCGATTGCGCCGCCCGCGGCCGTTCCGCCTGCGGACACGTTGCCTGCCGTCATCGTCCTGCCCCTCCCCCAAGTATGCTCCCCACAGTAGCGGTGGTCCCATGTCCTGCAAAGGGTGTTTGATGGCGCTCGCCGGCACGGCTCCGGGCGTAGGCTTCTGCCATGACGGCACAGTTTGAACAGGATTTCGATGTCATTGTGATCGGCGCCGGCGCCGTCGGCGAGAACGTGGCGGACCGTGCGGTCCGGGGCGGGCTGTCCGCCGTGCTGATCGAGGCGGAGCTTGTCGGCGGTGAGTGCTCCTATTGGGCCTGCATGCCCTCCAAGGCGCTGCTGCGCCCGGGGACCGCCCTCCACGGGGCCCAGACTGTGCCCGGCGCCGAAGAGGCCGTCACCCGGACCCTGGACGTAGCCGCCGTCCTGAAACGCCGCGACTACTTCACGTCCAACTGGCAGGACGACAGCCAGGTCAAGTGGGTCGAGGACACCGGAATCGAGCTCATCCGCGGCCACGGCTGGATCACCGGCGTCCGGACGGTTGAAGTCGCGGGGCTGGACGGCAACAGCTACGCACTCACGGCACGCCACGCCGTCGTGGTGGCCACCGGCTCGTCCCCAACCGTGCCGCCCATCGACGGGCTGCCCGACGTGGACTACTGGACCACAAGGGAAGCGACATCCGCGCACGAGATCCCGGACCGCCTGGCAGTCCTGGGCGGAGGCGTGGCCGGCACCGAACTCGCGCAGGCCTTCGCCCGGCTCGGCGCCACGGTGACCCTGGTGGCCCGCGGCTCTCTGCTGGGCGCCTTCCCGGAGGAGGCGAGCACGCTGGTCGCCGCCGGGCTGCGGGCGGACGGCGTCGATATCCACCTTCACACCGCAACCGGAAGCGTCCGCGAGAACGACGACGGTTCCCTCACCCTTGAGCTTGAGGGCGGCAGCACCGTGACAGCGGACAAAGTCCTGGTCACCACCGGCCGGCATCCCGCCCTCGAAGGGATCGGGCTGGAAAGCGTCGGCCTCGCCGCCGCGGACGGAAAGGAACTGCGGCTCAGCACCGATTCCACCGGGCTGGTTGTGGGAGCCGCCGGGAACGACGCCGCCCCCTGGCTGTACGCCGCAGGCGACGCCGCCGGGAAGGTCATGCTGACCCACCAGGGCAAGTACGGGGCCCGCGCGACGGGCGACGCCATCGCCGCCCGTGCCAAGGGCGACCTCAGCGGCCCGGCCGCCCCCTGGAGCCGTTATGCCCGGACCGCCGATGACCACGCGGTGCCCAGTGTTGTATTCACCGATCCGGAACTGGCCAGTGTGGGCCGGACCGTGCGGCAGGCGGAACGCGACGGCCTCAGGGTGTCCTCCGTGGAACTGCCCATCCAGGTCGCCGGGTCCTCATTGCACGCCGAACGGTACGAGGGCTGGGCCCAGCTGGTGGTTGACGAGGACCGGAAGGTGCTGCTGGGTGCTACCTTTGCGGGCCCGGATGTGGCCGAACTGCTGCACGCCGCCACGATCGCCGTCGTCGGCGAGGTCCCGCTGGACCGGCTCTGGCACGCCGTGCCGGCGTACCCCACGATCAGCGAGGTCTGGCTGCGGCTGCTCGAGGAGTACGGGCTCTGAACCGCCCGCGGACGGGAACCGGCCGTCGGTTTCATCACAACCAGTCCAATCTATTTGAACTGACCGGTCAGTTTAGTTAGCCTTGTCGTAGACATTCATCTGCGAAAGGCCACTCTTTGCTCCGCGTGCAACAGCTCTCCGTGAACGGGAGGCGGGACGAACTGCTGCCGGCCACCTCCCTTCAGGTCGGGCGCGGCGAGCTCCTGCTGGTCTCCGGCAACCGCCAGGACCAGCGCACCGCCCTGGCCCTGGCCCTGAGCGGACGGCTCAAACCCTCCGGCGGCCGATTTGAATGGGACGGTTCGGAGTGGGAGGGCAGCACCAGGATCAAGACCCTGCGGCAGGCGAGCGCCGTCGTGGATTCCCCGGGCGTGAACGAACCCGAGCAGCACCTGAGCGTCCGCGATCTCGTCACCGAGGATCTGGCCCTGGTCCCGCGCCGGTACCGGGGTTCGCTGCTGAGCAGGCCCTGGCTCAAAGTCAACCGCTTCGAGGACATCGCCGGGCTGTGGACCGAGCAGCTTCCCGCCGCCCGACGGATCGAGTTGCTCACGGCCCTTGCCCTGGCGAACCCGCAGACGGATCTGCTGGTGGTGGATTCCCCGGACCGCCACGGCGATCCGGCCGATTGGCTGCCGCGGCTGCAGGCACTGGCCTACGACGCCGGGCGCCCGCTCGCCGTCGTTGCCACCGTCCTGCGCATCCCGGCCGGCTGGACCGGCCCGGCCGCCACGATCGGCACCGCGGGCTCTCCTCCCGAGGACGACGCAGACGCTGCCGCCGAACCCCTGGAAGCAACCACCACACCCGAAACTGAGGACGCAAAGTGACTGTGCTGCGGCTGGCCCGCTCCGAACTCAAACGGATGACGGGCGGCCTGCTGCCCAAGCTCACCATCCTGGCGCTGACCATGGTTCCGCTGCTCTACGGCGCCGTGTACCTCTACGCCAACTGGGATCCCTACGGCAAGCTGAACCAGATCGATGCCGCCCTCGTGGTCGAGGACACGGGCGCCACCTCCGCCGACGGCGCCCGGCTCGAGGCCGGCCGGAAGGTCGCCGACAGCCTCGTGGACGGTCACGTCTTTAACTGGCAGACGGTTTCCGACACCGAAGAAGCGGACCAGGGCGTGAGCACGGGCAAGTATGCCTTCGCCCTGAAGATCCCCAAGGACTTCTCGGCGAACCTCGTCTCGCCCGGCAGCTTCGACGCCGCCAACCAGGCCATGCTCAATGTCACCACCAATGACGCGAACAACTACCTGCTGAGCACCATCGTGGACAAGCTCACCACTGCCGTGCACACCACGGTGGCCACCGAGGTGGGTGAGGAAACCGCCAACCAGCTCCTCACCGGTTTCGGGACCATCCATTCGCAGATGCTCAAGGCCTCCGACGGCGCCGGACAACTCGCCGACGGGGTCGCCAGCCTCCACGACGGGACGGTCACGCTCCACCAGGGCACGGGCGATCTCAAGAACGGCGCCGCCGGGCTCTACAACGGCCAAGTCAAGCTCCGGGACGGCGCCACCGCGCTCAGCACGGGCGCAGCGCAGCTCAGCGCCGGGCTGAACCAGCTCGAGGACAAGACAGCCACACTGCCAGCCGATTCCCGGGCGCTGGCGGACGGCGCCGCGCAGGTGGCGGCCGGCAACGCCGCGCTCAACACCAAGGTGCAGGGTCTGGCCGGCCAGCTGGCGGCCTCTGAACAGGCGGCCGCCCAGGCTCAGCGCGGCCGGGTGGTCGCGTCCAACAGCCGGCTCGTCGCCGCCGGGACCATCACCCCGGCCCAGGCTGATGCAATCCTGGCCGACTTTGACACGAACGCAGCCCCGCCCGCAGCCCCGGGCCCGGCGGCCGCACTGAAGTCCGCGGCAGGTCAGATCCAGCAACTGGCGGACGGTTCCGCTGGCGTCAGTGCAGGGGCGGCCAGGCTGGCGGAAGCCACCCCCGCCCTCGGCGGCGCCATCACCCAGGCGTCCACCGGTGCGGACCAGCTGGCCGGCGGCGCCGCCACGCTCGCCACAGGACAGCAGAGCGCACTCGACGGCGCGGGGAAACTCTCCGAGGGCGCACAGAAACTCGACGACGGCGCCGCCCAGCTGGAAAACGGGGCGGCCACGGCCACCGGGGGCGCCGGAACCCTTGCCGCTGAGCTCGCCAAGGGCGCCGGCCAGGTCCCGAACCCCGACGACACCCAGAAGGACAGCCTCGCCAAGGTAATGGCGGATCCGGTCGCCGTCAGCAGCGTCTCGCAGGCCAAGGCCGGTTCCTACGGCGCAGGCCTTGCCCCGTTCTTCCTCACCCTGGCCCTGTGGATCGGCGTCTTTATGCTGATCCAGGCCATGCGGCCCGTGACCCAGCGGGCACTGGCGTCGAACGCCCCGGCGTGGAAGATCGCCGTCGGCGGCTGGCTTCCGTTCCTGGCTGTCGCAGCTGTCCAGGCGAGCCTGCTCACCCTTGTAGTCGACGTGGGGCTGGGCCTCAACCCTGCCCACCCCTGGCTGATGTGGTTCCTCATGCTGGCCGCGGCGATGGCGTTCAGCGCGATCATCCAGGGCGTCGTCGCGTTGCTCGGTTCCCCGGGCAAGCTCGTGGTGCTCATCCTGCTGGTGCTGCAGCTGGTCTCCTCGGGCGGCACGTTCCCGTGGCAGACAACACCCCAGCCACTCCACGTGGTGCACCAACTCCTGCCGATGGGGTACGTGGTCAACGGCATGCGGCACCTGATCTACGGCGCGGATCTGGCCGTCATCCTGCCCACGATGCTGGGCCTGCTTGGCTACACTTTGCTGGGGACGGCCATGTCCACCCTGGCCGTCCGGAAGCACAAGTACTGGACCCTGAAGTCCCTGAAACCGGAGATCACCGTATGAGCAGCCGCAGGGACAGCAGCACGGCAAGGGCCAGCGGCGAGGAAACTGCTGCGGCGACGCCCGCGGAAACCGCGAAGAAGCTCCGGCCGGCCCGCACCAACGCGACGAAGCAGAAGCTCTTCGAGGCCTCGATGGAACTGATCGGCGAACGCGGCGCGGCGGGGGTGACCGTCGACGAGATTGCGGCAGCTGCCGGGGTCTCCAAGGGCACGGTGTACTACAACTTCGGCAGCAAGTCGGATCTGATCGCCCAACTGCTGCACCACGGGGTGGACATCCTGCTGGCACGGCTGCTGAGCGTCCGGGACGATTCGGCGGACCCGCTCGCGGCGATGGACGAAATGATCGGGCAGGCCATGGACTTCATGGACGAGTACCCGTCCTTTGCCCGGCTGTGGGTCAGTGAGAACTGGCGGACCCCCAGCGAGTGGCAGGACACCTTCTCGGAGCTCCGCGGGCGGATGCTCACCGTGGTCGGGGCGGCGATTGACGCGGTGGCTGCCGTCTACCCGGTGGATCCCGCCGTCTCCAGGGGCAGCCTGGAGACCGCCATCTTCGGGGCCTGCTTTGTGGTGGGACTGGACCGGCAGACCTACAACCCGGAGCGGACCCGCGAGCAAAGCGTCACAGCAATTATGGCGTCCATGCGCGGCTACGTCGTGAAATAGCCCCGCTCAGGGATGATTGGTCACATGGGCCACATGGGTAACAGCGGAAAGTTTGCCATCGGTGCGTTTCTCGCCGCGCTGGCACTGCTGGCGCTGACCGGCATCACGCTGCACGAAACGGTGTTCCTGTGGTTCCTGGCGGCCTCCGCCGCAGCTTACGTGGCCTGCGTCTCCGAGGTGGTCATCCGCCGGCGGCACCGGACCCTGGCGGCCAGTGGGATCGGAAGCATCCTTTTTATCGCCTTCGGCATCTCGTTCCTGCGCCAGTGGGGTCTGGCCTTCAACGCCGACCCGGATGCGATGTCAGCCCGGGTGGATTCCGACCATCCGGACCTGTACTTCTACCTCGCCGCCGCCTGCGGCGCAGCCACCCTGCTGCTGCTGGTTGCCGGCACCGTCCTGCCAGGCCGGGC
>NZ_AUPJ01000097.1 GCF_000427315.1 Arthrobacter sp. TB 26
CGTTGTTGGGCCGGGCCCGGGCTACTGGCCGGCGTCGTCCGCCGAAACCAGCTTCAGGGAGACGGAGTTGATGCAAAAGCGCTGGTCGGTCGGGGTTCCGTAGCCTTCGCCCTCGAACACGTGGCCGAGGTGTGAATCGCAGTGGGCGCAGCGGACCTCGACGCGTTCCATGCCCAGGGTGCGGTCGTGGATGTATCTGACCGTGCCATCCGCAAGCGGGGCCCAGAAGGAGGGCCAGCCGCAGTGCGAATCGAACTTCTCCTTGCTGGTGAAGAGCTCCGTGCCGCAGGCCCGGCACTGGTAGACGCCGGCGGTATGCGTGTCCCAGTACTCGCCGGTATAGGGACGCTCGGTCCCGGCCTGGCGGAGCACACGGTACTCCTCCGGCGTCAGTTCCTGGCGCCACTGCTCGTCAGATTTTTCAACGGGCGGGTTGACGCTCCCGGCATCGGACCCGGCCGCGCTTGCGGCCGCGGGGGCGGTGACGGGCGTGACTTTTGGCCTGTTACTAAAGATGCTCATAGCCTCAATAACGCTCAGGAGTCCCCGATAAATCCCGATCCGGCGTAAAGATGCAGGACCGGCAGCCCGAGTTTGTCCTGGGCCTTGGTGGCCCAGTCGGTGTGGAAGGTGTCCGCGACGGCGTGCGGGCGGGTGATCACCACGGCCTGCCCGGCGCCGAGTTCCTTGACCCGGGCGACCATGCCGTCGACGGCCCTGCCCTCGACGATTTCACCGGTCACGCCGCTGCCAAGTCCGGCCAGGGCAGTGAGCGAGGCGGCCAGGGTTTCGGCGGCTTCGGCGCGTTCCCCTGCGGGGTCGGTGTGTGCCGTCAGTTCACGGAAGGCCTTGGAGATCTCCAGCAAGGAGAGGTTCTCCAGGAAATCCACCAGCAGGTGCCGCTCGGTGCTGGCCGGAACCAGGACCACCAGGGGTGCATCACCTCCGGCAAGCAGGGTTTCGATGTTGACGCGGTCGTCCGCGCCGAGGGGCTCTTCTGTCAAAATGACGATTGGATCACTCATGTCCCCAGCCTAGTCGCGCGCCGGCACACCCGCACGGATTGGGTCCCCGTGTGCTTCCCGGGCGCCGTTCTGAGCCATGGATGCCACGCTGGACGGGGAGTTCGGTAAGAATGGTGCCATGGCTTCCTCCCCCCGCCTCCTGCCGGATCCGCGCCGGATCCCCACCGCCCGTGGACAGGCCCCCCGCGCCGCAGTTGCTCCCGCGGCCGAAGTTTCGGTCAAGGGCAGTGCCAAATGGGCGCTCGGCGGCATCATCGGCGGCAGCGCTGCGGCCGGGCTGCTTGCCGCCGGTTCCTCCGCCCTGGCCCTCTATTTTGCACGCCGTGTGATCACTCCCGCCCGGGTCAAGGAGGAGGACCAGGAAGTCCTTGCAGTGATCCGTGGCGGGCACGGGCTGCAGGTCATCCTCGCCGCCACGCCCGAGGCCACGGTCGAAGGCGTTTATGGACTGTTCTTCGACGGCGGCCGGGGACACGCCCGGATCGGCCGGATTGTGTCCTATTCGCCGGCGGAGCGCACAGTGCAGCGGGAGGTCGAGGCCGTCTACAGCGGCGACCTCAGCACGGCGCGGCGGGGCTACTGGAGCGGCGCCGCGTACCCGGACCCTGCCAGCATGGGCCTGCCCGCGGAAGACGTGGACATCGACGTCGACGGCGGGACCGCTCCGGCGTGGCTGGTCCGGGCCCCGCAGGAGTCCGGCATCTGGGCCATCATGGTGCACGGCAGGGGAGCGAACCGGCAGGAGTGCCTGAGGGCGGTCCGGACCGCCCTGGAACTGGGCATGTCCAGCCTGCTGATCTCCTACCGCAATGACGGCATGGCCCCCTCGGCACAGGACGGGCGCTACGGCCTGGGCTCCACCGAATGGCGTGACGTTGAGGCGGCCATCGGCTTTGCGCTGGGGCAGGGTGCCCGCGAAGTGGTGCTTTTTGGCTGGTCCATGGGCGGGGCCATCTGCCTCCAGACCGCGGACTTGTCCCGCTACCACCCGCTGATCCGGGCCATGGTGCTGGATGCCCCGGTCATCAACTGGGTAAACGTGCTGGCACACCACGCCGAACTCAACAGGATCCCCTCCGCGGTGGGACGGTACGGGCAGTTGATGATGAGCCACAAGCTGGGGCGGCGGCTGACCGGCCTTGCCGCGCCGGTGGACCTGAAGGCGATGGACTGGGTTTCCCGGGCGGTGGAGCTGCGGACGTCCACGCTGATCGTCCACAGCGTGGACGACGAATATGTCCCTTACGGCCCGTCCGCTGCCCTGGCCGAGAAGAACCCGGAGATGGTCACCTTCGAGACCTTCGAGCGCGCCCGGCACACCAAGGAATGGAACGTGGATCCGGAGCGCTGGGAGCGGCTGGTCACTGCCTGGCTGGGGCAGCAGCTCGCGCCGCGCCCGAATCCGGGCCAGCCGAATCCGGGGCCGCCCGCCCCTTCGGAGGGACCCGCTTCGCCGAGGTGACACTTAACGGCAATGTTCCGCGACAGCATTGCCGTTAAGTGCACTCTCGGTGCGCGGGCGCCGCCCGTCTAACTCCTGCCGGTGCCGATCCGTGCCGTGTGCGCCCCGGTGAGCCGGATCAGTTCGGCCGGGCTCAGCTCGAGGTCCAGGCCGCGCCGGCCGCCCGACACCAGAATCGTGTCCTGGCCCAGTGCGCTGGAATCCACAACCGTGGGGGAGGGCTGGCGCTGTCCGAGCGGTGAGATGCCCCCGAGCACATAGCCGGTGCGGCGCTGTGCCACCGCCGGGTCCGCCATTGCCGCCTTTTTGCCGCCCAGCGCCGCCGCCATCGCCTTGAGGTCCAGGTTGCCGCTCACCGGCACGACGCCGACGGCAAGCCGGCCGTCGACGTCGACCATCAGGGTTTTGAACACCCGGGCCGGATCGATTCCGAGCACCTCCGCGGCTTCCAGCCCGTAGCTTGCGGCCGCGGGGTCGTGGCTGTAGGGGTGGGCGACGAAGGGAACCCCGNGGCGGCCGCCAGTGCTGCGGTGGCCGGGGTTCCCTGGGAAGCCTGCTTGCGTGCCATTCTGTTCCGATACTCGGGGTGTCCGGGCGACTGTCAGGGCTGCTGCGGGAGGGCGGCAACCTTGCGCTTGATCCGGCCCAGCATGGCGGTCATCCCGCGCATCCGGAGCGGGGTGATGGCCCGGGTGAGGCCCAGCAGCTCCGGCATGTCGTCCGGGACGGACAGGATCTCGGCCGGGCTCAGACCGTCCAGGCCCTCGTGCAACACGCCCGCGAAGCCGCGGGTGGTAGGGGCTTCGGGGGGTGCCTTGAAGAAGAGCCGGACGGCGTCGGCCGTGCCGCCGTCGGACTGTTCCGTTTCAATGGTCAGGTACAGCGGCGACTGGCACTCCACCACCTGCTCCATTAGCTCCGGGTGGTCCTTGAGCCGGTCCGGGAGCTCCGGGAGCTCGCGGGAGAACTCGAGCAGCAGCTGGAGCCGTTCGGGTTCGGTGACGGCCTGGAAGTCATCAACAATTTCCGCCAGTGCGGTAGGGAGAGCAGAAGTATTCATCTCTTCCAGCTTACGCACGCGCGCCGCTTGTGTCCCGATCGGTGTCCGCTGACGACTCGGTTACCTTGCGGCCGGTACGGTGCCGCGTTCGGCACCCTTGACGATCGGGACGCGGACGGCGTTGCCCCATTCGGTCCAGGATCCGTCGTAGTTGCGGACCGAGTCGAAGCCCAGCAGGTACTTGAGCGCGAACCACGTGTGGCTGGAACGCTCGCCGATGCGGCAGTACGCCACGACGTCGTCGTCCTCCTTCAGGCCGGCCTCGCCGAGGTACAGTGCCTCGAGTTCGGGGCGGGTGCGGTAGGTGCCGTCCTCGGCAGCCGCCCGTGCCCACGGGATGGAGGCCGCGGTGGGGATGTGCCCGCCTCGCAGGGCGCCTTCCTCGGGGTAGGCGGGCATGTGGGTGCGCTGGCCGGTGTACTCCTCGGTGGAGCGGACGTCGATCAGCGGCTTGCCGAAGTGGGCCAGGACGTCTTCTTTGAAGGCGCGGATCGGGGCGTCGTTGCGTTCGACAACGGGGTACACGCCCGGGGTGATGGCGGGCTTGTCCGTGGTGAGGGCGCGGCCCTCGGCGGTCCACTTGTCCCGGCCGCCGTCGAGCAGCCGGACGTCCTCGTGTCCGAAGAGTTCGAAGACCCACAGTGCGTAGGCCGCCCACCAGTTGGACTTGTCGCCATAAATGACCACGGTGCTGTCGCGGGAGATTCCCTTGGCCGCGGCGAGGACGGCGAACGCTGCGCCGTCGACGTAGTCGCGGGTGACCTCGTCGTTCAGGTCGGTGTGCCAGTCGATCTTGACTGCGCCCGGGATGTGGCCGATCTCGTAGAGCAGCACGTCCTCGTCGGATTCCACCACCACGAGCTTGCCGTCATTGAGGGCGCCGGAGTCGATCGCGGCGGCCAGCCATTCGGTGGACACGAGGCGCTCGGGGTGGGCGTACGCGGCGAACTTCTCATTCTGCTCAACGGGGTAGGGCATGGGGATGGCCTTTCACTGAAACGGTCAGAAGGCCGGGCCATGGTGGGATCGAACGCGGCGCCGGGCCATCTCCAACACTAACCACGCCCTGCGGGGATTGCCCGTCCGGGTTCACACTCGGCAATATGGCCTTCGTCACGTGCTGTCCGCCCCAGGCACTGTGCCGACAGGGGGCCCGCGCTTTGCCGGTATTCTTTCTGGGGACAAGAGACCAGCAGAACGGACCACCTTGGTACAGATCGAACAGCTCGCCGCCCGCACCCCGGCAGTTTCAGTGGATGAACTCCTCAACGGGTTTTATCCGTCGCCGCGCTTTGGTGAGGTTTCGTTTTCCAGCTACCGGCCGGATCCGTCCCAGCCCAGCCAGGCCGCCGCGGTCAGGGCGCTGGAAGCCTTTGCGGCCAACGTCGGCGCGCGCGACGGCGACGGGCTCTTCAAGCGACTCTTCGGCAAGAAGGACATGTCCCGCGCCGGGATCTACCTCGACGGCGGCTTCGGCGTGGGCAAGACCCACCTCCTGGCCTCGCTGTGGCACGCCGCGCCGGGGCCCAAGGCGTTCGGCACCTTCGTCGAATACACCAACCTGGTCGGGGCGCTGTCCTTCCGCAAGACCGTCGAGGCGCTGAGCCACTACAAACTGGTCTGCATCGACGAATTCGAGCTCGATGATCCGGGCGACACCGTGCTGATGTCGCGGCTCATGCGCGAACTGGCCGACGCCGGCGTGAAGCTTGCGGCCACGTCCAACACCCTGCCGGGTTCCCTCGGCGACGGCCGCTTTGCCGCCGTCGACTTCGCCCGGGAGATCCAGGTGCTGGCGGACCAGTTCGACGTCGTCCGGATCGACGGCGAGGACTTCCGCCACCGCGGCCTGCCCGCCGCGCCGCAGCCGCTGCCGAATGATCAGTTGACCCACCACATGCAGAATGAGTTCCACGGCAAGACGGTGGCGCGCGATGAGTTCAGCACGCTGATCGACCACCTGGCCGGCGTCCACCCGAGCNGAGCCGGTACCGCCAGTTGCTGGACGGGATCGAGGGTGTGGTCTGGAAGAACGTCCACACCATCACCGAGCAGGCCGTGGCGCTGCGCTTTGTGGTGCTCGCGGACCGGCTGTACGACAAGGATGTGCCCATCCTGGCCAGTGGCGTGCCGTTCGACCAGCTCTTCACCGAGGAAATGATGACCGGCGGATACATGAAAAAATACTTCCGCGCTGTCTCAAGGCTCACCGCGCTGGCCCGCGAGGGCCAGAACCACGAACCCTCCTAGCATTCCTGCGCCAACAACAACGCGGGGTCACTTGCG
>NZ_AUPJ01000098.1 GCF_000427315.1 Arthrobacter sp. TB 26
GACGTATCTGGGTCAGAGGCCTGGCTGGCGGGGTTCCCCGGCTACGGGGGGTTCACCGGCTACGGGAGCCTGATCGGCGACCGGGGCCGTGTTCGGCCGGTCGTTCGCCTTGTCCACGAAGTCGGAAGCGCCCCGCTGCGCGGCATCAATCTTGTCGGCGTGCTTTCCGCCGGTCTTAGAGTCGACGAAGTCGCCGGCCTTTTCGATGCCGTCCTTGATGGCTTGTTCGTTGCCACCAATAATGTGCTGAGCCTTGCCCTTTAGATCGTCAAGTAAACCCACGGGCACCTCCCTTCGGTCGCGGAGCCAGATCGCTCCTTGCGTTTTCTACCCTAGCGGGAGGCCGCGGAGGTGCCAAGGGTGTCCGCCCACAGAGTAAAGACTGGAGGACCAGGTGCACAGGGTAGAAGGACCTGCAGTGCACGAAAAAAGAGCAGCCCCGGGGGAGCTGCTCTTGTGGTGGGCGATACTGGGATCGAACCAGTGACCTCTTCCGTGTCAGGGAAGCGCGCTACCGCTGCGCCAATCGCCCGCAACCCGGAAGGATCCGGAGTGGAGTTGTAATGAAGAGAGCGGACGACGAGATTCGAACTCGCGACATCCACCTTGGCAAGGTGGTGCTCTACCAGCTGAGCTACGTCCGCATTTTAGTCCTGCCGGCTGGGCCGGTGGTACTGCATCAAGCAAGTTGCCTTGCTTTGGTGGGCGATACTGGGATCGAACCAGTGACCTCTTCCGTGTCAGGGAAGCGCGCTACCGCTGCGCCAATCGCCCCTTGCATCCGACCTAACCGGAAACCAGGGTTTTCACCGAGGTGGGTACGGGATTCGAACCCGTGTATACGGCTTTGCAGGCCGCTGCCTCGCCTCTCGGCCAACCCACCGTGTAGATAGGATTCCGAAGAACCTTACCGTGACAGTGTCCTGCGAGCGGACGACGAGATTCGAACTCGCGACATCCACCTTGGCAAGGTGGTGCTCTACCAGCTGAGCTACGTCCGCATTTTAGTCTGCAATTCCCTGCCGCAATCGGCATTTCCTCGCGTTCCAACGAGTAAGAACTCTATAGGAGGTTCAGGGAACTTACAAATCGGGACGACGGCGGCGGACGCCGGGACCGCTGCATCGTTGTGTTCTAGGGGTTTTCTCTAATTACAGTCATGTAATTAGGCGCCGATTTCAGAACCCTCCCCGGGCAGACGCGTGCCCTGCCGGACTTCGACAGAGCAGCGTCGCAGGACGTATTCAGGGCCTCGCGCGCATCTTGGCCGGCCGATTTCTGAATTCCGCCGCAGTGGGCTAGCATTCAATGGCATTGGGGCGATTGGCGCAGTGGTAGCGCGCTTCGTTCACACCGAAGAGGTCACTGGTTCGAACCCAGTATCGCCCACCCAATGAATGGTCCGTTCCGCTCACAAAGCGGGGCGGACCTTTCTTGTTGGTCTCCACTGTCACACCCCCGTGAAAGAGTCTTGCCATGACCGCCCCACTTCTTGCCCACGCTACGGATTATGGCCGGATGTATGCACGCTCCACCTCGGAGCAGTTCTCCGTGCCCTCCATCACCACCGTTATTGGCCAACAGCCCCACGGCCTGGACGGCTGGTTCGGGTACATGGGCGCCAACAGCCTCGCCCAGGACCCCACCCTGCCAGGCATCCTCGGCAGTCCGGCCAAGGTGCGCCAGGCGGTGACCCGTGCGGCCAAGGCGGCGGAGACCTACCGCGACGACGCTGCGAAGCGCGGGGACCGGGTGCACAACTACTGCGAGCAGGTGGCCCTGCGTGCCCTGGGCCGTCCGCACCAGATGAAGGAAACCCGCGAGGCCCTCGCCGCCAATGGTGAAGAAGCCTTTGCCGCCCGATTCGACGAGTGGTGGGAACTCTTTCAGGTGGAGCCGATCGCCCCGGAAATCACGGTCTGGAACAAAACCGTCGGCTACGCCGGCACCCTGGACCTCGTCGCCAAGATCAACGGCCGGACCTGCCTCATCGACTACAAGACCAAGGGCACCAGCCGTGACGGCACCGTCAAACCGCTGGATGACAAGGTGGTCATGCAGCTCGTGGCCGGCATGAAAGCCGAGGAAAGCCTGGTGGATCCGGTGGCAGGGGAGTGGGAAGCCTGGCAGCACGGCGAATCCCCGATCTTGCTTGCGGTTGCGATCGGGCAGACGGAAGTCCGTCCGCTGCGTGCCAACCCCGAAGTCCTGAAACACCACTGGTGGAAGTTCTGCGCGCTGCGGCGCGTCTGGGAAATGTCCGCCGACACCACGGCAGCCGGAACGGCCCTGCTCCCGCTCCTCCCGCCGCCTATCACCCGCTAGTCCGAAGACCTGCCGGGATCGGCGACTAACCCCGACCTGTCGTGCGGGTGCCCGCTGCCCGCTTGCGACTTTTTGCAGCCTTGGGTCAGCCGGGGGTGTCGAGGGTAGCGGGGTGGAAGTAGTGGTTGCGTCGGGGTCTTTGGCGTGGGTCAAGGTGTGGTGGCGGGATGAACCACGGGATGCCGGTACGGACCTGGATGGTCCAGTGTTCCTTGTGGATCACGTGGTGGTGGTGTGAACAGAGCAGTACACCGTTGTCCGTGCCGGTTGTTCCGCCGCGGGACCAGTAGGTGATGTGGTGGGCTTCGCACCAGAGCGCGGGGATGGTGCAGCCGGGGAACGCGCAGCCCTGGTCGCGGACGGTGAGGGCTTTGCGGATGTGGGGCGGGAAGACCCGGGTGGCCCGGCCGATATCCAGGACCTGGCCTGCGCTGCCGAGGAGGACCGGGATGATGTCCGCGTCGCAGGCGATCTTCCGGACGGTCGAGGCGGTGACGGGGCCGGTGAACAGCAGCGACCCGGTCTGTGCCGTGACCTGCCCGCGCTGGAAGGAATCTCCGGAACCGCCCTCGCGGGTGCCGCCCTGGCGGGTGCCGTCGTGAGTGTCGCTGGTTCCGCCGGGCGCGTTGAGGCGGGTGAGGAGGTCGCGGTAGTCGATGGTGACCATGACCTGCGGGCGCAGCCCTCCCGCGCCGGGCAGGGTGCCGGCGGCGAGGGCGAGTTTGCAGGCACCGACGAGGCCGTCGAGGAGTTTCTGCGGACGCGAGCGGAGGTCAAGGGGGACGTCCATAACGTCAGGTCCGGCGTTGTTGCCATGGTCGGCCCACGGGACTGCGGCTGCGTCCACCCCGGCGTCCGGGGCCTGGGTGCGGGGGTTGGTGGCGGTGTTCATGACGGTGAGGAGGTGTTCGAACTGTTCGGCGGTCGCGAAGATCTCCAGATGCTACAGTCCGTGCCGGGGTTTGCGGATGAACGCGCCCTGGAGCTGGCGCAGGAGCTCTTCGGAGGGCTCGGCGCCGTCCTGGTCGATCGCGTCGGTCCAGCTCCGGGCCACCCGGGCCAGGAAGTCCGGGTCGTTCTCCGCGGCGGTGCGGGTCAGGGCGTGCTCCATCCGGGCGGCGGTTTCGGCGTCGCAGACGTGCCGGACCCGGTCCAGGGCCAGGCTGATGATGGTCGCGGACCGGGACGCGACCGCGCCGGAGGCGACGGCGGCACCGAGTTCCCCGTGCACGGCAGGTAACGGTTCGCCGGTGAATCCCTGGCGTGGCAGCAGGCTCTCGGCGAGGGAGAGCCGGCGCCGGGCTTCGGGGGCGC
>NZ_AUPJ01000099.1 GCF_000427315.1 Arthrobacter sp. TB 26
GGCGCGGTGACCGGTTCCGAGCCGGAAACAGACGCGGACCGGGTTTCCGCTCCTTCCGTGACAATGTGTGCGGGCGCCTGGCCTGCTGGAGGCCAGGGGTCGCCGCCTTCGACGCGCGGCAGGCCCCGCCGGATGGACCGAGACAGAGTTGCCATTGCTACTTCTTCCGGGCCTCAAGGGCGCTGATCAGCTGCGGGACAACCTGGAAGAGGTCGCCCACCACACCGAAGTCGGCGATCTCGAAGATCGGTGCGTCCCCATCCTTGTTGATGGCGACGATCGTTTTCGCGGTCTGCATGCCGGCCCGGTGCTGGATCGCGCCGGAAATGCCCAGCGCGATGTACAGCTGTGAGGACACGGAAACCCCGGTCTGGCCGACCTGATGCGCCTGCGGGATGTAGCCTGCATCCACCGCGGCGCGCGAAGCACCGATGGCAGCACCGAGGGTATCGGCGAGCTGTCCCACGAGCGCGAATTGTTCCTCCGAGCCGAGGCCGCGGCCGCCCGCCACAACCTTCGCGGCACCACGGAGCTCCGGCCGCGAGGTGGCGACAACTGCCTCGTCGAACGAGTCGATCCGCGCGGCCGGCTTCTCCGAGGGCGTCACTGCTAAGGTCTCCGACGCTTCCGGCTGAGCCGCAGCACGCGCTTCGATGGAGCCCTGGCGGACCGTGATGACCGGCGCCCCGAATGTGGACGTTGACGTCACATCGTAGGCGCCGCCGTAGACGGAGTGGTGGGCCACGACACCCTCGTCATCACGCGAGACACCGACCGCATCAACGGAAACCGCTGCACGCGAACGGGCGGCGTACCGGCCGGCAAGGTCGCGCCCATTGAGGGAATGCGAAATCAGGATCGCGTCCGGCTGCACCTGCTCCACAGCGGCGGCAAGCGCGTCCACGCCCGGCACGCCGAGCGCGGACGGGTCCGGAGTCTCCGCGATCAGTACGCGCGCGGCACCAAGGGCCGCGGCCTCCGCGGCGGCGGCGCTCCCGGCGCCGGGGGAGGCAAGTACCAAGGCAATTGGCGTACCCACCGCAGCGGCAGCGCCGAAGAGTCCGGCCGCGGCCTTTTCGAGTTCACCGGAAGCAGGGGCTTCCACGACGACCAGGATTGCGTCACGAGGGAATTCAGTCATGGTGTTACGCCCTAAGCCAGTCGGTTTTCAATGAGGAAGTCAGCGAGCTTCTCGCCGGCGTCACCCTCGTCAATGATCTTTACGCCTGCCGCACGCGGGGGCTTCTCTGCAACGGTCAGCATGATCGATCGCGCCGCCTCCGGGTTGTCGGCGGTGATCCCGAGGTCTGCGAGGGTAAGCGTCTCAAGCGGCTTCTTCTTTGCGGCCATAATGCCTTTGAAGTTCGGGAAGCGCGGGCCGGGAAGCGCCTCGGTAATGGAAATGACCGCGGGCAGGTTCGCTGATACCGCCTGCACGCCGGATTCAACGCCCCTGGTGCCGGACACCACGCCGTCGCTGATCTCCACGGAACTGAGACCGGTAGCAAGCGGCACGTCCAGCAATTCTGCAAGCATTGCGGGAATCATGCCGCCGGATCCGTCGGTGGAGACGTTGCCGGTGATGACAAGGTCAAACTCAACGCGGCGGATCGCTGCCGCGAGGGTTTCTGCGGTGAGTCCAAGATCCGCACCCCGGAGCGATTCGTCTGAGATGTGGGTGGCGCTGCCCGCGCCCATCGCAAGCCCCTTGCGTATTGTTGCCGTGGCACCCTCGGGAGCGAGGGACAGGACTGCGACCTCTGTGCCCGCGTTGGCGTCGGCGTACGTCAGTGCCAGTTCCAACGCCCGCTCGCCGATCTCATCGATGACTGTCTCGCTGGCTTCCCGGTCGGCGAGGCCTGTTTCGAGGTTCAGTTTTCGGTCCCCGTAGGTGTCGGGGACCTCCTTGACTAGGACGATAATCTTCATCGATGACTCTTCCTGTGGCGGGCGTGCCTCATAGGGGAGACACGTCGGATCTCCATTGAGTCTACAAAGGGTGGCCACTCCTGGCTGACACAGCCCGTGTCGTGACTTATCAGCGTGGCCGGCGTCGTCTTGGGGCACATCGCCCTGCATCCGATGACGACCATCGGTGAAAGGCGGTCGCTGGTTGGCCGGTCGCCCAGCCGAGACTCAGCTGGCGGGGTCGTATTGGAAAGCGCGCACTTCCTGCGCGCAACGGCAGGCGACCGCGATTTTCGCGGCCCACTCCAAGGCCGCATCGTACGAGGGCAGCTCCAGCACCGAGTAGCCGCCTTCCAGCTGCGCCGTCTGCGGGTAGGTGCCCTCGCGTACGGTCCCATCGCCGTCGACCATGACGGGCGGGATGCTCTCATCGATGCCGCCGCCGAACACCCAGACGCCGGCGTCCTTCGCCTCCTGGACGACCGCGTGCGCCGCATCCGAAACGGCCTGCAGGTCTTCGTCAGGGAAGACCATGGCGGCACTTGGAAACGAAATCAGATACTTGGTCATCGCGTCGACTCCTTCTTCGCAGCACGGGGGATCTCGTTCATCCTCGCCGATGTCATTCGTGCCGCGCAAGGCTCTCGCGATGACGGAGGAAGCGCTCATCACGTGCTTCCACGTCAGCCGCGCCCCTGTCCGCCAGGCGCTCAAGGAGCTCGGTGACGAGGGGTACGAATATATTGCCCTGCCGGAACGGCTCCTTGCCCGTAAGCCTGCATCCTTGGGGTGGAACGAGTCCGCCGGTCTTCCCCTGGCGGGCTTGACGGCTTATCAAGTCCTTACCCGTCTGGGCCTCAAAGCGGGCGAAACCGTACTCATCCACGGCGGCGCCGGCGGCGTCGGATCCCTGGGCATCCAGATCGCCGTAGCACTGGGCGCCAAGGTTATCGCGACCGCCTCAGAGAAGAACCACGACTTCCTGCGGTCGCTCGGAGCCGAGCCCGTCAGCTACGGCGAGGGGCTTGCCGCCCGGGTGCGTGCACTGCGCCCCCAGGGCGTTGACGTCGTCGCGGACTTCGCGGGAGGAAACCTCGACGCCACCTTGGCTGTTCTGGCCGACGGGGGCCGCCACGCCTCCATCGCGGACAGCGACGTCGAGCAGCACGGCGGCACCTGGATGTGGGTGAACCCTGTCGGCGCCGAGCTCCAGGAGCTCGCCGATCTGGTCGACGAGCACGGAATCCGGGTTGAGGTTGCCCGGACGTTCCCGTTGCCGCAGGCAGCCGATGCCTTCCTGCTCAATATGGACGGGCACACTCGCGGCAAGATTGTCGTCACAGTCGACGACGTCGCGTGATGAGCCACTGGGCCGGGAGTGCCCCTCGTCGGTATGCAGGGTGAGCCCCTTCAACGATGCGGAGGGTCAGCCGTAACGGAGCAGCTCAGCCCGGAACGTCCGCGGCAACCCGCTCCCCGTTGAAGTATTCGAGCTCCCAGCCGTCAACGGGATGATGGTGGGCCAGGTTAAGCGCCGCGTTGTCGATGCTTTGCAGGGTGCGGCCGATGGCACGGCTGAGGCTCACCCGGATAAGCGAGCCGTGGGCCACCACCAGGACGCGGCGGCCGCGGAACTCCCCGGCGAGGTCTTCCAGCGCGGCCAGCCCGCGGCGGGCTGCCCCGTCCTCGCTTTCTGCGCCCCGGAACCCGTCGGGAATGCGCAGCGCGTCCAGTTCAGGTCCGGCCTGCAGGCCCTCGGCGGATCCGAAGCTGCGCTCGGTGAGCTCCGGTACGCGGCGGGCCGCGCCGAGTCCGAGCCCTGCCGCGATCAGGTCTGCGGTTTCGGCGGCACGGCTCAGCGGGGACGACGCAATCGCGTCCCATTCATAATCGGACAGGACGGCGACGGCGTCGCGCGCCTGGCCGCGCCCGACGTCGTTCAGTGGGATGTCGGTGGATCCCTGCAGCCGGCGCTGGGCGTTCCAGTCCGTCTGGCCATGGCGGACAAGGGCGAACGTCGTAAGGGTCATGCGTTCCATTCTCCCCTGAATCCCTGAGCCGAGGTCCGGTACGTCGGGGCCCCTCTCCTGGCTGTGACTTCCCCGGATTCTGCCTGTGAATCGTCCGCCCGCCCTTGCAGGAGTCTGGTTGCCTGCGACAAGCTGTTGGGGTGAAACGTGCAGTATCCGGGCATGCCAAATACCGCGCCCTCGGGATCTACTCCCTGATTGTCTTGCTGGTAGTTGTTGGCATCATGTCCCTTTTCAATTCCCGGGCGACCGTCTTGCCAAATCCGGCAGCCACACCGGCGGCGGGAGGGCCCGGGTCTCCGGTGAGTAATCCCGCGGTGACCGGCGCAACCTTCCAGAAAGTCCCGGATCAGGTCCTGTTTGCCCTCGATAGCGCCGGTAACCCGAACATTTCCGGAGACCTCACGAATATCGAGCAGGGCGACACCGGGGATTGCTACTTCCTCGCGGCCTTGCTGACAGTCGCCGCCCGGGCGCCGGACACCATCGCGAAAATGGTTCACGATAATGGCAACGGCACGTACACCGTTTCATTTCACAGCAGGTACGACGGGGTACCCGATCCGGTGCAGGTGACGGTCAACGGTGATCTTCCGTACAACCGCGGCAAGCCGGTAGAAAATGGCGTCGAAAAGATCGGCGGCAAGAATGTTTCCTGGGCAGCGATTATCGAGAAGGGCTGGGCGGCCGCGAACCGCAACAGCTACAAGGGCATCGAAGGCACCGACCTCAGCAACGCTCAGGATCACGATGTGCATAACGGCCTTTACGCGATCACCGGCAAGGTGGGCGTCGACCGCAACCCCGGCGGACCCATGACGGGAGTGAGTTTCGAACAGATGCAGCAGGATTTCGCGAACGGCCTTGTGACGCTCGGAACCTCCAATTCCCACGGCAAGCTGATGTCCGACCACTCCTACGCGTTGCTGGGCGTCAATTCCGCCAAACAGACCGTAGTGGTGGGGGATCCGCAGGGCGGCCAATCCACGTTGACGTTTGCGGCTTTCCAGTCCTCGAACATCAACCAGTACATCGCCATACCGACCTATCCTTGAGAACCTGAAGGTTCCTGACGGCCGGTGTGGGGTGCCGCCGCCCGGCCGACCGCAGTTACGCGGACCCGCCCGGAGGCGCATCCCTGACGGCCGGAGGCGTTGCGCCCTGGATGACCCACCGGTTGCCGTCCGGGTCGGCAAAGTAGGCAAACTGCACGCCACCCAGGTCCTGGACCTCGCTGATATCGGCGCCCCGGCCGAGTAGCTCGGCCCGCGCCGCGGCCATGTCGGGTACGACGAGCTGCAGCCCCTCGAGGCTGCCCGGCATCATGCCCGTCATTCCGGTGCCTATGACGATCGAAGCAGCCGAACCTGGCGGCGTCAGCTGCACCACCCTCATCCCGGGGATGTACTCAACATCGTGGTCCACGACAAAGCCGAGCTTCTCGGTATAGAACGACTTGGACCGGTCGACATCCGCGACGGGTACCTGCACAACTTCAAGGCGCATCTCCATGCGCCCTACAGTACCGCCGCCCGCCGGCGTGCTGCTGGACGGCTTCGGCACTTCTTAAGCCTTTCTTAAAGGGCGCACGGGAGAGTGGAAGAAGGCGCCGCACAGCGCCCGTGCCCCCAACCCGGAGGACTCCATGCCTGGACCAGCCCCTGATGACCGCGTGACAGCACCCCGAGACCCCGCCGGCACCCAACCTGCTGCGGGCCCGACGTTCTGGGCCATCCCGCAGGCCCGCCACTGGCTGCTGTGGGGCGTGCTGCTGTGCGCGGCAGTCCTCACGCTCGGCCTGACGGCACAGCTTGTGCCCGGTGGCAGCGCGGCCGAACTCGTCGTGGATCAGGACCTCAGCCAGCACCATGCCGCGCTC
Organism: Arthrobacter sp. TB 26; assembly: GCF_000427315.1. Lineage (GTDB taxonomy): Bacteria > Actinomycetota > Actinomycetes > Actinomycetales > Micrococcaceae > Arthrobacter. The sequence continues at coordinate 5,818 of NZ_AUPJ01000099.1, forward strand.
CTGACCGGGATGGCAATGGTCCTGAACGTGGTGTTCGGCCCGGCGGCCGGCGTGGTCCTCGTTGCCGCCGTCGCGCTGTATCTCTGGGTGGTCCACCGCTCGTCGGTGAAGGCCGTCGCGTTCGGCCTCGTCGCGTGCTCCGGCTGGGTGGCCAGTGAGTTCTTCAAGTTCATCATCGCCCGCCAGCGGCCCAACCCGGCCCTGCTGTTCGATCCGCTCTCGCCCGAAACGGGCTCCAACAGCTTCCCCAGCGGGCACGTTTCCTTTGCCGTCGCGCTGGGATTTGCACTGTACTTCCTGGCGTTCGGCACCCGCTGGGCCAAGGTCACCGCGGTCGCTGCCGTGGCGCTGGCCTTGTTGGTGGCCTGGTCGCGGCTGTATATCGGGGTCCACTATCCCACCGACGTGGCTGCCTCGTTCCTCGCGGCGAGTGCAGCAGTGTTGCTGCTTGCCGGGCTGTGGAACCGGTTCGCGCCGCGCATCCTGGACCGCCTGACGGCCGCAGCCTCCGGCAATCCCGTTCAATCCAATCACTAAGGAAGTGACCATGCACGGCATTTACGCTTCAGGGCTCGTCCCGGCAGTCTCCGCCGCGGCCGGAACCCCGTCCCTCCTTGACCCTGCGAGCCTGCTCGAGGGCCTCGGCCCGGCCGCAATCGGCGTCATCTCCCTGATGGTGTTCATTGAATCCGGCGTGCTGTTCCCCTTCCTGCCCGGGGATTCGCTGCTCTTCACCGCAGGCCTGCTGCATGAGCAACTCCAGCTGACGCTTCCGGTGCTCATCGGCGTCGTCACCGCCGCTGCAGTGGCCGGCGACCAGGTCGGCTACATGATCGGACGCAAGTACGGCCGCCGGTGGTTCAAGGACGACGCACGGATCCTCAAGACAGCGCACCTGAGCACCACGGAGGATTTCTTCCGCCGCCACGGAGGTGCCGCCGTCGTGCTGGCCCGTTTCGTGCCCATGGTCCGGACGTTCGCGCCCCTCAGCGCCGGCATCGCCCGCTATGGGTACAAGTCCTTCACACTCTGGAACATCGCCGGGGCGCTGGCCTGGGGCTCGTCCGTGACACTGCTGGGGACATGGCTGGGCCACTATGAGATCGTCGCCAAGAACATCGACGTCATCGCCGTCGTTATGGTCCTCGCCTCCGTCCTGCCGTGGGGCATCCAGCTCCTGAAACGCCGGCGCCAGAACCGCAGCGGCGCTGCCGAACCCGCAGCCGAGCTCAGCGACGACACAGCGGGCGAACTGCCGGCGGAAGGCATGGCACGGGAGAATAGCTGACATGACAACCGCTGACGGCCGGCCGTCCCTGCTCCTGGTGGAGGACGACGTCGTCCTCGGACCGCTGATCGCCGAACTGCTGGAACCGGACTACCGGATCCGGCTGGCCACCAACGGCCAGGACAGCCTGCACCTGGCGCTGACCCAGACCTGGGACGCTATGGTGATCGACCGCGGCCTGCCTCTGATGGACGGCATCGCGCTGATCACCGCGCTGAGGTCCAAGGGGGTTTCGACGCCGATCCTGATCCTCACGGCCCTCGGGGCAACGGATGAAAAGGTAAGGGGTCTCGATGCGGGCGCCAACGACTACATGACCAAACCGTTCGACGCCGGTGAACTCGCGGCCCGCCTCCGCGCCCTGACGCGCACCTTCAACCCGGCCCCCGCGTCCGTGGGCATCGGCGACTGGGAATTCGATCCGGCGTCGCGTTCCGTGCGCTCGATCTACGGGCAACTGGTGTCCCTGACGGCCAAGGAGGCCGAGCTGCTGGCCGCCCTGGCCACCGAACCCGGCAGGGTTTTCACCCGGGAAGAACTGCTCGGCGAACATTTCCAGGCCGCCGACCAGCCCGGCCTGATCGACACGTATGTCCACCACCTCCGACGCAAGATTTCCAAGTCCGTGGTCCGCACGGTCCACGGCGTCGGCTACCAGATCGGCGACGTACCATGAACAGGATGCGTCCCGCCGCAGGCGAACCGGACCGGGACACCCTCCGGCGGGCCTCGCTCAAGGTCGCGTTACGGATCAGTGCGGCCTGCGCGGTGCTGGTCCTTTGCCTCCTCGCCGCGGCGACCGTTTACCTGATGAACAAGCTGGCGCACCCGGACCTGCCAGGTTCCGCGGCGGCCGGGGAGGCTTACACCTATCTCGATTCCAGGGACCTGATCGAGGCGATGATCATCGCCGGGGTGGCCGGCATCGTGCTGGCCGGGGCCGTCGGGTGGCTCAGCGCGCGCAGCGCCATCCGGCCGCTGGGGGAGGCGCTGGCCCTGCAGCGGCGGTTCGTCCAGGATGCCAGCCATGAACTGCGCACACCCCTGGCCATCTTGGACGCGCGCATCCAGCTCGCCCAGCGCGACGCCATCCCCGACTCCAAACCTGGCCGGGCCCTGGGCAAGATCCGGGAAGATGCGGCCACGCTGACCGGTATCGTCAACGAACTGCTGCTGGCAGCCACCGGGGCCGCACCGGATCCCGCCGCGGAACCGGTGGAGCTGGCCGACGTCGCCGGGTCCGTGACTGAAAGCCTGCAGGAACTTGCGGCCCGGCAGGACATCCGTCTCTCCTTCTCCGACGTCGGCCGGCCACTGGCCCGCATCGACCGGAACTCCCTGCGGCGCGCCGTACTCGCCCTGGCGGACAATGCCCTGGCCCACACGCGGTCCGGCGGGAGCGTCACCATCAGCTCAGGAATCGAGGGCAACCAGGCGGTTGTCTGCGTGGCGGACACGGGATCCGGAATCACGGGCGTGGACCAGGCCCGGATTTTTGACCGCTTCGTCAGGACCCCCAGCGCGGATGGATTGCGCGGCCAGCGCAGCTTCGGCATCGGCCTGGCGCTGGTCCGTGAAATCGCCACGGCCGCCGGCGGCATCGTCGAGGTGGACCGGACCGGACCGGAGGGTACGACGATGAAGCTCAAGCTTCCGCTGGCCCGGGGCTGAGAGCGAGCCGCGGTTCGTCGGCGAGTATCCGGTACTAAATCCTCATTGTGGTGGCGGCGTAACTGCGCCACCATGACGGTATGGATGCTGAAAAAACTACGGCAGCGGAGCTGAACCTTCCCCAGGCCTTCCTCCTACTGGCAACGAACGACAAAGACGGCAAACCTCAGGTGCCGGTGTTTGCACTCAGGACCACGTTGGCGGGGGCCATTTTGGCCGAGCTGGACCTGGTCGGTGCCATCGAACTGCAAGGTAAGCACGTCCGGACTACCGGCGCCGCCCCGCAAACGGACCTCCAGCACGAGCTGGAGATCATCCGTCACAAATCACGCCCCCACACGCCCAAGCGGTGGGTCTCCATGCTGGAGGGCCGCGCCGAAGTGCAGCGTGTCTACGAGGGGATGGCGGAACTGGGCATCGTGGAACATGTCGGCGAAAAGCGCCTGGGTCGGTTCCGGACAGTGCGGTACCCGGAGAAGGACCACGCTCCGGAGGCAGCGCTCCTGAAAAAGATCGAGGTGGCACTCAGTGGTGCGCCTTCCGATTCCGGGGCGTCTGATACTAAGGCGCCTGATGCTGGGGCGGAGTCTGAAGCCGGGTCGCCCGATGCTGGGAAGCCTGATGCCAAGAAGCCGGAATCCAAAGCGCCCGACGAAAGGACCACCGCGCTGATCGCCCTGCTTCATGCCGCCGGGCTGCTCGGCAAGCTCTTCCCGGCGGCAGACAGAAGCCGCACCGGGGAGTTGGCGAAGGAATATTGGCCAGCCCGCGCGGTGGAGGACGAACTTCGTATGATCAGGCTGGCGGAGGAAGAAACCGCAACCTTGTGATGCTGCCGGAATTCGCTAGGCGGGCGTGGCTGTACGGCGTGCCGTCCGCGGAGACCAAAGAACGCCCCGGCAACTCGCCGGAGGCGTTCTTTGGCTGAGCTGGGCTACTTGGCCGGGGTGACGGTGGCCTCATAGGTGATGATTTCGGTGCCGTTGCCCTCTTCGCCGTTGTCGGGGGCCACCTTCATGGTGAGGTGGTCGCCGTCGGCGGTCATTTTGAACGGGTTGCGGGTTGCGGGTGGCCACGTGCCCGGCGGTGGACCACTGCTGGAAGGGAACGTCGCGGACCACGCTGCGGGACTTAAGGTCGATCATTGCCATGCCGCCGAGTTCGTAGTTGGCGCCGGTGCCGCCGGCCGCCGGGGTCTGCGGGAGGTTAGTGATGCCGCCGCAGAGCATCTTGGAGTTGGGCACGTACTGGCAGTCCTGGTAGTCGATGAAGAAGTTCGGGTTCTCCCAGGTCGCGAGCTGCTTGCCGCGCAGATCCCATTCGGCGAAGCGGCGCGAGCCCCAGGTGTTGCCGACCAAGTGGCCGGTCTGCTTGTCCATTACTATGCCGCCAAAGTGGTCCTTCACTTCAAACTGCTTGTGCACGTCCAATGTGTCCGCATTCACCCGGTAGATGATGGCGCTGCTGTTGGGCCGGTACTGGGCAACGGGGACCCAGACGTTGGTGCCGTCGAAGTCGATACCGCCCGGGTGGTACATGTCGCCCTCGCCCAGAATGATGTCCTTCTGGAGGTTCCCGGCCTTGTCCATGACGAACAGGTGGCCGATGCCCTTCCCGGGCGTGCGGTCAAAGCCGTCCTGCGGGACCGGGAACTTTGTGGTCGGTTCGATGATCTGAACGGCCGAGAGGAAAATGTGGTCCTCACTGAAGGCGATTCCCTCGGTGTGGTACGTGGGAAAGTTCAGGTTCAGCTTGCCGGTCTGCTGCCAGGCCGTGTTCCGGTCCACGCCTTCGAAGGCTTCGGCCAGGGCCGTGTGGCCTTCGTGGTGTGTGCCGGAGCCGGCGTCGAATCCGCCGTCCTGATCAGAGTTGCCTGCGGCCTGGGCGGCGGCGGTGCCGCCGATCGCGGAGGCGGCCAGGATGATGGCTGCGGCGGCCGTGAGGATGGTTCGGGTGCGGGTCGTGCTCATGGGGGAGCCTCTCAAAGGTTGGATCTCGACAGGACCCCGCCAAACTACTTAGTGGTCATGAACCGTTCGTGGAGGGCTAGTGAACGGCAGGCGGGGCGCCGGCTACACGAACGCCCGCGCATGCACCGGAGAGCCCTATGCCGAGCCCGACGGAACTTTCAAGGGCTCGACCCTTCCCAGGACGAAGAGGTAATTCGCGGCACCAATCAGCGAGATGATTCCGATGACTGCGAGCGGCGCCACGAAGGATCCCGTCTGGTCCACCAATACGCCGATCAGGATTGGCGTGAAGATGCCCGCCAGATTGGAGGCGAAGTTCTGGAGGCCGCCAATGGATCCCACGTGCCGGGAGCTCGGGGCGACGTCCGCAGGCAGTGACCAAATCCCGGTTGCGGCGACGGTGAGGCTGGAATAGGCCAGTGACAGCAAGGCCAGGGCCATCCATGCCTCCGGAACCACTGCGGCGAACATAATGACCGAACCGCCGATCAAGCCTCCGGAGATGGCCGCTTTGCGAACCCGGGTCACCGAGGCGCCACGCTGTACGGCGCGGTCGGCAAGGTAGCCGGCCGACCAGCCGAAGGCCACCGCGCAGATGCCGGGGATGGCTCCAAAGACGCCGAGTTTGAGCAGGTCGAAGCCTCGCTCTTTCACGAGGTAGCTCGGGAAGAAGGTGATGAAGAAGTAAATGGCGCTGTTCAGGCAAAAGAAGCCAAACATCATGCTGAGAATCGTGCGGTATTTGAACAGCGCCCGCCACGGGAGCTTCGCTGCGGCCTCGTTGTCGCTTGCTTCGTTCCGGGCGCCACCTTCCCGGATGTAGGCCAATTCCTCGGCATTCGCCCCCGGGTGCTCCTCGGGACTGCGGTAGGACTTCCACCACACTGCCGCCCAGATGAGCCCGGCCACGCCGATGATAATGAAGACCGCGTGCCACGAGGTGAACGCGACGATCAGAGTGATGATCGGAAGCGCGATGACTGCGCCTACGCGGGACCCGGAATCCCAGATGCTCGTGGCAAGGGCCCGTTCACGGACGGGAAACCAGACAGCCACCACCTTGGCTGCGGTGCTGGGGGCAGGGCTCTCACCGACGCCGAGCAGGAACCGGGCGGCGAACAGCGACCAGAAATTCTGCGAAACGGCGGTCACGATGGTGAAGATGGACCACCATACGGCTGCGAGCGAGAAGGATTTCCGCGGGCCGACCTTGTCGACGTACCAGCCGGCTGCCAGTTGGCAGAAGTCGTAGGCCCAGAAGAAGGCAGCGAAGATCATGCCCTGCTGCGTTGCCGAGAGCTGGAAGTCTTTGCCCATGAACGGCAACGCCACACTGAGGCTGGAGCGGTCCAGATAGTTGATGCTGAGCCCAATGAACGCGAGCCAGATGATCATCCAGCGCCTGCGGGATCTGGTGCGGGGAACCGTGGGGGAAGGCGTGGGTGTGTGCGTGCTGGCCATGGCAGTCATACGGTCTCCTTTGACGTAACGAGGCGCTGTAAGCCTGGGCACCAGGACGGGGAAACGCGAAGGGAAGCCTCCGCCAAATCCATATCGAAATCTGGCTAATCATATAGAGGTGCGAGCCAGGCCACATCCCGGTGGACTCCCTTGAGACACAGACCCCAAGGGCCGTGCCTTATGATTCCCACAGCGACTCCGTTCAACCAGCACAAAGAGGTAACCGCGTGCCCCCACGTCAACCGTCCGATTCGTCCAAAGGCAAGGCGGGCGTCAGCGACGTCTACGCGTCCATGCGGGCCTCCATCCTCAGAGGCGAAATCGCCCCCGGCACCCGCATCAACATCGATGCGGTTTCGCGCGAACTGGGTGTGTCACAGACGCCGGTCCGGGAAGTTCTTCAACGGCTCGAGGGCGACAATCTGGTGGTTTACAGTCCCGGGCGCGGCTACAGCACCACGCCTTTGCTTGATCTCCCCGCGTTGCGTGCCCTCTTCGAATTCCGGCTGCTGGTGGAGCCGTGGGCGGCACGGTCCGCGGCCGTCGACCGACTCGCAAACCCGGCCGCAGCGCTGGAAAAGGAGCTGTCCGCCTTTCGCGCCATCATGGAAGTCGGGGGCGAGCTGCGACAGGATCTTGTTGCCCACGACACCCGCTTCCACGACTCCATCCTCGCCGCAGCCGGGAACCCGGTAGTGCGGCATGCCTTCGCTCAAACTCACTGCCACCTGCACACGTTCCGCCTCTACCCCGCAGACATCGACGGCGCCATCACCGTAGCGGAGCACTCCGCTGTGCGGGACGCCATCTCGGCCTGCCTGCCGGATCAGGCGGAGCAGGCCATGGCCGAGCACATCAGGAACTCCTTCTACCGGTTCTCCCAGGCCTTCGAGGGTGCCGAGGACCTCCCGCCGCTGGAAGACAGCGGGCCTCCGAGAAGGCACATCGTCGACTGAATCGAAGCCCTGGCCTGCTGGCCGGGGCTTCTTTCTTGCCCAACCCCTTGATCTGGATCACTGTTCCTATATGATTATATAAATTCATATAGGAATTGCGCACGCTCGTGTAATTGACCAGAGAGAAGACAACTGTGACTTCCATCGTTTCCATCCGTACCCAGGACGTACGCTTCCCCACGTCCCTCGAGCTCGATGGCTCTGACGCCGTCAACGTGGACCCCGACTACTCGGCCGCCTACGTCGTCATCCGCACCGATGGGGGCGACGAGGGTCACGGCTTCGTCTTCAGCTGCGGCCGCGGCAACGAGATCCTCACCCATGCGATCGAGGCCTACGCCAAGCTCCTGCTCGGCCGCGATATCGACGAACTCATCTATGACCTCGGCGGGGCCTCCAAACGCCTCATCCATGATTCCCAGCTGCGCTGGCTGGGCCCGGAAAAGGGCGTGACCCAGATGGCCTGTGGTGCACTGGTCAGCGCACTCTGGGACATCCGGGCACGACGCGAAAACAAGCCCCTCTGGCTTCTACTCAGTGAGATGCCAGCAGAGGAGATTGTCGACGTCGTGGACTTCACCCACATCCGGGATGCCTTGAGCCCGCAGCAGGCGCTCGATATCCTGCGCGCCGGCGAGGACGGCAAGGCCGCCCGCATCGCAGCCCTCAAGGTGGACGGCTTTCCGGCGTACACGACGTCTCCCGGCTGGCTCGGCTACAGCGACGAGAAGCTGGTCCGGCTCAGCAAGGAAGCGGCAGCCGACGGATTCTCCATGATCAAGCTCAAGGTGGGTGGCGACATCAACGACGACCGCCGCCGGATGGCCCTGGCGCGCCAGGCCGTCGGCGATCTGCCCATCGCTATCGACGCCAACCAGCGCTGGGAAGTGTCCGAGGCCATCGAATGGGTCAACCAGCTCGCCGAGTTCAATCCCTACTGGATTGAAGAGCCCACCAGCACCGATGACATCCTGGGCCACGCGGAGATCCGCAAGGGCGTTTCCCCCGTGCGCGTCGCCACCGGCGAGGCCGTCGCAAGCCGCATCGTCTTCAAGCAACTGCTGCAAGCCGGGGCCATCGACGTGCTCCAGCTGGACTCCACCCGCGTCGGCGGCGTGAACGAAAACATCGCCAATCTCCTGCTCGCCGCCCGCTTCGACGTGCCGGTCTGCCCGCACGCCGGCGGGGTGGGGCTGTGCGAACTCGTCCAGCACTTCTCCTTCTTCGACTACGCGGCTGTCAGCGGCAGCCAGGACGGGCGCATGATCGAATACGTCGACCACCTCCACGAGCACTTTGCCGAGCCGGTCCGCATCGTCAACGGCCGCTACGCCGCGCCGCAACTGCCGGGCACGGGAGCCGAAATGATTAGCGCTTCCCGCTCCCGGTGGGAATTTCCCGGCGGCGCCGGCTGGCTGGAGGTCGGCGACCGCGCCGCCGTCACGGGCGGTTCGCTGGCGGCCACCGGTGCAGTCCGATGACCACGGCAATCTCCGAGCTGAACGCGCAGGTTGAGGCTGCCCACACGGCGTTCGAAAAGGGCCGCGCCGCGGACCCCCGTACCCGGGGGAGCTGGCTCGAAGCGGTGGCGGACGGTCTCGAGGCCGACGCGGACACGCTGGTGGAAATCGCCGTTCAGGAGACGCACCTCGGTGAGGCGCGGTTGCGCGGCGAACTGAAGCGCACGGTCTTCCAGCTTCGCCTCCTCGCCACCGAGATCTGTGCCGGCGAGCACTTCGATGCGACCATCGACCATGCGGACGCGGAGTGGGGCATGGGCCCGCGGCCCGACCTGCGCAGGCTCAACGTGCCAATCGGCGTCGTCGGTGTATTCGGGGCATCCAACTTCCCCTTTGCCTTCAGTGTGATCGGCGGGGACAGCGCCTCGGCACTTGCCGCGGGCTGCGCCGTCGTCCACAAGGCACACGACGGACACCTGAAACTCGCGCTGCGCACAGCCGAGGCCGTCGTCGCGGCGCTCGACGTCGCCGGGGCGCCGTCCGGGCTGTTCTCGCTCGTCGCTGGGAGGGCCGCAGCGGAGGCTTTGGTGGACCATCCCCTGGTGAAGGCCATAGGTTTCACGGGGTCGACGGCGGG
>NZ_AUPJ01000100.1 GCF_000427315.1 Arthrobacter sp. TB 26
AACGCCCGTCCGGAGCCGATCCCGTTCTACGGCGAACTCGGCGGCATCAATGCGGTGTTCGTGACCGAAAAGTCCTGGGCCGCGCGGCGTGATGAGATCCTCGGCGGCTATGCCGGCTCCTTCACGATGGGAATGGGCCAGTTCTGCACCAAGCCGGGACTCCTCTTCGTGCCCGGCGGCCAAACCGACAGGGTCCGGGAGGTGCTGAGCGACGCCCTGGCGGGTTTTGTTCCGGCCCGGCTGCTGAGCGACCGCCTGCACGAGGGGTTCTCCGACGCTGTCCGCTCGCTGCAAAGGGGGGACGGCGTGGACGTTCTGGTCGAGGGTGACTTCGCCGAGACTCCGGCGCCCACCCTGCTCCACACGACATCCGCCGCCGTGCGCAGCGATCCGTCGATCCTCCGGCAGGAGATGTTCGGACCCGCCAGCGTGCTGGTGGAATACGGCGACGAGTCTGAGCTCCCCGCGCTCGCTGAGCTCCTGGAAGGACAGCTCACCACGACGCTGCAGGCGGAACCGGATGATGAGGTCGCCGAGCTCGCGGCACGGCTGACGGACATCAGCGGCCGGGTGCTCTGGAACGGCTGGCCCACGGGAGTCACCGTCAGCTACGCCCAGCACCACGGCGGCCCGTATCCGGCCACGACGTCGGCCACCACCTCGGTGGGCACGGCCGCCATCCGCCGCTTCCTGCGCCCCGTGGCGTACCAGTCCTTCCCCGAGGGGCGGCTGCCGGAACCCCTGCGGGACGCCAACCCGTGGAACGTTCCACAGCGGATCGACGGGACCTGGCAGGTGCCTGCGGCTGCGGCTGGGCGCACGGAACCAAGGGACGGTCAGCGGTGAGCGCGCCCGTGGCTTCTGCGGCATCGGTCCTCCCGGACGATGCGGCGCAGGCCCTGCTGGTCGGCCGGCTCTGGGACCCCGCAACGGCCGGACCCAGAGTGGTCGCGGTGCAGGAGGGTGATGTCTTCGATCTGACCGGCCTGGCGGGAACGGTCTCCGAACTGCTGGAGCTTCCCGGACTGGCGGCCGCGGTGCGTGCCGCGCTGACGGAGCCGCGGTGGAGCACTGACGACGTCGTCAGCGCATCCCTGGCGCAGGAGACGGACCGTCCGCACTTCCTGGCCCCGGTGGATCTGCAGGTCATCAAGGCCTGCGGTGTGACCTTCGTGGACAGCATGATCGAGCGCGTCATCGAGGAGCGCTGCGGCGGGGACGCCAGCCGCGCCCTCGAGATGCGTGAGCTGGTGGGACGTACACTCGGCGGCAGCATAGGCTCCATCCGCCCGGGTTCAGCGGAGGCAGCTGCGGCCAAGAAAGTGCTCATCGCTGAGGGGCTGTGGTCACAGTATCTTGAGGTCGGCATCGGACCGGACCCCGAGGTCTTCACAAAAGCCCCAGTGCTCTCCTCGGTGGGGCTGGGTGCCGGGGTCGGAATTCCATCGTTCTCCACCTGGAACAACCCGGAGCCGGAATTGGTGCTCATCGTCACCTCGAAAGGGGCCGTGGTGGGCGCAACGCTCGGAAACGACGTCAATCTCCGGGATGTGGAGGGCCGGAGCGCCCTGCTGCTTGGGAAGGCGAAGGACAACAACGCGTCCAGCGCTCTGGGGCCCCTGATCCGGTTGTTTGACGGCAGCTTCAGCCTGGAGACGTTGCGCCAGGAGGAAATCCTGCTGCGGGTGGAGGGGGAGGACGGCTATGCACTGGAGGGCCGCAACTCCGTGGCGCGGATCAGCCGGCCGTTCGAGGAATTGGTCGCGGCGACGTACGGCAGCCACCACCAGTACCCGGACGGCTTCGCGCTTTTCACGGGCACCCTGTTCGCGCCGACTCAGGACCGGGAGGAGCCCGGGCAGGGCTTCACCCACCGGCCGGGCGACCTTGTGACCATCCGCAGCAGCCACCTCGGCGCGCTCGTGAACCGTGTGGGCGCGGCGGAGGAGCTGCCCCGATGGTCATACGGTCTGCGGGAACTCTTCGGCTATCTGCATGACCAGCGCAACGTCCCGGAATCCACCCTCAGCGCCAGCTAACGCACACAGACCGGCCGGCAGGCAGTTTGCTGACGGCCCGGATTGGGGGAGGACGACGGCGGGAGCTTCCCGCCGTCGTCCTTCTGCGTACCGACGAATGCCCGAAAGGAACGCTTTTATGAAGTTTGCCCAGATAGGCGCCGCAGGCGCCGAACAACCCGTTCTCGTCCACGAGGGAAGGCACTATGCGCTCAGCAGCCTCACCCCGGCGGTCGACGGAAACTTCCTGTCCCAGGGCGGTCCGGCGGCGGCCGCCGCCGCGTTGGCAGCAGGGACACTCCCGGAAGTCAGCGCAGCCGGCGTGCGCTACGGCGCCCCGGTGGCGCGGCCGTCGGCTGTTATCTGCGTCGGCCTGAACTACGCCGCACACGCCGCGGAATCGGGCGCGGAACCGCCTGCACACCCGGTCATTTTCCTCAAGACCCCCAACACCGTCGGGGGTCCGGACGACGCCGTGGGCATCCCCCGCGGATCCACCCGGACCGACTGGGAAGTGGAACTCGGCGTGGTCATCGGGAGGCGTGCCTCATATCTGGAGTCCACGGAAGAGGCCCGCGACCACATTGCGGGGTTCGTGGTGGTCGATGATCTCTCCGAGCGTGACTTCCAGCTGAACGTCTCCGGCGGCCAATGGTCCAAGGGCAAGAGCTCGCCGGGGTTCTGCCCCACCGGACCATATTTGGTCACCCCCGAGGAGGTAGACGCCGGCCAGCTGCGGCTGCGCAGCTGGGTCAACGGCGAACTCCGCCAGGATTCGTCCACGGCGGACATGATCTTCGACGTCGCGACCATTGTCTGGAACTTGAGCCAGTACATGGTTCTCGAGCCTGGCGATCTGATCTGCACCGGCACGCCCGAAGGGGTCGCCTTGTCCGGACGCTTCCCGTATCTGAAGGCCGGCGATGTTGTGGAAATCGAGATCGAAGGGCTGGGGCGCCAGCGCCATGAATTCGTAGCATGAACAGGGAACCAGGCATGGAGTTTGCAGGTATCCGGGTCATCGTCACCGGGGGAGCCTCCGGGATAGGTGCCGCCACAACCTCACATTTACTGAGCCGCGGAGCCAAAGTGGCGGTGCTGGACCTCAACCCGGAGGCCGTGCCCGCTTCGGTGCTCGCGGTCCAGTGCGACGTCGCCAATGACGCTTCCGTCCGCGCCGCAGTCGAGAAAGTCGCGCGGGAACTGGGTGGAATCGACGTTGTCGTCAACAACGCCGGGATAGGCGCGCAGGGCACGGTCGCGGACAACGACGACGCCGAATGGCACCGCGTTTTCGACGTCAACGTGGTCGGCGCAGTGCGCGTATGCCGTGCTGCACTGCCCTACCTCCGGCGCTCGCCCGCCGCCGCCATTGTCAACACCTCTTCTATCGCCGCCACCGCCGGGTTGCCGGCGCGGGCGCTCTATGCGGCAACCAAAGGAGCTGTCCGGGCCCTGACGATGAGTATGGCGGCAGACCACATCCGTGAAGGTATCCGGGTCAATTGCGTCAATCCAGGCACTGCAGACACGCCGTGGGTCAGCCGCCTGCTGGGCCAGGCCGCGGACCCGGCGGCGGAACGCGCTGCGCTGGAGGCCCGNCGCCAGCCGCACGGACGGCTGGTTACTGCGGAGGAGGTCGCAGCAGCCATCGCCTACCTTGCGAGCCCCCTTGCCGGCTCGACCACGGGAACCGAACTAGCCGTCGACGGCGGCATGCAGGCGCTGCGCCTGCGCCCGGCCGGTTAAGAGGCTACGGGCGATCCGGGGTCATCCGCACGAGCGTGGCTTCGGCCAACGCAGTCGGCTCCTCGTCGAATGCCCGCGCGAAGCGGTAGAAGGAGTTGCGGATGTGCTCGCTCATCGCATTTTCGGCCGCGCCTGGATCCTGGGCTGCGATAGCTTCGCGAATGGCGTGGTGCTCTGTCAGGGTGATCCGGCCGTCCATGTCGGCGGGGTAGAGCCGGAACATGTGCAGATGGCAGTGAGTCTGGACGTAGGCCTGCTGGACGACTTGGTTGCCGGCAGAGGCCAAAATCAGGTCATGGAAGCGTGCATCGTGGGCCACCAGGTCCTGGCGCAGGTTTGCCGTGTCATCGACGTGACGCTCTAGCGCTGCCAGCTCTGCCCGCAGAGCCCCGGCCGGGTTTGACAGGCGCTCCACCGCGGCAGAGCGCGCCGCCCAGGGCTCAACCAGAAGCCGGAACTCGAACAGGGACCGGAGCTCCGAAAGGCTCAGCAGCGGCGTGGTGCTGTAACCGCGGCTTGGGTAATACATCAGCAGGTTGTCGCCCTCCAGGCGCTGCAGGGCTTCTCGGACCGGGGTGTGGGACACGCCCAGCCGCCTGGAGACAGCGTCGATGTTAATGCGTGTACCCGGGGTGATGTCGCCGTCCAGTATCGACTGGCGAAGTGCCGAGTAGACCCCGCCGGCAGCGACCTTGGTCAGCGCGGCGTCGCTTGCGGTTGGTGCCGTCATTTGTCTTTCCTCTCTCTGGCCGCGCGGACCCCATACGGGCGCCCCGCTGGCAATTGGGCGACAGACCTAAGTTCACAAAGCTTGACCTGGATCACATTGCATATATGATACAACATATTCCTATACGATCCTCGTCGTGAAAGCGGCCGGGGACACCCGGGCAGTCAGCGCCCACATCCGATACGCACTAACGATCACAGGAGAGTTCCCATGTTCAGAGCAACACCGAAGTTGCTTCTTGTTCCGGCCGTCGCTTTGGCCCTGGCGGTGGGGGGCTGCTCATCGAGCGGAGCCGCTAACGCCGGCGCCGCACCAGGAGCCGTGGCGGACAGCCATCTCACGAAGGTTCTCAAATCGAAGACGGTCAAGATCGCCGTCAGTGCAGACTCCCCGGGTTTCGGGGTAATGAATTCGTCTGGGGACCGTGAGGGTTTCGACATTGACGTCGCCAACGCGCTTGGTGCCTCGCTGGGCGCAAAGGTCGAGTTCGTTACCGCCACGAACGAAAGCCGCATCCCTTTGCTGCAGACCGATAAGGCGGATGTCGTGATTGCCACTTTCACTGCTTCGGATGCGCGTGCCCAGGTAGTCGAAATGTCTGACCCGTACGCTGCCAGCTCCACGGTCTTCATGGTGCCGGCTGGAAGCCCGATCACCACCTACGCCGATTTGGACGGCAAATCGGTGGCCACCTCCAGAGGCAGCGTGGGCGAGCAGATCCTCAAGGCCAGCTTCCCCAACGCCAAAGTGACGGGGTTCAACACAACGGCCGACTCCATTCAGGCGCTCAAGAGCGGCAAGGTGGACGCCTTGATCGAAAACAACGCCATCGTTGGCGGCCTGGTGAAGAAAGAGCCTGCCGCGTTCCAGGTCCTCAAAGGCGACCCGATCAAGCCGGCACTGTTCTCGATCGGCGTTAAGCCGGGAGACCAGACGTGGCTGAACTACCTCAACAACTTCATCCGGAACTACAACATCTCCGGACAGAACGAGGCCTCGCTGCAGAAGTGGTTTGGGCTGAGCCTGCCCCCCTTCCTCGCCCACTAACAGAAGTCGGACGCACCCTCCAGCGAGGG
>NZ_AUPJ01000101.1 GCF_000427315.1 Arthrobacter sp. TB 26
CCCTCGCTGCCGTTCACGAACAGGACCCTTTGCACATGGCTTTATATTTTGGAGACCTTCTCCCGTACAGCTCGCTTCTCCTGGAGGGGCTTTGGACGGCGTTGTACATCACCCTCGTGGCCATGCTGGCGGGAAGCGCGCTCGGTGTTGTCGTGTACCTGGGAAAGGCCGGACCCGGAAAGCCGGTCAGCTTCCTCTGCACCTCCTACATCGAGGCCATCCGCAACACGCCTCTGCTCGTGCAGCTGTACCTGATCTACTTTGCCCTTCCCGGCCTGGGTATCAACCTCGAGCCCGTCTGGGCGGCCATTATCGGCCTCACGCTGAACAATGCCGCTTACACAGCGGAAATCTACCGCGCAGGGTTCGAATCGGTGCCCCGCGGCCTGCGTGAGGCAGGGAAAGCGCTGGGCATGAAACCCGCCCAGATCGTCCGCTACATCGTGCTGTTGCCGGCCACCCGAAACGTTTTCCCCGCACTGACTAACCAGCTCATTCTGCTGTTCTTGGCCTCGTCGATTGGATCCATCATCTCGCTCCCTGAACTGACCAACGCGATCATGAGCGTCAGCAACACCACGTACCGGACCATTGAGGTGCTTGCCGTCGGTGGGCTCCTCTACCTCGGAGTATCAGCACTGATGTCGCTGGTCTCAAAGCGGGCCGAAACGACACTGTTCCGGTGGGCGGTGGGGACGCATGTTTAGGGACTTCGAGTGGCAGGACCTCGTGCCCCTGGCCGAGGGGGCGTGGCTGACCATCCAGCTCTGTGCAGTGTCCGGAATACTCGGCGTCATCTTCGGCCTGATCCTCGGCATCGCCCGGACTTCCCCGAGCAGAATTGCGCGCTGGATCAGCACCATCTACATCAGCTGCGTACGCGGGATTCCCGTGCTGGTCATCATCTTCTTCGTCTTTTTCGGGATTCCGTTGCTGTTTCCGGGCCTGGAACCGGACAAGTTTTCCTCGGCCGTGATAGCGCTGACCTGCTTTGCCGCCGCCTATGTGGCTGAAATCGTGCGCGGCAGCATCGAAGCTGTCGCCAAGGGGCAAAGCGAAGCAGCCGACGCCTTGGGCCTCGACTACTGGCGGAAACTGCGGTACGTCATCCTGCCCCAGGCGGTAAAGATCATGGTTCCGCCCGGCATCGGCTTCCTCATCGGTCTGGTCAAGGACTCGTCGCTGGTTACCGTCACCGGCCTACTCGAGCTCACTCACGCGGGAAACGTTGTCACCAACCTGACTGGTGATCCCATCAAGACATTCCTGGTTGTAGCCGCCATGTACTTCGTCATTTGCTACAGCATCTCCCTGTTGGGGCGGCTGTATGAGAAAAGGACCGGGATCCACGTCGACCCCCTCAAACTCCCAGAGCCCGCGGGCCTCTAGAACGGAATATTGACAGTGATTTTTGTTGAGAACCTTAATAAGAAATTCGGACCAAACCATGTGCTTAAGGGGGTGGACTGCCACATCCGTGAGCGGGAGGTCGTGTGCGTCATTGGCCCCTCGGGTTCCGGGAAAAGCACATTTCTGAGGTGCATGAACGGCCTGGAATCGATCAGTTCCGGCAGCATCATCATCAACAAACACAGGCTTGACGACGCAAAAACCAACATCAACCTGGTTCGGCAGGAGGCGGGGATGGTCTTCCAACATTTCAACCTCTTCCCGCATTTGAAGGTCATCGACAACGTCATGCTTGCCCCGCTCAAAGTAGGGAAGGTTTCGAAAGAAGAAGCCCGCGCCAAGGCCGAAATGCTCCTGGCAAAGGTCGGCCTCTCAGAAAAAATGGACACCTTCCCGGGGAGCCTGTCGGGCGGTCAGATGCAGAGGGTTGCCATCGCCCGGGCGCTGGCGATGGACCCCAAAATCATGCTTTTTGACGAACCGACCTCCGCCCTCGACCCCGAGATCGTCGGCGAAGTGCTGACGGTGATGAAGGACCTGGCCAATGAAGGTATGACCATGGTGGTCGTCACCCACGAAATGGGCTTCGCCAGGGAAGTAGCCGACCGAGTGCTTTTCATGGATCAGGGGCTGATCGTCGAGGAAGGCACACCGGAGCAGATCTTTTCCTCTCCACGGCACGCAAGAACGCAAGGTTTCCTCAGCAAAGTTCTCTAAGCGCCGCCAGCCCCGCGACCTGTGCTCGCCTGGCCAGCGGTTCCCGGCCTGGACCATGCGTCCCAGGGGCACGTTTGCTTAAACTCGCTCAACCATTGCAAGGAGCATCTCCATGACCGCTGCCACGTACAACGGATCTCGAACCTTCAACACCATTGAGACGCGCCCCGCCGCGCCGCGACCGGGTGAAGTGCAGATCGCAGTGTCGTATACCGGGCTTTGCGGAACGGATCTGCATATCTTCCACGGTGACATGGATGCCCGCGTCAGCATGCCGGCGATCATTGGACACGAAATGTCCGGTGTCATCGCCGACTTGGGTGAAGGCGTGACCGGGTGGACCGTCGGCCAACCTGTAACCGTCATGCCCACGCGGTCCTGCGGTTCATGCCCGGCGTGTAGTCGTGGATATGGAAACATCTGTCACAAGCTGGACTTCATCGGCATCGACTCCGACGGCTCGATGCAGAGCTCTTGGAATGTGCCTGCGGACGTTGTCGTCGCCTTGCCCGAAGACCTTGCGCTTGACGAAGCGGCCCTCATCGAGCCAACCGCAGTGGCCGTCCATGACGTTCGTCGTGCGAGATTAGCCGCCGGCGAATTCGTCGTCGTGATCGGCGGGGGCCCGGTTGGCCAACTCATAGCGGCTGTCGCACTGAAGCGGGGCGCTCGCGTAGTGCTTGTCGAACTGGACCCCAGCAGGCGGGCACTCGCGAAAGAATCTGGCATCAACGTCATTGACCCGCGCCAGCAGAACCTGCTTGACCTCGTGATGCGGGAAACGGATGGGGCGGGGGCCGATGTGGCCTTCGAAGTGTCCGGCGCAGCGGCCGGCGTGAACTCCGCCGTTGAAGTGCTCACCACCCGGGGGCGACTCGTCATGGTAGCGATTCATCCTCAGCCCAAGGAGATCGACCTGCACCGATTCTTCTGGCGGGAGCTGGAAATGTTTGGTGCCCGGCTGTACCAGCGCGAAGATTTCGAGGAGGCAGTGAGGCTTGTGGCCACAGGCTCGGTTCCGGCAAAACGTCTGATCTCGCGGATCGTTACCCTGCACGACGTCGAACAAGGTTTCCTGGCGCTGGAGTCCGGCGGTGCGATGAAAGTCCTTGTCGACTGCGGTGCTGCTGCCGTGGCCACTCCATGAGCGTCGGCGGACTCTTCGACCTCACCGGACAGACGGCCGTCGTCACTGGAGCACGGCGGGGCATCGGCCTTGCCATGGCTGTGGCCCTGGCGGAGGCGGGAGCGGACATCATAGGAGTGTCGGCCAATCTCGAGCCCGAAGGCAGCATCGTCGCGCAGCGGGTTACGGATCTTGGGCGCCGGTTCACTGGCATACGCGCGGACTTTACCGACCGTGAAGCCGTACGCGGACTCACGGGCGGCCTGATCGCTGGGGGCCCGATCGACATCCTTGTCAACAACGGCGGCACGATTGCCCGGAAGCCGGCGGCCGAGCACCCAGACGACATGTGGGATCAGGTCATCGAAGTGAACCTTTCCAGCCAGTTCATGCTGAGCAGGGAAATCGGCAAGACCATGATCGAGCGGGGCAGCGGGAAGATCATCTTCACTGCTTCACTTCTCAGTTTCCAAGGCGGCATTAACGTACCGGGGTACACCGCGTCCAAGGCTGGCATCGCCGGTCTGACCAAAGCGCTGGCCAACGAGTGGGCGCCCAGGGGCGTCAACGTCAATGCGGTTGCGCCCGGCTACATTGCCACCGATAACACCCAGGCGTTGCAGGATGATCCTGTCCGCGAAAGGGGCATCATCGAGCGAATTCCCGCTGGCAGGTGGGGGCGCCCCGACGACCTCGCCGGCGCAACGGTTTTCCTTGCCTCCCGGGCTTCGGACTACGTAAACGGGGTAATCCTTCCCGTCGACGGGGGATGGCTGGGCCGCTGACGCGAACCGTGTCCCGCGTGCGCCGTGCCTCTGCCCCCTCAACCCTAAGGAAATGTCCTTGTCCTCAAGCCCACTCCCTGCCGTTGCAAGCCGTCCCGCGCCATCGCAGATCCTGCTCGATACCAGGGTGATTGCTGTCATGCGGGCATCCCACGCCAGCGCGTACGCGCCGGCCATTGAAGCACTTCTTAAGGGCGGCGTACTCAGCATCGAACTGACTTTGAGCACGCCCGGAGTCTTCGAAGAACTTCCGCGGCTTCAGCAGTGTTTCGGCGCTAGTGCCGAATTCGGGGTGGGGACTATCACCACTGTTGCCGAGGCGCTGAGGGCAATCGAGGCAGGGGCCAAGTACCTGGTAACTCCGCTGACAAATCAGGCCATCATCGCGGCCGCCGTCGAACATGGGGTTGCCGTCTACCCGGGCGGCCTGACGCCTACGGAGTTGTTCGCCGGCTGGTCGGCCGGAGCTACCGCCGTCAAAGTCTTCCCCGCGTCGGTGGTCGGGGCGGGCTACGTTTCCATGCTTCGCGGACCGTTTCCCGACATCGAAGTCGTTCCGTCGGGAGGAGTGGGCATCACCGACGCCGCAGCCTGGATCAGCGCCGGAGCACTCGCCGTCAGTCTGGGTGGACCGTTGATCGGCGATGCCTTCCACGGCGGAGATCGGAAGCAGCTCACCGAACGCGCCGTGCGGCTGCGCGGCCTCGTCGATGCGGCGCGGGGAGCGAAGTGAGTCTCTCCATTCCATCGGTCCCGTACCTTGTGACCTTGGGGGAGACCATGGCGCTCCTCACGGCCGAGCATCCGGGACCGCTGGCCCACGTCTCGACCATGGGCCTTGGCATCGGTGGCTCCGAATCGAACGTGGCCATTGGTGTGCAGCGGCTCGGGGGAAATGCCGTATGGTGCGGGCGGGTGGGCGCCGATTCCCTCGGGCAACTCGTTACACGTGAGATCCGGGCGGAGGGAGTTACGGTTCGGATTACGGAGGACCCAGCAGCACCGACCGGTCTCATGCTGAAGGAACGCCGCACCTTGTCGACGCAAAAGGTGAGCTATTACCGCGCCGGCAGCGCCGGCTCACGCATCTCACCCTCAGACCTTGACCTGCTCCTGATCGCGGGCGCCTCGATCTTGCACGTCAGCGGCATAACGCCTGCACTGTCCGAATCCGCTGCAGCGACAGTCCGAGAGGCCATGGATTTGGCGAGGGAAAACGGGGTGACAGTCTCGTTCGACCTCAACTATCGGGCCAACCTCTGGGCTGCAGACGCCGCCGGACATTCCTACCGCGCGCTGATTCCCCTGGCCGACGTCGTCTTTGCCGGCGACGACGAAGCAGCCCTGGCGGTCGGGAAGGCGGAAAGCCCGGCTGAACTGGCAGAGCGTATGGCTGCCCTGGGCCCCGCCCAAGCAATAATCAAGCTGGGCAGTGAGGGGGCCGTCGCTTTCATTGACGGTGAACTTTTCCACCAGAGCGCGATGCCAATCCAGCCAGTGGATACTGTTGGCGCGGGTGACGCTTTCGTCGCCGGCTACCTGACGGAACTCATGGCCGGCAGCGCCCCGGCACAACGACTTGAGCTGGCCGCCAAGACCGGAGCCTTTGCCTGTCTTGCCTATGGCGATTGGGAAGGACTCCCGCGGCGAGCGGAACTTGGCCTCCTGCAACAGAACGAATCTGTGACGCGATAAGGAGGCACCGAGCTCCGGCTGGGCATGTCCGTTGGCGGTGCGGAAACGGCCGTCCCGGCGGACGCGGACGCGGCGGACCGCCAGGCGTTGGCCAAGGCACTGCTAATCGCCGCCGACCAGGACATGTACCAGGTCAAGACCGAGATGCGCGGAGCCCCGGGCGCCTGGCCCCCGACGGTCAGACGCGCCCCTTGAGGATCAGGTTCCAGTACATAAACGGAAGCCCATAGCGCTTGAGCAGCCACATGTCGCTGCGTTCCTTAGTGGTGTCAATGAAGGGGATGCTGGGGGCGGGCTGGAGGGTGTAATCGAACTCAGCCAGCAGCATCTTCCCCCGCGCCGTCGTCAGGGGACATGAGGAGTACCCCCCGTACTGGGCCGCCAGGGTTTCGCCGTCAAGGGCGGCCAGCAGGTTCTCCACCAGCACAGGGGCCTGCTTGCGGATCGCCGCTCCAGTCTTCGAGTTCGGCGTGGATCCCGCGTCGCCCAGGGCAAAAATTTCCGGGTAGCGCAGGTGCTGCATCGTGTGCTTGTCAACGTCCACGTAGCCTGCGGGGTTGGCCGGATCTGCCAGAGGGGTGCGCTTGAGCCAGTCCGGGGCCGACTGCGGCGGCACGACGTGGAGCAGGTCATAATGCAGTGATTCCTGGGAACCTGCCGAGTTATCCGTAATCACTGCCGTGCCGGCGGCTGAGTCCACCGCGGTCATCTCGCTGTTGAAACGGACTTCGATGCCGTATTTGGCCACCACCCGCTCAAGCTCGTCGGCGAACACCTTGACCCCGAACATGCCCGGCGTGGGCAGAACCATGACGACCCGGATGTTGTCCAGCACGCCCTGCTTTTGCCAATAGTCGGCGGCCAGATACGCGATTTTCTGCGGCGCGCCCGCACACTTGATGGGTCCCGAGGGCTGGGTGAAAACCGCCGTCCCGGACTTCAGGTTCCGGATCATGTCCCAGGTCTTTGGCGCCAGGTCGAACCGGTAATTACTGGATGCCGTGGGTGTGTCCATTGCTTCGGCCATGCCCGGGATCTTGTCCCAGTCCAGCTGGATGCCGGGAGAGACCACCAGGTAGTCATATGTGACGGAACCGCCGGAGGCGAGTGCCACACTGCGCTGCTCCGGGTCGATGTCCGCTGCGGCGTCCTTAATCCAGGCGACCCCCTGGGGCATAACGGATGCCTGTGGACGGACCGATTCTTTTTGGCTGGCGGCACCTCCCCCAACCAGGGTCCACAACGGCTGATAGTAGTGCCGTTCGCTCGGCTCGATCACACCGATATCGGTCCGCCCTGCACGGCGGAGCCGGGCTGCAACGCTCAGCCCCGCGTTGCCACCTCCGATGATCAGGATCTCGTGGTGCATGCTCATGGATAAGACGCCTCTCTGGGAGCCGGGCGTCGCGTTAGCGCCGACGCCCGGCATACCGGGGGATTGATCGGGCTAGGGAGACCTCCGGGGCCGGTACAGGCAGCATCTTCGTCTGCGCGTCCGGACTCCGGCGTCTCCGTGCTTTTTCAATCACTGTGATGCCCCTCACTCTATACCCCCGGGGGTATCGATGTATATCCCGCGCGGACAAGCCGGCCGGCATCGCGCTCACAGTTAGACGACGCCAGGCCGGTCTTTATGGTCGTGAATCAGGCCGAAGACGCCTCCCGGTTCGATGCTGGCCAGGCGCATGCGAAGCTGGCGGCCCAGTACTTCCAGGGCCTGGCATCGTCGTCTGCCCCGGGAGAGGGCGAGCTTGTCGCACCGGTGCGCCGTCTGAGTCACTGGATTTGGGGCGGCGCCTGACATGGAACGACGACGGCGGGNNNNCCCGCCGTCGTCGTGGTGTTGCGTCGTGCTGTGCTTGCTAAAGGTTGACCGTCTCGAGGTTGGCTTCGCCGTGGTTCAGGCTGAGCGTGAACGTGTTGGGGCCGCTGGCGTGGACGGCGATGTTGCTCTTGGGAGTGTTGTGGCGGACCGAGAGGTCGTGGACCAGGGCGTCCAGCTCGCTGTGCACGTTGGAGCGGTCCCAGAGCTTGTGGGTTACAGAGGTGGCAGTTTCAAACGTCATTGTTCAGTGCTTCCATTCATGATCCGGAGGTCCGGCTGCCGCACCGATGCGGAGCCGCCGTATGGCCAAACCGGGAACGCTCCGGGACCGTTGGCGGCTCTGCGAGCTCACCGGTTTGGCCTCATTGCGTCCACCAGGATGGGTAAAACTTTGCCGCTGGTCCGCTGCTGACGCTTGGCGTCGCGGTGGTCAGGGCCGGCTAAACGGGGAGTTTGAGGTCCCAGCCTTGCCTTTCCATAGTGCACAGCGTGGCGATGCTGGCTCAAGCCAGATGGCGATTATTGCGGGTGAGTCTCATCACAGCCGTCCGGCGCGGCGCGAACGGCGACGGCGGCCCCGGGCCGAGTGCGGACTAGGGGCGGTGCCGCTTGGGTCGAAAGCGGGGAGTGGGCGCATGCTTGCGGCTCAGGCCGCGGGCGGG
>NZ_AUPJ01000102.1 GCF_000427315.1 Arthrobacter sp. TB 26
ATGGTCCGGTTTCCGGGGTCAGGCCGGGAGGGCGTGCCGGGGCTTTAGGAGTTCCTGTTCCTGGCCCGCTTGCGGTTGCCCAGGAGGAGGATGCCGGCCAGTGCAGCGATGACGGCTGCCGCGATGCCCAGCGTCAGCAGCGCGTTGTCGTTGTTGGGTGGTGCGGCCCGTTCGTACTCGGTGGTGGCCGCGGCGGATGTCGGGGTCGGTGCCGGGGTCGGTGCCGGCGAAGGTGCCGCCGATGCGGTTCGGTCAGGGTCCTGAACCGTGTAGGAGTAACTTCCGTCGATCGGGTGTCCGTCGGAGGAAACGGCCCGCCACAGCACTTTGTGAGGCCCGTTGGCGCCGGGGGCGACCGTGGTGGAAATCGTGGCGCCGGTGACGGTCACTTTCCCGTCGCTGAGCGTTTTTCCCTCGCCGTCGGTAACGGTGATGACGCTGAGGTTCAAGCTTTCCGAATCGGTCGGCGGCTTCGAGAGGGTGAGCGAGACCGTCCTCGGCGCGGAGGTCACGGTAGCGTCCGCGGCCGGGGTCGTGGACTGAAGGGCGTCGTGGGCCAGGGCCGGTCCTGCGGCAACCGCCGGGATAAGGAGCCCGGCGGCCAGTGCCAGGCCAAGACGGACGCGTTGTTTTTGGATCAGGTTCATAGTGGGGTCTTCAATTCTGGATCGTCGGAGAATGGCTGGCAGGGCCGCATGGCGGCCGACCCCCAGCGGCGGTCCCCGTGCCGACACCTGCCCTAGTGCTGCCACCCTCCGCGCGGGCCGTCTGCCGCCGATGACGGCCAGGCGCAACACTGGCGGCATAGCCCCCGGAATTAGTGGCTTAATCAGGATCCGCAGCCACGCCGCCACTGCCCACAACGATGCCTCGGTCCGGGCGAGCATAAGGGCGGTGGCAAGCGTGGCCAGAACGTGCAGGCCAAGCATTGCAGCGGCGGGATCCGCGGCCGGCATGACCCGAAGGGCGGCGTCAGGACCGGGGGCGGGAAGGATCTGTCCGTAGTGCGCGTGGGCCGCCGGCCGAGCGACCGCTCCCGCCGGACCGGACAAGGCAGAGAATGCCTGGTGGAGGGCGAATTGTCCCGCAAGGAGATATCCGGCAAGTACCGGGGCAGTCATTCTGGCACCGGTCAAGGGTGCCGCGGCCAAAGTCGTCAGCGCTGCCAGCGCGGCGAGGACCGGCGGCGTCGGCAGTTCCCCGCCGGCGAAAACATGCGCAGTCGCCGCAAGGGAAAGAACGGTTCCCGCGACGGCAAGGGTCCGCGGGATCCGCAACGGGGCGCGCGCAAGATTCACAGTGCCGGGCTCCTTCGTTAAGCGGCAGATTCTACGTTACGTAGAAACTATGGCCCCGGGCGCGGCCGCCGCCCGCCGTGCCCGGTCGGGGGACCTATTTGGTGGCGTCGGTGAGTTTCTGGCGAAACTGTTCTTCGGTGTTAAGGACGAGTTTTTCGCCGTTGAGGAAGAACGTGGGCGTCCCGGTCACGCCCAGGGCCCTGCCGTCGGCGACGTCTTTACGGATCCTGTCGATGGTTTTCTCGTCCGCTACGGCGGCGTCATACTTAGTCAGGTCCAGTCCCAGTTCCTGTGCGAAGGTCCTGAACAGGGGTGCCTGGGAGTCCTGGCTTTCGCCCCACTGGGGCTGGGTTTCGAACATCTTGGCATACATCTGCTCGTACTGGCCCTGCTGAGCGGCAGCTTCCACGGCCAGGGCCGAGGTGCCGGAGTTCCGGTGTCCCGGGAGCGGGAAGTACCGGTTCACGAACGTGATCCGGTCTCCGTACTCTTCCTTGAGTTCCTCGACGAGGGGGTAGGCGGCGCGGCAGGACTCACATTCGAAGTCCAGGAACTCCACCAGCTGGGCTTTCTCCGTCACAGGTGAGGTGACGCGGTGGCTGTCCTCGCGGACCAGCTCCGCGGACGCCGCCGGGGCCGGGGGTGCCGGTGCCGGTTTGGTGGTGGTGAAGACCGCGTACCAGATCACGGCTGCGGCGACGATGACACCGAGCAGGATCCAGATCACGAGGCGGGCCTTCTTCGCCGGGTCTCTCGGTGCGGGGGCGGGTTTCGTGGGTGTCTGTGTCATTAGTGCGGGATGCTTTCCTGGTCGCGGTGGGCGGCGGGTTCGATTTGGAAGGTGGAGTGTTCGACGCTGACGTCGAAGTGTTCGGCTACGCAGCGCTGCAGCTCGGCGAGGATGGTGGCGGCATGGCCGTCGGTCATGCACGTGTCTTCGACGGTGACGTGGGCCGAGAGGACCGGGGTTCCGGAGGCTACGAGGGAGGCGTGCAGGTCGTGGACGTCGATGACGTGCGGCAGCGCCAGGATGTGCTCGCGGACTTCTGCCATGTCCAGTCCCTGGGGTGCGTTTTCCATCAGCACGTTGACGGTGTCGCGGAGCAGCTTGAGCGTGCGGGGAATGATCAGGACGCCGATGAACAGCGAGACGACGGCGTCCGCCTGGACCCAGCCGGTCACGGCGATGATGATGGCCGCGACGATCACGGCCACGGACCCGAGCGCGTCATTGAGCACTTCCAGGAACGCGGCCTTCATATTGAAGTTGTGGTTCCGGCCCGAGGCCAGAACGATCAGGCCGATGACATTACCGGCCAGGCCGATGATGCCGAACCACAGCATCGTGTCTCCGCCAACCTCCGGAGGATCGAAGAGCCGCCGTATCCCCTCAACGATGACGAAGCCGCCGACACCGAGCAGCAGCGCGGCTTGGCCCGCTGCGGCGATAATTTCGGCCCGTTTGTAGCCCCACGTCCGTTTTGATGTGGCCGGTTTCAGCGCCAGTGACGCGGCGATGAGCGCGATCAGCAAACCGGTGGAATCCGTGAACATGTGGCCGGCATCGGCCAGCAGCGCCAGGCTGCCGGCAAGGACAGCACCGATGATCTCCGCGATCATGACCGCAAATGTGATGGAGAAAACGATGATCAGCTTTCCGCGGTTGCTGCCTCCGGCGGCGCCGTGGTCATGATCATGACCGCTCATCGGGCCACGTCCATCAGGGGTTCGTGGCCGGTCAGTGGGGCTACCTTGTCCTGGGGGCAGTCGGGCTCGGCGCAGCTGCAGATAGGGTCGACGGTCAGGATGGTACCAAGCAGGTCTTCGAGGGCGTGCGCCAGACGCGGGTCCGAGAGGCGGTAGTGGATCCGCCGTCCGGCGGGGTCCCCGACAACCAGGCCGCAGTCGCGCAGGCACGCCAGGTGGTTGGAGAGGATCTGGCGGCTGACCCCAATCCGGTCGGCGAGGTCTGACGGGCAGGCCGGGCCGGACTTCAGTTCGAGCAGGATTGCTGCCCGGGTCGGGTCGGCCAGTGCCTTGCCGAAGCGTGCCAGAACGTCAATTGTGGACAGTATGCGCATATCCGGAATGATACAGAGATTTCTGGATTCAGAGCATTTGGTGTTCTGTCCGGCGGTCAACCCGGCGTCACTGCGAACGGACCGGAGTGCGCTACTTGCCTCGATCATGGGCCCGGGCCGTGGTGCTGCTGCGTTCCTCCAGGCGGGCGAGCATGGCGTTGTAGGCAGTCAGGTCCGCGTCCTGGTTCCGGGCGGCGGCCCGGTCGGTACGGCGGGTCTCACGGGCATCAGATCGTGACCACATGACCGCCACGCCCAGGGCAATCAGCAGCGTGGGGACCTCGCCGATACCCCAGGTAATGGCACCGGCCATTTGCTGGTCCTCCAGGGCCGGCAGCCCCCAGTCCCGCCCCAGCCCGGTGAACCAGTCCGGCTGGATCAGTGTGGTGGATCCCATCAGGGTCACGCCAAAGAAGGCGTGGAAGGCCATGGTTGCCAGCAGCAGCAGCAGCCGCAGCGGGTAGGGTGCGCGGACCGGGACGGGGTCCGTGCCGATCATGGACAGGACAAAGAGGTAGCCGGTGAGCACGAAGTGGACCGTCATAAGTTCGTGCCCGACGTGCTCGCGGAGGGCGAAGCCGAACGCGTCCGAGTAGTAAAAGAGCACGATGGATCCGGCGAAGTTGGCAGCAACGAACAAAGGGTGGGTCACGATGGCGGCCACCCGGGAATGGACCAGAATCATGATCCATTCCCTGGGGCCGCGGGAACCGTCATGCCGTGGGGCCAGTGTCCGGAGCGCCAGGGTGACCGGGGATCCGAGGACGAGGAACACCGGAACAACCATGGTCAGAGCCATGTGGTCCAGCATGTGGGCGCTGAACAGTATCCGGCCGTAAACGGACGGTCCGCCGGAGGTGAAGAATACCAGCGCGGTCAGGCCGGTCAGCCACAGGAGCGTCCGTGCCCACGGCCACGTGTCACCGCGGACCCGGAGGCGCCGCGCCGCCCGCAGGTACAGGTACGCGCCGGTCACGGCCACTGCGATCCAGAGCCAGTCCGGCCGCCAGACGGTGAACCACCGCTCTGCAGTCAGCTCCGGGGGCAGCAGGTAGCCGGTGAGGATTTCCGCCGGCGTCAGGGCCGGACGGACGTCCTCTCCCCCGGGCGGAGGCGTCCGGCTCAGCGCCGCGGCGAGGCCGCTGACCGCGCCCATGATCAGAAGCTCCACGACGACGAAGCGCCACAGCAGCCGGGTGTTTGTCCCGGTGTCGGATTTCAGGGCCAGCCCGGGAATCAGGCGTCGGCGGTGCAGGAAGCCGACGGCGCCCAGGACGAGGGTGGCAGCGGTTTTGCCCAGGAGGAGGACGCCGTAGGGCGAGGCCAGCCCAGCAGGAAAATCGATGCGGATGGCGGCGTTGATGAGGCCCGAGGCGACCACGAGGATAAAAGCGAAACCGGCCAGTGCGGAAAACCGTTCCAGGACCGCCGCGGTGTCCTTGCCAAAGGCCGTCCCTCCGACCGCCAGCGCAATCAGCCCACCCAGCCAGAGGCACACGCCCACCAGGTGGAGGCCCAATGAGTTGATGGCCTGTTCGTGGTCGGTGCCGCCGGCGGCATGACCGATCAGGATCATGGGAAGGAGCCCGGCCAGGGCCAGCAGCGCCGCAGCGGCCAGCCCGCCGCGGGAGCGGAGACCGAAAGTCAGCGTCGATACCGACGCGGAAATGATGACCACCCACAGCCACGCGGTCCCGGTGGGCAGCTCCGTGACGTAGGAGGCCAGCTGGGAGGCGTATTCGCTGCTCCCGGACACGGGAATTCCGGTGATGTCCGAGAAGCTGAATACCAGAACGGCCATGGCGGACAATGCCCAGAGCGCGCTGGCCGTCGAGGCCAGCAACATGATGCGGGTGAATGCCGGATGCTCCTGTGCCGGAGCACGGTCCTGTTCCTTCCGCCCGGGGGTGCTGCGTCCCGGGCTCCGCATCGCCGGCGGGATGATGGAGGCGGCGAACACGAGGGCGCCGATGGTTGCGGCGGCGGCGGTGTTGTGGAGGGTCTGCGCGATGCCGTAGCCCCAACGGACCAGGGCCCCCGGGTCCCGGGTTTCCGGGGGCAACGTACCCCTGCCGTATGCAGTGGCCGCCAGGACAGCCGTCACGGCGATGACACCGGCGACAGCGAGCCACACCAGCCGTGGCGAGACCGTCGGGGCGTTGGCGGGGGCTTTCAGCGCCACAAGAGATCCTTAAAGACGTGGTCCGGAACCTGCTGCCGGGATGCGGAAGCGGGCGGTGCCGGCGCGCTGCCGTGCCCCACCAGAATATCTGTAGAGTTGTTCACACGTTAATTGGAGACCCGAGGGTGGTTCCCCGCCGTGGTGTAAATGCGAAGCATTAGCAGTAGAGGTAATCTTGACGAATGACCCGAAGCTCACAGCCGCCGGCGCCTGCCGGCCAGGTCAGCGAATGCTCCCTGCGCCTGGTGGATGCCGACAAAGTGGAACAGGTCCGCTCCAGGATGCCGGAGGAGGCCGACGTGGCGGATTTGGCGGTCGTCTTCGGCCTGCTCTCGGATCCGGGGCGGGTCCGGATCCTTATCGCCTTGCTCGAAGGCGAAATGTGCGTGTGCGATCTGGCCGCCACCACCGGCCTGAGCGAATCGGGTGTCTCACATGCCCTGCGGCTGCTGCGCGGACCACGCGTGGTGACGGTCCGGCGTGCCGGCAGGATGGCCTATTACTCGCTGGCGGACTCCCACGTCCGCATGCTCCTGGACCTTGGCTTGACCCATGTCGGGCACACCGGGCGGGACAGGCTGCAAATGGCCGCCGGCCGCTAGCACCCGGGCAGCCTACCCGTCCCGCCCCCGGCCGGAATCTAACGGCATGATGTCCGAACCTGAGATTGACGGTCCTGTCTGGATCCCGACGCTGCCTCCCTCGCTGGCCGAGTACCTCGCTCCCAACCTGCAGCCCGTCCCGCT
Organism: Arthrobacter sp. TB 26; assembly: GCF_000427315.1. Taxonomy (GTDB): domain Bacteria; phylum Actinomycetota; class Actinomycetes; order Actinomycetales; family Micrococcaceae; genus Arthrobacter. The sequence continues at coordinate 6,308 of NZ_AUPJ01000102.1, forward strand.
GATACCGGCCCTGGCTATGCTCGCGGCGCTGCTTTACCTCGCCGGTGCCGTCAGCCTGTGGCGGCAGGGGCGGCGCTGGTCGCCCGTTCGCACCGCCTCCTTCCTGACCGGCTGCCTGGCCCTCATCGTGGTCATGGGCGCAGGGATCGAAGGCTACGGGCTGCGTATGTTCTCGATATTCATGTTCCAGCAGCTGACGCTGATGATGGCCGTGCCGCCGCTGCTGGTGATCGGTTCACCCGGGACCCTGCTGCTGCGGGCAACACCCCACCGCGGGGCGGGCCGGGTGATCCTGCGCGCCGCGATCTGGGGTCTTCGCTCCCGCTTGGGACGGTTGGCGATCCACCCTGCTTTCATGGTTCCGCTGTTTCTGCTCAGCTTCTATGGCGTGTACTTCTCCGGCATCGCGGACCTCCTCCTACCCAGCTGGTACGGTCACGTCGGTCTCGAGCTGCTGTTCCTGGCTGCCGGAATCCTGTTCACGGTTCCGCTGATCTCGGCGGATCCGCTGCCCGAACGCCAGAGTCATTTCGGGCGGATGATCGACATGTTCGCCGAAATGCCGCTGCACGCGTTCTTCGGGGTCGTTCTCATGATGGCCACCACGCCGATGATCGACTTCTTCTCGATGTCTCCCCCGCAATGGAACATAGATCCAATAACGGACCAGGGGGTCGCCGGCGGCCTGGCCTGGTCCTACGGGGAACTGCCCGGAGTCCTGATGCTCATTTTCATCATGGTCCGCTGGCAGCGGGATGAGGCCAGGGGGTGGGTCCGCGCGGAGCGGGCCGCTGCCAGGGAGGGCACCCCGGAGTTGGATGCCTATAACGACTACCTCCAGCAGCTGGCCAGCCGGCCGGAACGTCGCCGGTGATACTGAATGCCGGGGCGGGCGGCCAGACCGTCTTTTCCGGGCAGAAACAGCGGCCGCGGCGCGTTAGGCTCCGGCGGCTGCCCCGGTAATCAGCGCCTTCACGGTGCCCTTTTGGAAGCCCAGGATCCGGGGGCCGCCCCGACCCTGATTGTCCAGGACAAGGTCCTGGGAAGGCCCGCGGAGGGACAAGCCGCGTCAATGACAGCAGGATGCCGCCGTCACTGTCATCAAAGCCGGGCAGCCCACGGAGACGGTCCGCTCGAAGGCCACGCCGTCCGCGCGTCGCTGCGGGAAATTTGACCGAATCACCTGATCGTATGAAGATATTCACAGTCATGTGGTTCTACCGGCTGTAGAAAAAAGATTGCAGCAGCTGGCCGAAGTGCGGTGTTGAATTGTCACAGAATTGTAACGGAAGGCCTTTGGCTGTAACGTGATTCAGAATTTGCTGTACTAAAGCTTCGGAGACCGCTTCCCGGGCAGGGTGCCTGCCACGGGTTACGCATAAGCGTGCGCGATTCGGCGCCCCGTGGCAGCGTTACTTGCCGCGGCCGTCGGTCGCAGGCGACCCGAAAGGATCCCCATGCCAGTCCCTTCCCGCCGCGGACGCCGCATGGCGACACGGAACGACCGCCGGCGCCACCGGGCCGAACCTGCCGCGACAGGCCGCGACTTCACAAGGGGCGCCGAACCCAGGCCCGTTGGCCGCGGGTGGATCCCCGGCGTGTCAGCGTTGGCGGCAGCCGTGCTCCTCGCCACGGGCCTCCCTGCCGCCCACGCCCAGCTCGGACATGAAATATCCGGACCTGCAGCTGCGCAGGTGGCACCCGAGATAGCAGACCCGGCCGTCGAAGCATCCGCTGCGGCCACCGTCACCTTCCCCAGGACAGATGTCACCACCATCGCCGCGCCCGCCCAAGTAGAGGCAGTTGTGTCCTCGGCCCCGGCTTCCAAGGGCCTGGGCGCTCCCCTGGCCACCATGTCTGTCACCTCTCCTTTCGGGCTCCGCACCAACCCCATCACGGGCGGACCCGGGGAATTGCACACTGGCCTGGACCTGCAGGCAGCATGCCGGACGGCCGTCTTCTCCGCCGGAGCGGGCACGGTCGTGGAGGCCGGCTGGTCCCCCAATGGCGGCGGCAACCGGATCGTAATAGAGCACGGCAACGGCATGAAAAGCACCTATAACCACCTGTCTTCCATCGAGACAACCATCGGGGCTGTCGTGGCCCGAGGTCAGAGGCTGGCCGGAGCCGGAACGACAGGCAACTCCACCGGCTGCCACCTCCACTTCGAAGTCGTGCGCAACGGGCTCACCGTCGACCCCCGAGGCTGGATATAACCATGACCGACAACTGGTGCGAACCACGCGCCGGGACGCCGCGAATGCCTCCGGCAGGAACAGCGGGGCTTCGCCCCAAACGCCTCTGGATTATCCTCGTGGCCGTCACACTCCTCACCGCCGCAGCCTTCTTCGCCATCGGCCGGCTGTCCGCCGGACCCAAGGCCGTGCCGGACACCGGACCGGACGCCGGATTTGCCCGCGACATGCAGGCACACCACGCCCAAGCCGTTGAGATGGCCCTGTTGATCCGGGACAAATCGGCCAACGAGGAAATCCGGGCCATCGCCTACGACATCGCCACCACCCAACAGCACCAGAACGGCCAAATGTTTGCCTGGCTCCAGGACTGGGGTCTGTCCCCGTCAGGACCGACGCCGCCGATGGCGTGGATGCGGGCAGGAGACGGCACCCATCAGGGCGCCACGCACACCGGGCCGGGCGCCGCCGAAGGAACCATGGAAGGGGTGGCCACGCCCGACCAGATGAAGGCACTGCGCAACGCGGCCGGGCCCGAAGCCGACCGGCTCTTCACGGACCTGATGATCCGGCACCATCAGGGCGGGGTCGCCATGGCCACGGCCGCCGTAGGACTCGCCGAGACCGCCCGCGTCAAAGACTTCGCCGCCCGGATCCTGGAAGCCCAGACCGCGGAAATCACCGCCCTTCAAGAGCTGCGCGCCAGACTCTAACCATTCATTCCCAAGAAAGCGAGAGAGCCCCCATGGCTGCACCGAGGAAGACGTCCGAGGAACGCACCGCGATTCTCAAGGCGCTGCAGGCAAAGCAGCGCGCTGCCCGGAGACGCCGGGCCTGGCTGATCTACGGCACCGGCGCGGTGCTGGTCGGCTCCATCATCGCGGCGGTGACCTTCGTGGTCGTCGGCGAGGTCCGGCAGCGCGAAGAGACCAAGGCAGCGGCTTCCCGTCCGGTGGAAGGCGAGCAGGACTACCCCGACCAGTCCAGGAACCACACCCGCGAACCCGTCAGCTACCCGCGGACCCCTGCCACGGGCGGGGACCACGCACCGGTATGGACGAACTGCGGCATCTACACAACCCCTGTTGAGCAGACCCAGGCCGTGCACTCCCTCGAGCACGGCGCCGTGTGGCTCTCCTACCGGCCGGATCTGGCAAAAGACCAGATCGCAGAGCTAACCGGCATCGCCGGCACGCAGGATTACCTCCTGCTCAGCCCGGTCACCGACCAGGCCTCCCCGGTGACCGCCACCGCCTGGGGAAAACAGCTCTCCGTCGACAACGCGGAAGACGAGCGTCTGGCGGCCTTCATCACGAGGTACCGACAAGGCCCCCAAACCCCTGAGCCCGGCGCCGTTTGCACCGGCGGCGTCCAGGGCTGACCCGAAACGCTTCACCCAGCTAACTGCGCCGTCGGGGAAAGCAGCCGCAACCAGAACCATCTACGGGCAGAGACCGCGCCGAGCCCCTATGACGGCGTAGTCGACGCCATTGCAGACGAGATGGATAGCCGAAACCTCATCGCGTCGTTGGCATGCTTATCGGCGCTGCGAATTGAGCGGGCCCTACGGGCCGGCGGACAGCCGGACGTCGGGGAACCAGCCCGCTGGTGCCATCTTTGGTTCCAGGTGTTCGGGGTCGCGATGTTCTTTCAGATCGCAGTTGTAAAAGGGTCCCTGTGGGTCCAAGAGGACTCTCATGTGGTGGTCTGCGTGGTCGCGCCACCAGACGCTCATGCCGGTGGCCGGGTCGAGGCGTAGGTGCTCCCAGGAACGCCAGAGCGCCGCGACACGTGAGACCGCTTCGGGGTGGAAGTACCACTCGATGCACCACTTCGCGGACTTCCCCGTGACGCTGCGGACGTATGTCGGCAGCAGCTGCTCGTGAAGGAACTCTTCGGCCGTGCCGTAGACGAGCTCCGGTTCCTTCTCCGGCTTGCCGTCCTCGCTATTGCCGGGATTGGGCGCGGGCGTGTCCGTGTCGAACAGTCCGAAATCATCTGCCATGGCTGATTGCTTCCTTACCCGGTGACCCAGGGATTAGCGACCGGAGCGGAGGGCACCAGGACGGCCTCCGGTTCCTCCGGGTGGGGGCTGCACTTCTTGATGGACGCCTCCACGGCGTCCTTGTGCCGGCCGGTGTACCAGGGAATGGTCCGGACCAATGTGGCGGGTGCGCCGGAAGCCAGGACCACGGCGCGGCCACGGTCCAGCTCCGCCAGGTTGGAGACATCGAAGATTCGCTCCTTGCCCTCCTGCCGGGAACGGCTGGAGCCGGACTTACCGGAGGAGACGGAGACGTTGGTATAGCTGTAGTCCCCGATCAGGTCCGAGAGCGCCCGGAGGAAACCTTCTTCAGCGACGCCGCCACCGTAGACCTTGACGTTCGCGGCCGACCAGATTTTCCGCATGTTCGCCTCGCCCCAGAGTTCGACGCCCTGGGACCAGGACTGCAGGATGCCCATGACGATCAGGCCCTTGGACCCGTAGTGGCTGAACTGATCCGGCAGGGCTGCCCAGCGGACGACGTTGGCCAACTCATCGAGGGCGAACAGCGCAGGCTTGGGCAGACGGCCGCCGCTGCGCTCGGCCCGTTCCTCCATCGCCTCAGCGATCGCCACCGTCAACGCTGTGGTGAGCGGGGACGCTGAGCCGGCCCCTTCCTTGGAGAGGATGTAGATCGTCTCCTGCGAGGCAGCGAAAGCGTGCGGATTGAACTGCCGGCGGGCATCCGTGGCCACCGTCGCTCCTCCCATGGGTGCGACCCAGCGCAGCGTGTTTCTGGACTTGAGGCACTGGATCATCTTCTCGGCGGTGCCGAAGATACCGTCGCGCTGTTTGTCGGCCAGCTCCAGCGTGGACTCCAGGCCCTTGTACTGCAGCTCGTAGTCATGCTCTTTCAGGATGTTGATCGGTTCCCGGTTCACCTGCTCCGTCACCCACAGGTAGACCTGCGTGATGGGAAGTTCACCGAGCGCGGCCGCGAGGAAGTACGAGGAGAGGATGTCTTCGGCTTTGGGGTCGAAGTAGGCATCGGGCTTGGACCCCGGGACCCTCGACCCGACTGAAAAGTGCTGCGTGAGCTTGTACGCCTTCTCTTCGTCGGTGACATAGGAGAGCGGGTTCCACCACCACTGTGCTTCTTCCTGGGCGATCTTCTGCGGATCGAACACCCACACGGGGCCGGTTGCCTCGCGGACGCCGCGGGTGCCGTCCACCACGTCGCGCTTGTTCGAGGTCGACACCACAGCACCCGGTGCGTCCAGGATCGCGGGCATCACCCGTGAGGTGGACTTACCGGTCCGGGGACCCCAGATATCGAGGCTGAGGTCTTCCCAGGACTGAATGAACGTCTGGCCGGTGGAGACGACCTTGCCCACCACGATGCCCGGCGTTCCTGTCACGCCCAGCCGATCCGCCGTCGCTTTCGCGCCCTTCTCGGAGAATGCAGCCAAGGACTTCCCTCGACCCAGGTACCGGGCGGCCTTATCTACCCGGGCACGCTTGGAGGCACCCTTCTTCCAGGCCACGAGCACGACGATGGCCAGGATCAGGACCACGCCGGCCATGAGGGCGGCCGCGACGGTGGACTGGACGGGCCACGGCACGCGGCCCTTGACCAGCCCGGCGATCAGATCAATCGGATGCTTGGGGGGTGAGTCGATGCCGGCCATCCAGGATCCCAGGTGGGCGGCCGCGTAGGTCCCGCCGCCGAAGACGACGATGAAGCCGATGGCGAACCAGACCAGCAGGGCATCCCCGAGGCCCATTCCTTTGCGGTTCGGTGCGCTCACAGCGTGCCTCCTTCAAGGGGTACGTTAGGGGTCATTGGCTCGAGGAGGGTTTCCGGGGTTTCACGCCACTTTCCTTCGGTGTCGTTGACTCCATCCGGGCCTTGCTCCAAAGATGTCAGGCCCACCAGAACCGGGATCCCGGGCCGGCCGCCGACCTTGATCAGGAACTTCCCGCGTCCGGGGGGTTCGACGTCGAGGCCGCGGGAGTCCCAAGCGGGTGGGTCCTGCCAGGAGATGAGCTTCTGTTGCTCCTGCCGGGACAGCGGAATGGCCGAGGTCAGCAACGGCATTTCGGAGGCGGGGAGGCCGCCGCAGATCACCATGCCGGAGCGTTCCACGAAGCCGCGGGCTTTCATCCGGTCTTCTTCCGCCGGCAGCGCCAGCAGGTCGGACATGGTGTGGGAAATCATGATCTGTCCGACCCCCACGGAGCGGTTCAGCCGGGTCAGGGCGTCCACCCGGTCCACCATGCCTTTGCCGGCGCGCAGCGCCCGCCACAGCTCATCCAGGACGACGAAGTAGTTCCGGCGCGGTTCCAGACCGGCGTCCGCGAGTGCGTTTGCGACGTTGACGGTGCCGAAGCCGTAGGACCAGCACGCGAGCAGAATTGCAGCTTGGAGGTCGGTTTCGGTCTCGTCGATGCTGGAGACGTCGAAGACCACGGCGCGGTCGCGCATCATGGGGTTGGTGGTGTGCCGGGAGAAGATTTCTCCGAGCTTCCCGCCTCCGGTCAGCCCGAGCAGGGTTGCTTCCAGCGCGCGGGTTTCCTGCAGGTAGACATTCATGTCGCCGCGGTCCAGTGCAACCTGCCGCAGCTCATCGGGTGCGGAGATGATCACGTCCAGAAGGTCTTTCAGGACCGGAACACCGTCGAACCGGTCATCGAGGACCCGCAGGGCCCGGTCCAGGATGGTCTGTTCCTGATCGGTGGGCGGGTTGTTCCGGCTGATCGTGATCAGGGAGACAACCATGGTCAGGCGCCGGCCGTGCGCGTCGGCGCGGACCCGGGCGGCGTCCTCATGGTGGCCGCTGTCTTCGAGCAGCTGCGCCGCTTCGACGGCCTGTCCGGGATCGAGGATGTTCAGGTAGCCCACTCCCCGGCCGAGCTTGATGACCTGGCCGCCGAGTGCCTGGACGGCTTTGACGTGCTCGCCTTTGAGGTCCCCCAGGATCAGGGGGTGGACGCCCTGTGCGGAGAGTCCGATGAACATTCGGCGCACCACGGTGGACTTTCCCAGCCCCGGCTTGCCCAGGATGAACGCGGAAGGGTTGGAAATCAGGCGGGCGCGCTGGAACCAGCTGATCGGGTCGCAGCAGACCGTGGCCTGGGTTTCTTCGTGACGTCCGAGCGGGACGCCGATCATGGGCGAGGATGCCCCGGAGGAAAAAGGCCACAGCCCGCAGACCTGGACCGTGGTTCCCCGGTATTCCTTCACGGACGGGACGAGCTGGGCCATGCCGCCGCCGCGTCCGGTCCAGCCGCGGGCGCCTGGCCCGGTCTCACGGGGCTGCTTTTCGGACTTGTCCGTGGGCGCACCTTTTGCTGGCTTTACTGTCTTTGCAGTCATTGACGTCAAAAACTCCTTCAGGGCCATTTAGAGCGCATCCTTGATTTCGGTGGGCAGGAGGCTGTGCTTGGGAAGGACCAGACCCAGCGGCAGGGACGCGGCGAACGCCGTGTCCTGGGCGCCATAGGCCCGGCGCAGCAGCACCCGGGCAGTCCCGGAAGTCTGTTCCACCGCGGCCACGGCATCGGCGAGGCGTTCCTTATCGGTCACGGTGGCCGTGACGACCATGCCGAAGTTCACCAGCCCGGCGCCCTGAGCCTCCTCCTGCGCGGTCTGCACAGCGGAGCGGGCATCGACCAGGGCCCGGGCGGACGGGCGGTTCCCGGAGGTGATGCGGACGTTGGCGTTGTTCTGGTCCCGCTCCACCACGGCCGCGGCACGGGCCGAATCCATCGGGCGGTACAGCAATGAGATCCGCTTACGGTCAATGTCCCCGTGCGGGGCCAGCAGCCGGGACAGGACCGAGGAGTTCACCGACCCGCGCGGGGCACCTGTCATGGTCCATGAAACTGAGAACGCGCTGTCGTGCCGGTAGTCATCCCAGCTCGCCTGCGTCGCGGAGGGCCCAACTTCGCCCCAGGTCAGGGACACCGGGGAGCCGGCGGCGTGAGCTTCATCAATGATCAGGGCAGCGGGCGGATCGTAGGCGATCCGCACGACCTCGCAGAGTTCCTGCGCGGACATCGGACGGGCGATCCCGGCGCCGGTGGACTGCAGCCGGGCCGACAGGCCCGGGATCCGGGACGCGAGGTCACGGGCCACATCTTCAGGTGTGCGCTTCTTCGATCCGGCCCGCAGGGAGGCGTTGAAGGACAGGGACACCCAGGCCCGGACCGTGGCCGAACCTTCCGGATACGTGTTGATGACCTCGTTGAGCACGTTCTTGGCAAAATCCGGGGCATTCGGGTCGATGTTCATGGTGACCTCGTTGCGGAGCCGGTAGCCGGAATCCGGTGCGGTCTCGACCGTTACGGCGGCGGCGTCCAGGCCTGCTTCGTCTCCGAGGCCGGCGAGCCAGCCGCCCCAGTTCGCCACCCACGCATCGACCTGCTCCGGGTCCACCAGGGACGCGCCGTCGGGTTCGGTGGAGAAGATCACGGTGTAGTGGCTGGTGGACGGCACGTGCAGGAGTGCGAACGGGCGCTTGTAGGAGTCGGTGAATTCGTACAGGGTGGACTTCGCCGCGAGGCCGGGCAGCTGGTACATGCCCCACTCCGTCACACCGAGGGGGCCGGAACGGTAGAGATTCGTTCCGGAGGACTTGGAGAGCCGGAAGCTCATCCGTGTGCCGAAACGGTCAACAACGGACTGGCCGTGCTTGTCCTTGACCGTCAGCAACAGGGCACTGGCCCCGGCCACGGCCAGGACAGCAAGGCCCGGGAACAGGCCCCAGATGGCGAAGCTGATGATGCCCAGCAACAACCCGGCCATGACAATGCCGGTGCCGATAGCTCCGAGGTTGCCCAGCCCGGCAGAGCGCGGGACGCGCCAGTTGCCGTAGGACGGTTCCTTATATTCGGTATTAATTGCTGCCACTGGGGCCCTCCACTGTTTCTGATTGGCCGGTTGAATCCTGCGCGGTCTGTTGTGCGGCCTGAGAAACCCTGAACGTTGCTTGTGCTCCTACGGCGACGGCCATGCCAGCCG
>NZ_AUPJ01000103.1:0-2131 GCF_000427315.1 Arthrobacter sp. TB 26
CCCGTCCGTAACGGGCGGCCAACGGAGCGGCGCTGAATCCATGGGTCAGGACGCTGAGCAGCACGGTGGCTGTTATGACGGCCACGGCCTCATTGGACACTGGTCCGAGGGTTTCCAGCGCCAGCAGGGCGAACACGAGGGAAGCCAGGCCGCGGGGACCGAACCACCCCACGAACAGGATGGTGTCCCGGTTGAGGCCGGCACCCGTCGAGGCCAGTGCCACCGGCAGCATGCGCACCACCGTGAGGCTGAGCACGGCATACACAATGGTCAGGGGGACGAAATGCGCCAGCATGGTCGGAACGGCGATGGCGCCGAAGGCCAGCCACACGAGCAGTGAGACCAGTCCGCCCATCTGTTCGACGAAGACGAGTTCAGCCGGCACCCGTTGACCGGCGCACGTGCCGAAGGCCAGCCCGCCGCAGAACGCGGCGACGAATCCGTTGCCGCCCACGGCGAGTGCTGCGGTGTAGGCGAGCAGGCTCAGGGCGAGGACTCCGATGCCGGCGAAATCCTCGACGGCGGTCCCGTGCCGGCGGCCAACTGCAGCAGCCATCCACCCGCGGCGCCGGCCGCTGCTCCGATAGCCGCGCCGATGAGCAGCTCGACGGCTGCGCTGCCGGGGGCCGCGGCGCTCTCCAGGCCCGCCGTGGCGGCTGCACCGGCGATCGCGACCATGACCACCGGGGTGGCGATGCCATCGTTGAGGCCGCTCTCGACGGTGATCAGCTGGCGGATCCGTGACGGCACCGCCGGATTCGTCACCACGGGGACCCCGAGGGCGGCGTCCGTAGGGGCCAGGGCAGCGCCAACGAGAAGGGCCAGCCACAGCCCCAGCTGGGGGAAGAACCAAGCGGCCAGGACCCACCCGGACACGATCGTCAGCGGCAGGCCGATTCCCAGCAGCCGTGCATAGCGGCCCAGGTCACGGCGCAGCTGCTGGAGGGGCAGGCGGGCGGCGTCGGAGAAGAGCACCCACACCAGCGTGACCTCAACCATCGGGGTGAGGCCTGCCGGGGGCGACGCGGCGTCGACCAGCCCCGACCAGGCCGTGGCCGCGCCGACAGCGGTGAACACAATCGGCGCGGTCAAGTACGCCTGCTGCAGCCGCGCCGAAACCAGTGCCCACGCGAACAGCGCGGCGGCGATGAGAACGACGGTCGTCAACTCCATGACGGACCTGCGCCCCATTCGAGCAGCCGGACGGGTCCGTCCACAGGGACCACGCTCCCTCCGCCACACACAGGAAACCAAACGAGCCGTACGGTTCAGTACACAGCCCTGCCCGTCACGGCGACAGGGAACTAAGCCCTGATCTGTGACCGTTCCTGCGCGGGTGTGGGGAACGGCGTCGTGGCCTTCGAGTCCCCAGTCCTAGAACGGGTACGGCGCGATCTCGGGACGCATGGTGAGCCACTGGATTTCGGTGAAGGCCTCGATGTTCGCCGTGGCCCCGCCGAAGCGCGAGCCGGTGCCGGAGGCGCCCACACCGCCGAAAGGTGCGTTGGCTTCGTCCAGGACGGTTTGTTCGTTGATGTGCACCTTGCCGGAGTGCACCCGGTCGGCGATTGTCATTGCTGCGCCCACGTCGCCAAGGATTCCGACGGAGAGGCCGTATTCATTGGCGTTGACGAGTTCCACCGCCTCGTCGAGGGTGGAGAACTTGACCACCGGGGCGACCGGGCCAAAGATTTCCTCGGCGAACGCCGGGTTGTCCGGGCTGAGATCCGCCAGCACCGTGGGCCGGTAGAACAGCCCCTCGTGGGTGCCGCCCGCTGCGATCCGGGCGCCGGCCTGGACGGCGTCTTCGACGATCGAGTGGATGCGCTTGAGTTGTGACTCGTCGATGATCGGACCCAAGGCCACGGCACCGCTGGCCGGGTCGCCGACCGGGAGATGGGACGCCTTTTCGCTGAGGGCCGCCACATAGGCGTCGTAGACGGATTCGTGGACAAGGTGCCGGCCGGTCGTCATGCAGATCTGGCCCTGATGCATAAAGGAGCCAAACGCGCCCGCGGAGGCTGCCTTCGCGACGTCCGCGCCCGGCAGCACGATCAGCGCGTTATTGCCGCCGAGCTCAAGGTGCGCGCGCTTGAGGTGCCGGGCCGCCGCCTCGCCCACCTTGCGGCCC
>NZ_AUPJ01000103.1:2140-3445 GCF_000427315.1 Arthrobacter sp. TB 26
CCGCCGCTGTCGAACCGGTGAAGGACACCACCCGGACTTCAGCGGCCTCGACGACGGCGGCGCCCGTCTCGGCGCCGCCGGGCAGGAGCGAGAGAACGCCCGCGGGCAGGCCCGCTTCCTCGAAGACCCGCATCAGCGCAACGCCGCCGCACACCGCGGTGCGGGGGTCCGGCTTCAGCAGCACGGCGTTGCCCAGCGCCAGGGCCGGCGCTACCGAGCGGATGGACAGGATCAGGGGGAAATTGAAGGGTGCGATCACGGAAACGACGCCGGCGGGGCGGCGCCGCGCGAATGACCAGCGCGCTTCATTTGAGGTCAGGACTTCTCCGGCGGGGTGCGACGGCAGCGCTGCGGCCTCGTAGCATTCATTGGCCGCGATGTGCGTTTCCAGGGCCGCCTTGGCCGGGATACCGCCGCTTTCGCGGATGATCCAGCGCTGGATTTCCTCGGCGTGCTCCTCCCAGAGCTGGCCGGCGCGGCGCAGGATGGCGGCCCGTTCCTCCGGCCGTGTGGCAGCCCACGCGTGCTGGGCTTCGGCGGCCACGGTGGCGGCGCGACCGACGTCGGAAGCCGTGGCGACGCCGAAGCGGCCCAGGACCGCGCCGGTGGCCGGCTCAACGACGTCCCGGCTTCCGCCGGATCCGTCGGTCCAGCCGGCGATGTTGATTTTTCCGTCCCAGCGGCCGGAATCGAGGAAGGTGTCGAGAATAACGTCGGAGACAGTCATGGATGTCCCTTTCAATGGGTTGGGTCAGAACGGGGAGACGGTGGTGATGGGGACTTCGATCAGCGTGGGGCCGTCGGAGGCGAGGGCCTTGGTGAAGCAGTCGCGCAGCTTCTCCAGCGACTCGGCGCGGTCCGCGTCCACGCCGTACCCTGCGGCGAGCGAGACGAAGTCGATCCCGGGCACGTCCAGGCCGGGTGCGTCGAGGGCATTGAGTTTGGCCGCGAAGCCGCGCAGGGCGCCGTAGGTGCCGTTGTTCAGGATCACGAACACCACGGGGATCCCGTACTGTGCCGCCGTCCAAAGTGCCGTGATGCCGTAGTTCGCGGAGCCATCGCCGATGAAGGCCACCACGCGGCGACCCGGCTCGGCCAGCTGGACTCCGACCNNNCGGCCGGCATGCCGAACCCGAGCCCGCCGGAGGCCGGGAAGTAGTAGCTTCCGGGCTGGCTCATGTCCATCCGGTCCCAGAAGGCCCCGACTGTGGACGTCGTCTCGTTGACGTACACGGCGTCCTCGGGGGCGAGGTCATTGATGAGCTCGAAGACGGCTTCCGGCGCCAGCCCGGCTCCAGCGTCGGG
>NZ_AUPJ01000104.1 GCF_000427315.1 Arthrobacter sp. TB 26
GGCGACCTCCGGGGCTGAGGGATCGACGGCATTCGCCCGCTCCGGGGCCACGGCGCCCGCGATGACCTGCGCGGCCCAGGCGACGGACTGCTCCACGAAGTCCGCAGGCTCGAACATGGCGTCCGCGACGCCGAGCGTGAAGGCCTGCGGCCCCGTCAGGGTGCGGTTGTTGCTGAGCGGGTTCTCGATCATCACCTTGACGGCGTTTTCCGGGCCGATCAGGCGCGGCAGGATGTAGACGCCGCCCCAGCCCGGGATGAGGCCGATGAAGGCCTCCGGGAGGGCCAGCGCCCCGGCGCCGGTGGACACGGTGCGGTAGGTGGACTGCAGGGCGATCTCCAGCCCGCCGCCCAGGGCCACGCCGTTGATGAAGGCAAAGCTGGGGACACCCAGGTTGGCCAGGGTGCCGTAGACATCGTGGCCGAGCTGGGCCATCCAAAGACCGTGTTCGCGGCCGCTAATGGACTTGACGGTGGACAGGTCTGCTCCGGCGACCAGGAAGTAGGGCTTGCCGGTAATTCCCACGCCCACGATCTCGCCGCGGGCGGCGCGCTCCTTGAGTCCTTCCAGGACGGTGCCGAGCTCGATCAGGGTGTTGGGACCCAGGGTGGTGGGCTTGGAGTGGTCCAGGCCGTTGTCCAGCGTGACCAGGGCAAACGTGCCGGGGCTCGTGCCGGCAGTCGTCTTCCCACCTGCGGCGGGCAGTTCGATGTCCTGGACGTAGGAGTGGGTGACCGATTCGTTCGGGAAGAGGTCGGCAAGTTTGCGGAAATCAGCGGCGCTCATGCTGCGGCTCCAGTCTCGGTGGTGGCGGTGGACTCTTCGGGGGTGTATTCGGTGCCGTAGCCGGCGTGGTGCGGGTTCTCCCAGATGACGGTGGCGCCCATGCCCAGGCCGATGCACATTGTGGTCATGCCGAAGCGGACCGTGGGGTCCTCCTCGAACTGGCGGGCCAGCTGGTTCATCAGCCGCACGCCGGAGGACGCGAGGGGATGCCCGACGGCGATCGCCCCGCCATAGCGGTTGACCCGGGGGTCGTCGTCGGCGATCCCGAAGTGGTCCAGGAAGCTGAGCACCTGGACGGCGAAGGCCTCGTTGATTTCGAACAGGCCGATGTCCCCGATGCCCAGCCCGGCGTTCCTGAGGGCCTTTTCGGTGGCCGGGACCGGGCCGATGCCCATGACCTCGGGCTCAACGCCGGCGAAGGCGTAGCTGACCAGGCGCATCTTGACCGGCAGGCCGAGTTCCTCCGCGGCCTCGGCGGAGGCCAGCAGTGCGGCGGTGGCACCATCATTGAGGCCGGCGGCGTTGCCGGCCGTGACCCGGCCGTGCGCGCGGAACGGGGTCTTCAGCGAGGCGAGGTCTTCCACGGAGGTGCCCGGGCGCGGCGGCTCGTCCACCGTGTTCACGGTCCAGCCCTGGCCCGGCTTCATCGTCGCGACGGGGACCAGGTCCGGTTGGATCTGGTCCTTGGCGTAGGCCGCCGCCAGCTTGTCCTGGGAAGCGACGGCGTAGGCGTCGGTGCGGTCCTTGGTGATGGCGGGGAAGCGGTCGTGCAGGTTCTCAGCGGTGTTTCCCATGTTCAGGGCTGCCGGGTCCACGATCCGTTCGGACATAAAGCGCGGGTTGGGATCCGCGCCGGCGCCCATCGGGTGATTGCCCATGTGTTCCACGCCGCCGGCGATCACGACGTCGTAGGCGCCGAAGCCGATGCCGCTCGCCGTTGTGGTCACGGCGGTCATGGCGCCGGCACACATCCGGTCGATCGCAAATCCCGGGACGGTCCGCGGCAGTCCGGCGAGCAGGGCCGCGGTTCGGCCGATCGTCAGTCCCTGGTCGCCGGTCTGTGTCGTCGCCGCGATGGCCACTTCGTCGATCCGTTCGGCCGGCAGGGACGGGTTGCGCCGCATGAGTTCGCGGATGCATTTGACCACGAGGTCGTCGGCCCGCGTTCCGGCGTAGATGCCCTTCTCGCCGGCGCGGCCGAACGGGGTGCGGACGCCGTCGACGAAGACGACCTCGCGGATGATCCTGTTTCTTCCAACGCTGGGTGTTCCGCTGCTCGGGTGCTGGCTCACGTGCTACTCCTCATCGAGACCTGGGTGCCGGATCCGCAGCCCGGGCGCAAAAGCCAGGGGCAGCAGTGATCCAGACGACATCAGACAACATGTTACTCGCCAGTAACATAGCTGGCAAGGAGTGCAGTGGCGGGAGTCCGGGCGGGCCGGCCTAGTGTGCCGTGTCTGCGGCAGCTTCGGCAGCAGCCGTGGCGGGCGCCACCTTGGCTTCCTTGACCGGGAGCGGCTGCGGGTTCTGGAACGCCTCGGCAATGAGTGGGGCGACAAGTTCAATCTGCCACTGACGGGCGCCAAGGTTTGCCAGTTCCTCGGCGATGCCTTCCTCGCTGGACTCAACCGGCGGACGCCACGAGACGCGGCGGAGGTAATCAGGCGTCAGGAGGTTCTCCACCGGCATGTTCAGTTCCTCGGCCTTGGCTTGCAGCAGGGGCCGAGCGGTGGCGAGCCTGGCTGCGGCCTCCGGGTCCCGGTCGGCCCACACCCGCGGGGGCGGGGGAGCGTTGGTGGGCAGGTGCAGGGGAGGGAGGTCCTCGAGGGTCCGGGCAGTGCTGATGCAGCGCAGCCACCGCGGCGCCTCGCGCTGGGCCGCGCGGCCGTGGAATCCCTTGGTCCCCAGCAGCTGGGGCACCGTGGTGGGCATGGCCTTGGCGGCGGCCACGAGGGCCG
>NZ_AUPJ01000105.1:0-1131 GCF_000427315.1 Arthrobacter sp. TB 26
CGCGGCCAGCTGGCGCCGGTCGCGGATCTGGTGGAGCCCGGACGTCTTGCGCCACGGGTCGACGCGCGGCGGCGCCTGGCCGGCCTCCAGGATGGCGGCGAATTCCTGTTCGGCGAAGTCCAGCTTGCCGTCGGCGACGAGCAGCTCGATGAGTTCCTCGCGGAGCTCGGTAAGGACCTCGACGTCGAGGGCGGCGTAGCGCAGCCAGGGTTCCGGCAGCGGGCGGGTGGACCAGTCGGCGGCGGAGTGTTCCTTCGCGAGGCCAAAGCCCAGGAGCTGTTCGATCACGGCGGCGAGGCCCACGCGGGGCAGCCCGGCGAGGCGGGCGGCGAGTTCGGTGTCAAAGAGTCTGTCCGGCCACATGCCGAGCTCGGACAGGCAGGGCAGGTCCTGGCTGGCGGCGTGCAGGATCCATTCGACGCCGCGCAGGGCGTCATTGATGATGCCCAGGTCCCCGAAGGGTTCCGGATCGATCAGCCAGGTGCCGGAGCCCTCACGGCGGATCTGGACCAGGAACGCGCGCTGGCCGTAGCGGAAACCGGAGGCGCGTTCGGCGTCCACCCCTGCGGGGCCGTGGCCTGCGGCGAGGGCCTCGGCGCAGCGTTCCAGCCCGGACCGGGTTTCAATGACGAGCGGCACACCGTCGCGGGGGGCATCGAGGTCGATCACCTCGGGAACCAGGCTGTCGAAGCCGTCCACCGCGATGTGGGCTGTGGTGTCGGCGGCCTCTGTCTTATTTTGAGCTGTGTTGGTGGCCGCGCCCGCGGCGGTGATTTCCGGAATATGAGGGGTCATGATGACTTCAGTTTAGCGACAACACAGTGCTGCGGGCCGCGCATCCGCCAAAACGGAGCGGGTTGCCCATCTGTCGCGATCCCCAACCAGCTCCCATTTCAGGCCTGTCCGCGGCGCCGGCGCGGCAGCGGCGTGACGCCTTCGGGCAGCGGTGGAAGGCCCGCGAAGGTGCAGACCATGTCGGACCACGCCTCGAGGTGTGAGGTGATGTCAGGGCTGGCCGGAGTCCAGGATGCCCGGAGCTCAATGTCGATCGAATTGGGCCGGTCCGCAAGGGTTCCGAAGCTTTCGGACAGCACCCGCGTCGCGGTGCCGCCGGCCGAGCGGTACGGCGCG
>NZ_AUPJ01000105.1:1141-1259 GCF_000427315.1 Arthrobacter sp. TB 26
CGAGCCACGTCCAGGCGACGGAGCCGAGCATTTCGTCGTTGCCCATTTCCGGTTCCAGCTGGGCGCGGATGTAGGTGACGATCCGGAATTCGCCTTCCCAGACGGCGGAGCCGTTGGG
>NZ_AUPJ01000106.1 GCF_000427315.1 Arthrobacter sp. TB 26
CCCGCCCAACACAGTGACCCGCGTCCGCGCACCGCGTGCGGCCACCGAGGCCCCGGTCAACAACCGCGTCACGTCCCTCAAAGGCTCCACCCGGCTCGAGGCGAAGAAACAGCGCCGCCGCGAATCCCGCGACACCGGCCGCCGCCGCACCGTCATCACCGAGGCCGAATTCCTGGCCCGGCGCGAATCGGTCGACCGCCAGATGATCGTCCGCCAGCGTGACGACAGAATCCAGATCGGGGTCCTCGAGGACGGCGTGCTGGCCGAGCACTTCGTCTCGAAGACCCAGCAGGATTCCCTGATCGGCAACGTCTACCTGGGCAAGGTCCAGAATGTCCTGCCGTCGATGGAAGCCGCCTTCGTTGACATCGGGCGCGGCCGCAATGCCGTGCTCTACGCCGGTGAAGTCAACTGGGAATCCGTCAACCTCGAGGGCAAGCAGCGCCGGATCGAGAACGCGCTGAAGTCCGGCGACTCCGTGCTGGTCCAGGTCACCAAGGACCCGGTCGGCCACAAGGGCGCCCGCCTCACGAGCCAGATCTCGCTGCCCGGCCGCTACCTCGTGTACGTTCCCGGCGGTTCCATGACCGGCATCTCCCGCAAGCTGCCCGACGTCGAACGCAACCGCCTCAAGCGGATCCTCAAGGACCGCCTGCCGGAAGATGCAGGGGTCATTGTCCGCACCGCCGCCGAGGGCGCGTCCGAGGAAGAGCTCACGCACGACATCAACCGCCTTCGAGCCCAGTGGGAAGGCATCGAAGGCCAGTCGAGCTCGACCAAGATCCTCGCTCCCGAGCTGCTCTACGGCGAACCCGATCTGACCATCAAGGTGGTCCGCGACGTCTTCAACGAGGACTTCTCCAAGCTGATCGTCTCCGGCGAGGAAGCCTGGGACACCATCGAGGCCTACGTCACCTACGTGGCACCCGACCTCGTGGGCCGGCTCGAGAAGTGGACCAAGGACACGGACATCTTCGCTGCATGGCGCATCGACGAGCAGATCCACAAGGCCCTGGACCGCAAGGTCTTCCTGCCCTCCGGCGGCTCCCTCGTGATCGACCGCACCGAAGCCATGACCGTGGTGGACGTCAACACCGGCAAGTTCACCGGCAGCGGCGGCAACCTCGAGGAAACCGTCACCAAGAACAACCTCGAAGCGGCCGAGGAAGTCGTCCGGCAGCTCCGGCTCCGCGACATCGGCGGCATCATCGTGATCGACTTCATCGACATGGTGCTCGAATCGAACCGCGACCTGGTCCTGCGCCGCATGGTGGAGTGCCTGGGCCGGGACCGGACCAAGCACCAGGTCGCGGAGGTGACCTCGCTGGGACTCGTGCAGATGACCCGCAAGCGCATGGGCACCGGGCTGCTGGAAGTCTTCGGCGAACAGTGCGAAGCCTGCGCCGGCCGCGGCATCGTCACCCNCCGGTGGAGCACCGCCGCGCCAACGTGGTTGCCGCCGAGCACCACGTCCCCCGCACTGAGCACCAGCCTGCCGCACGGACCGAACGCAAGAGCCGCCGCCGTGGCCGGGGCGGCCAGGGCACGGACGAGCAGTCCGCACCGGCAGCAGTGCACGCTGAACCGACCGAGGCCGA
>NZ_AUPJ01000107.1:0-5332 GCF_000427315.1 Arthrobacter sp. TB 26
CCCTGCCGGCTGTTCCACTGCTACGAACTTTTGGAGACCACGTGACCACGTCAACCAACGGCACATTCGACCGCACGCCCTTCATCGCAGGCAACTGGAAGATGAACATGGACCACGTCCAAGGCATCACCCTGCTGCAGAAGCTGGCCTGGACCCTGTCCGACGCCAAGCACGACTACAGCCGGGTGGAGGTCGCCGTCTTCCCGCCGTTCACTGATCTCCGCGGCGTCCAGACCCTGGTGCAGGGCGATGAACTCAAGGTTGTCTACGGTGGCCAGGATCTCTCCCCGGCCGACTCCGGCGCCTACACCGGCGACATCTCCGGGCAGTTCCTGGCCAAGCTCGGCTGCAGCTACGTCCTGGTCGGCCACAGCGAACGCCGCACCATCCACCACGAGACCGATGAGGAACTGAACGCCAAGACCAAGGCGGCCTTCCGGCACGGCATCACCCCCGTCCTGTGCGCCGGCGAAGGCCTCGAAATCCGCCAGGCCGGAACGCATGTCGACCACACCCTCGCGCAGCTCCGCGCCGGCGTCGCGGGCCTCACCCCCGAGCAGGCCGCCGAGCTGGTCGTCGCCTATGAGCCAGTCTGGGCCATCGGCACCGGTGAAGTCGCCGGTCCGGAAGATGCGCAGGAAATGTGCGCCGCCATCCGGGCCGAGCTCTCCGCTCTCTTCGGTGCAGCCGTCGCCAACAAGACCCGGCTCCTCTACGGCGGGTCCGTCAAAGCCAACAACGCCGCCTCAATCCTCAAGGAACGCGACGTGGACGGATTGCTTGTCGGTGGTGCCAGCCTGGATGCCGCCGAGTTTGCTAATATTGTCAGGTTCGAGAGTCACCTGCTGACGGATTAGTCCGGACACCGTTGTGGCCCCCGCAATCCAAATCTTCTGAAAGGCCGTCGTGGACGTTCTTCATGTCATTCTGCAGGTCCTCCTGGGCATCACCAGCCTTCTGCTGACCTTGCTCATCCTGCTCCACAAGGGCCGCGGTGGCGGTCTGTCGGACATGTTCGGCGGCGGCATGACCTCGGGCCTGAGTTCCTCCGGTGTGGCCGAACGGAACCTGAACCGCTTCACCATCATCCTTGGTGTCACCTGGGGCGTCGTGATCATCGGCCTGGGCCTGATCATGCGGTTCAGCGGCGGCGGCGACTCCTAGGACACAGTCCTAAAAACTCCATAAAGGGTCCTGTGGCCCTCCCGGCATCGGGAATTCCGGAACTACACTGGCTGATTGCATGCATAGCTGATTGCATACGCATTCCGTCCGCCGAGTAGCCAGGAGTTCCCGATGCTGCATTCCGCCTCCGGATTCCGGGGTATCCGCGTAGGAGCCACCGAAGGGGCTTCGCCCCGCCACGAGCCGCTCGACGGCACCGCCGCGCGGACGCCCCGCATTCAAGTGATCTACCGTTGCGCGAAAGGCCACGAGACCCCGCTGGTCTTCGCCCAGCTGCCCGACGACCAGATCCCCGGCGTCTGGGACTGCCGCCGCTGCGGCGGAACAGCCACCCGGGACGAGGCGCAGTTCGCGCTGGAGGATATCCCGGCGGAAGGCTACAAGAGCCACCTGGAATACGTTAAAGAGCGGCGCTCCAGCCAGGACGCCGAAGACGTGCTGGCCGGAGCGCTTGAGAGGCTGCGCGCCCGGCGGGACCTCCCAGGGGGATAGCTCGAAATCTAGCCCTTTCGGACCAGCTGTGCCGGAACCCTGGAGGCCGCGTTTTCGTCGATCAGCCACAGCGTTTCGTTCCGGCCCCGCGGTCCGGCCGCCGGCACCTGCACCGGGTTGGCGTTGGCAAGCGCCAGGCCCACGGCCCCGGCCTTGTCCTCGCCGGCCACGACCATCCAGATTTCCGACGCCGTGTTGATGGCAGGCAGCGTCAGCGAAACCCGCAGCGGCGGCGGTTTGGGGGAATTGTGGACCCCGACCACGGTGAGTTCCTTCTCCCGGATGCCGGCCTGTTCCGGGAAGAGCGACGCAATGTGCGCGTCCGGCCCCACTCCGAGGAGGACGATGTCGAAGCGGGGGAGCGCCGACGGTTGCTCCGGCCGGTCATCCGACATGTCCGCGGCGTGCTCAGCGGACGCGGCGTCCGCCAGNAGCCGGCGGGCGTAGTCCGCGGCCGCCTCCTCAGGAGTGCCAAAGTCCCCGGTGGAACCCGGCACATGGATCCTTGCCGGGTCAGCGTTGATGTGCCCGAGCAGTGCCTCGTGGGCCTGGCGGGCGTTGCGTTCGGGATCGTCGGCTGCGAGGAAGCGTTCGTCCCCCCACCAGAAATTGACCTTGGACCAGTCGACGGCCGGAGCCGCCGGCGACTCGGCCACGGCCTTGAGCGAGCCGATGCCCATCGACCCTCCGGTCAGCACCACCGTCGCCTCGCCGTGTTTGTCCTGGATGTCCACCAGCTTGGTGATGAGGCGCGCCGCGATGGCGGCCATGAGGACGGTCGAGTCGGGATGGATGCTTACTCTGGGGTCAGCGCTCACTGGGACGGACACTCCTTAGATTGGTACGTGGCAGTCCAATAGTAATCACTTCACCGAACACTTCGTCCGGGTCGAGGCGGCGCAGCTCTTCGGCCAGGCAGTCCTTCAGGCTCCGGCGCGGCAGGGAGATGCGCTGCACCGGCTGGCCCGGCTGGCTCAGTTCCGCCACGGTGAGGCCGGGCCGGAACAGCTGCACGTCGCCGCCGGTGCGGGTGAGGCGCACGCGCCGGATCCCGGTGCCGGCCGGGTCCTCGACAATCGTCACCGGTGCATCCAGTGCGAGCGTCAGCCACGCGGCGAGCAGGATCGTGCTGGGGGAGTCAGAGGCGCCTTCGACGGCGACGGCCGTGACCGGAGAGCTGTCGACCTGGTCCAGGACTGCGGCCAGCTGGATCCGCCAGTTGGTCAGGCGGGTCCAGGCGAGGTCCGTGTCGCCGGCCTTGTAGGTGCGGCGGATGTTCTCCAGCGCACGCTGCGGGTCGGACTCGTTGGCCGAGTCCGTAATCCGGCGGTGCGCGATCCGGCCAATGGACGTCTCGCAGGCGTTCTTCGGGGCGCCGTGCGGCCACCACGCCACGATCGGCGCATCCGGCAGCAGCAGGGCCGCGACGAGCGATTCACTTTCCTCCGCAAGTTCGCCATAGCCGCGGAGCACGATGACCTCGGACGCACCGGCGTCGCCGCCCACCCGGATCTGCGCGTCGAGCCGGGTCGGGGCCTTGGCTCCGGCGTCGGCGAGGACGATGATCCGGCAGGGATGCTCCCGGCTGGCCTCGTTGGCGGCCTCGATGGCCTCCTCCTCCAGCCCGGACTTGGTCACGACGACGAGGGTCAGCACCCGGCCGAGGGCAATCACGCCGCCCTGCTCGCGCAGGGCCATGATCTTCTTGGAAATCTTGGAGGTGGTGGTGTCGGGAAGATCTACGATCATGGCCTTCTCCAGGTTCGTCCGTCACGGGCAAGGAGCTCGTCGGCGGAGGCAGGTCCCCAGCTTCCGGGGGCGTAGGGTTCGGGCTGTTCGTCCAGGGACGCCCAGTAGTCCTCGAAAGGATCGAGGATTTTCCAGGACAGCTCGACTTCCGCATGGCGGGGGAAGAGCGGCGGCTCGCCGAGGAGCACGTCGAGGATGAGCCGTTCGTAGGCCTCCGGGCTGGACTCGGTGAAGGAGTGGCCATAGCCGAAGTCCATCGTGACGTCGCGGACTTCCATCTGCGTGCCCGGGACCTTGGACCCGAACCGGATGGTGGCGCCCTCGTCGGGCTGGACCCGGATCACGACGGCGTTCTGGCCGAAGTCGTCCTCGCCGTGGTCCGTGAAGAGCAGGTTCGGTGCGCGTTTGAGCACGACGGCGATCTCGGTCACCCGGCGGCCCAGCCGCTTGCCGGCGCGCAGGTAGAACGGTACCCCGGCCCAGCGCCGGGTGTTGATGTCGACCCGGATCGCGGCGAACGTCTCCGTTGTGGAGTCGGCGGGAATGCCGTCTTCCTCCAGGTAGCCGACGACCTTTTCGCCGCCCTGCCAGCCGCCGGTGAACTGCCCGCGGGCCGAGTGGGTGGAGAGGTCCTCGGGGAGCCGGACGGCCGCGAGGACTTTTTCCTTCTCTGCGCGGAGGTCATCGGCGTTGAAGGAAATCGGTTCTTCCATCGCGGTCAGCGCCAGGAGCTGCAGCAGGTGGTTCTGGATCACGTCGCGGGCCGCACCGACGCCGTCGTAGTAGCCCGCGCGGCCGCCGGTGCCGATGTCCTCGGCCATGGTGATCTGGACGTGGTCGACGTAGTTCGCGTTCCAGAGCGGCTCGAAGAGCTGGTTGGCGAAGCGCAGCGCGAGGATGTTCTGCACCGTCTCCTTGCCCAGGTAGTGGTCGATCCGGAAGACCGCGTCCGGCGGGAAGACCGACTCAACAATGTCGTTGAGCTGGCGCGCCGATTCGAGGTTGTGGCCGAAGGGCTTCTCGATGACGACGCGGCGCCACTTGTCACCCTCGGCCTGGGCCAGGCCGTGCTTGGAGAGCTGCCGGCAGACCAGTTCGAAGGCGTTCGGCGGGATGGAGAGGTAGAACGCGTGGTTGCCGCGCGTCCCGCGCTGCTCGTCGAGTTCGTCGATGGTTTCGGACAGCCGTTTGAAGGCGTCGTCGTCGTCGAACTCGCCCTGCACGAAGCGGATGCCCTCGGACAGTTGCGTCCACACCGTTTCGTCGAACGGGGTGCGGGCGTAGGCCTTGACAGCTTCCTTGACCTCGGCCGCGAAGTCCTCGTTCTCCCAGTTCCGCCGGGCGAAGCCCACCAGGGCGAAGCTCGGCGGCAGCAGCCCGCGGTTGGCCAGGTCGTACACGGCCGGCATGAGTTTCTTGCGGGCGAGGTCCCCCGTGACCCCGAACAGGACCAGCGATGACGGTCCCGCAATGCGGTTCAGGCGGCGGTCCCGCGGGTCCCGGAGCGGGTTGCGGACAGACCTTCCCGAACGCGTCGCGGAACTGCTGCCGCCATTGTATTTGTCTGGCATGGTTGCTTGGGTGCCTTAGCTTTCGGTGGAGGGGACTGCCTGGCCGGCCAGCGTGGAGACCAGGTCTTGCAGCTGGCGGACGCCGGCCGCGCGGTCCGTGAGGTGCAGCCGGAGGACCGGGCGGCCGTGTTCGGAGAGCACCTGCGCATCGCCGGCGGCCTGGGCCGAGATCAGCTCGCCGAAGGTGAAGGGCCGGTCCGGGATGGCCAGGTCGGTGCCGGCGGCGGCCGTCACCTGCAGGAAGACGCCGATCGCCGGTCCGCCCTTGTGGAACTGCCCGGTGGAGTGCAGGAACCGCGGGCCCCAGCCGAACGTCACGGGACGGCCGCTGGCGG
>NZ_AUPJ01000107.1:5338-7794 GCF_000427315.1 Arthrobacter sp. TB 26
CCCTCGAGGGGCGCGTAGGCCAGCCGGTCGAAGTAGGCCTGGACGCTCAGGTAGCTGTCCGGGCCCAGCTCGCCCAGGAGGGCGCTGACGGCGCCTGCCGCGGTGGTTGCGGCGCCGAGCCAGTCCCCGCCGCGGACCTCGATGGCGCCGTCGGTGAACGCTGCCGGCGTGGGTTCCGGCTGGGCGTCCAGCAGTCCGCGGGCGGCCACCTTGGCGGCTTCGACGTCGGGCTGGTCGTAGGGGTTGATCCCGAGGAGGCGGCCGGCCACCGCAGTGGCGAACTCCCAGGTCATCATCTGGGTGGGCAGGCCGCCGGCGATGGCGACCTCGTTCCCGCCGAGTTCGACGTCGGCGTCCGCCGCGACGAGGCGGATCACCAGGACGTCCGGGGCGCCGAGGGTGGCCTCCGGTGAGGAGGGCCCGGCGACGACGGGCAGCACGCCCGTGCCGAGCTTGCCGGTGGATTCGGCGATGAGCTGTTCGGCCCAGTCCGCGAAGCCCTTGATGCCGGAGCCGTCTTCGGCGATGACGATCTTGTTGCGCAGCGGGCTGGTGCCGCCCAGCGCGGAGCCGAGGGCGAGGCCGATGTTTTCCTCGCCGTCCTCGTTGAGGACCTCGGCGGCCTCCTCCGCTTCGTCCAGGAAGGCCTGGATGTCCACGCCGGCCAGGCCGCACGGGACCATCCCGAACGCGGTGAGCGCCGAGTAGCGTCCGCCGACGGTGGGGTCCGCGTTGAACACGGCCCGGTAGCCGGCCTCGCGGGAGGCCTTGTCCAGGGGCGAGCCCGGATCCGTGACGATGATGATCCGGCTCTTCGCATCGAGACCGGCCTCGGTGAACGCGTGCTCGAAGATCCGCCGCTGGGAATCGGTTTCCAGGGTGGAACCGGACTTGGAGGACACCACGATCGCGGTCTCGTTCAGCCGGTCCGCGAGTGCGGCGGCGACCTGTTCCGGATCGGTGCTGTCCAGCACGGTCAGCTCGACGCCGGCGGTTCCGGCGATGACCTCGGGGGCCAGCGAGGAACCACCCATGCCGCACAGGACAATCCGGCTGACGCCCTCGGCGCGCAGGGCGTCACGGAGGGCCAGGATGTCCGCGACGAGCTGCTGGGAGACGGTGGCCGCCTCGACCCANCCCAGCCGAGCCGGACGGACGCCTCGGCCTCGGCGTCGGGGCCCCACAGAGTGGCGTCCTTGGCGAAGATCCGCGTCGCCACCTTGTCTGCAAGCAGGGCGGGCAGGTGCTGTTCGTGGGCGAGGCGGGCGGCGCCCGTGGCGTCATAGCTGAGAGTGGTCATGGGACTATGCGTCCTTCCGTGCAGCGGCGAGGGCGCCCTCGACGTCGGACAGCAGTTCCTTCCAGCTGGCCACGAACTTGTCGAGGCCTTCGGACTCGAGCACCGCAACAACCTCGTTGTAGGAGATGCCGAGGGCATCGAGCGCGTTCAGCGTGGCGTTGGCGTCGTCATAGCCGCGGCTGATCGTGTTGCCCGTGACGGTGCCGTGGTCGAACGTCGCGTCGAGGGTCTTCTCCGGCATGGTGTTCACGACGCCGGGGGCCACGAGTTCCGTGACGTACAGGGTGTCCGGGTAGGCCGGGTCCTTGACGCCGGTGGAGGCCCACAGTGGACGCTGCGGGAGGGCTCCGGCGTCTGCCAGGAGGGCCCAGCGCTCGGTGGAGAAAAGCTCCTCGTAGACCTGGTAGGCGAGGCGGGCGTTCGCCAGTCCGGCCTTGCCCTTGAGGGCCCGGGCCTCATCGGTACCGATCGCGTCGAGGCGCTTGTCGATTTCGGAGTCCACCCGGGAGACGAAGAAGGACGCCACCGAATGGATCCTGGCGAGGTCGTGGCCGTTCTCCTTGGCCTGCTCGAGGCCGCTCTGGAAGGCGTTGATGACGGCGCGGTAGCGCTCCAGCGAGAAGATCAGGGTGACGTTGACGCTGATGCCGGCCGCCAGGGTGGCGGTGATGGCTTCCAGGCCCTCGAGGGTGGCGGGGATCTTGATCAGGACGTTGTCCTTGTTGACCTTGGCGTAGAGTTCCTTGGCCTCGGTGATCGTGCCGGCAGTGTCCCAGGCGAGGCGGGGGTCAACCTCGATCGAGACGCGCCCGTCGACACCCTTGGTGGCTGCGGCCACCGGGGCGAAGAGGTCGCAGGCGTCGGCGACGTCGGTGGTGGTGATGGCGAAGACAGTCTCCTCGACGCTGGCGCCGGCTGCCGCCTGGGCGGCGATGACGGCGTCGTAGTCATGCCCGGAGGTGATGGCCGCGTGGAAGATGCTGGGGTTCGTGGTGACACCGACAACGTTCTTTTCTTCGATCAGCGTGCGCAGCGTGCCGGTGTCGAGGCGGCTGCGGGACAGGTCATCGAGCCAGATGGAGACGCCGGCGTCGGACAGCAGCTGCGTGGGGGTAGCGGTGGGGGTCGTGTTCATGTGTCACTCCTGAAGTCTGGG
>NZ_AUPJ01000107.1:7804-19691 GCF_000427315.1 Arthrobacter sp. TB 26
GGGGCGGCGGCCCGGAAAGTGTGAAGTTGGGGTCAGGCCGTGAGGCCGGCGAGGGATTCCTTGGCTGCGGCGGCAACGGCCTCGGCGGTGATGCCGAACTCCTGGAACAGGCGCTTGTAGTCCGCCGAGGCGCCGAAGTGCTCGAGGCTGATGGAACGGCCTGCGTCGCCGACGAATTCCTTCCAGCCCAGGGCGAGCCCGGCTTCGACGGACACCCGTGCCTTGACGGCAGCCGGGAGCACCGCTTCGCGGTAGGCGGCATCCTGCTTGTTGAACCACTCCACGCACGGCATGGAAACCACTCGGGTGGGGATGCCCTCGGCCTGAAGCGCTTCGCGGGCGTTCACTGCAAGCTGGACCTCCGAGCCTGTGCCGATCAGGATGACCTGCGCCTCGGCGGTCCGGCCGTTGTCTGACGCTTCGGCCAGGACGTAGCCGCCCCTGGCTACGCCGGCGGTGGAACCGAACGTGTCACCTTCGGCCTCGGACGTTCCGCGGGCATAGGTGGGGATGTTCTGGCGGGTCAGCACAATGCCGGCGGGGTTCCCGTGGTTCTCGAGCATGACCTTCCAGGCGGCCGCGACCTCGTTGGCGTCGCCCGGGCGGACGACGTCAAGGCCCGGGATGGCGCGGAGCGAGGCAAGCTGCTCCACCGGCTGGTGGGTCGGTCCGTCTTCGCCGAGCCCGATCGAGTCGTGCGTCCAGACGTACAGGGACGGGACCCCCATGAGTGCGCCGAGGCGGATTGCCGGGCGCTGGTAGTCGCTGAAGATCAGGAAGGTGCCGGAGAAGGCGCGGGTGCGGCCGTGCAGGCTGATGCCGTTGACGATCGACGCGGCGGCGTGTTCGCGGATGCCGAAGTGCAGCACGCGGCCGTAGGGGTTGCCCTTCCAGGCCGCCGTGGAGCGGGAGGCCGGGATGAACGACGGCGAACCCTCGATGGTGGTGTTGTTGGATTCGGCGAGGTCGGCCGAACCGCCCCACAGCTCCGGCATCACCGGGCCGATCGCGTTCAGGACCTTGCCGGAGGCGGCGCGGGTCGAAACGTCCTTGCCGGCTTCGAAGACCGGGAGTGCGGCGTCGAACTCGGCCGGGAGCTTGCGGGCTTCGACGCGTTCAAGCAGTGCGGCGGCCTCGGGGCCCCCGGACTGCCAGGCTTCGAAGGCTGCCTGCCATTGCGTGCGGGCGGCCGCGCCGCGGTCCACAGCCTCACGGGCGTGGGCCAGGACGTCGTCGTCGACCTGGAAGGAGCGCTCCGGGTCGAACCCGAGGACCTTCTTGAGTGCGGCGACTTCCTCGGCGCCGAGGGCGGAGCCGTGGATCTTGCCGGTGTTCTGCTTCTTGGGGGCCGGGTAGCCGATGATCGTGCGCAGCGAGATGATGGAGGGCTTGCCCGTCTCTGCCTTGGCGGCGAGGAGGGCGGCGTGGAGTTCCTGGACGTCCTCCTTGTATTCGCCGGTGCGGGTCCAGTCGACGCGCTGGGTGTGCCAGCCGTAGGCCTCGTAGCGCTTCAGGACATCCTCGGTGAAGGCGATGTCGGTGTCGTCCTCGATCGAGATGTGGTTCTCGTCGTAGATCACCACGAGGTTGCCGAGCTCCTGGTGCCCGGCGAGCGAGGAGGCCTCGGACGTCACGCCCTCCTGGAGGTCGCCGTCGGAGGCGATGACCCAGATGGTGTGGTCGAACGGGCTGGTGCCGGGGGCGGCGTCGGCGTCGAAGAGGCCGCGTTGGCGGCGCTGGGAGTAGGCGAAACCGACGGCGGAGGCCAGGCCCTGGCCCAGCGGGCCCGTGGTGATCTCCACCCCGGCGGTGTGCTTGTACTCCGGGTGGCCCGGGGTCAGCGAGCCCCAGGTGCGCAGCGCCTCAAGGTCCTTCAGCTCCAGGCCGTAGCCGGAGAGGAAGAGCTGGATATACAGCGTCAGGGAGGTGTGGCCGGGGGAGAGGACAAAACGGTCGCGTCCCAGCCAGTCGGGGTTCTTCGGGTCGTGCCGCATCAGCTTCTGGAAGAGAAGGTACGCGGCTGGAGCCAGGCTCATGGCGGTGCCGGGGTGGCCGTTGCCGACCTTTTCCACAGCGTCGGCGGCAAGGACACGGATGGTGTCCACGGCGCGCTGGTCCAAGCTGGTCCAAGACAGTTCTTGCTCTTCCAAATGTGGCACGAAAACCGGGCCCCTCTCTGTGCTGACGGCGGGTGGTAGGGTCAGTTCCGCCCGGGGCACAGTTCGGTGCCCGCTGCGGTACGTACCAGCCGTTCACCATCGAAACGTTGATCTATCATTCAGTCGCGCGTGCGAAGGAACATCTGGGGAGACTGCGGACAGACACTCCAAACATTGGGACGGCCTTTTGGCTGTTCCGGTGCGCGCTGATCTGGAGACAGCTTAGCCCCATTCCACTGTGCGGGCGCTGTATATCTCACCAAATGGACCGGATTTATCGCTTATATGAATCACCGCCGTCCGCGGCGGCTGTGAGCCCGCGTTAATCTGTTCGAATCACGGGGGACCGGCGGCGGCTTTCCCGGGACTGGCCGGTCTGTGCCTGCGAGGTATGATGGGTCGTGGCTACCAACGGGGGCGAGGACACGCGTGCGCGCTGTGCGTGGACCCCTCCGATATGCAACCCGCGTTGCGTCAAAAGCCGGACTGAACAGCCAGACAGAACAGAGTGACTGCCACCGTGAGCACAACAGATACGCCGCTGAACGCCTCTCCCATCCGCGGAAGAGTCGGCTTCGCCCGCAAAGCCAAGGCCTATCTGGCGCTTACGAAACCCCGCGTCATCGAACTTCTGCTGGTCAGCACCCTGCCGACCATGATCTACGCGGAACGCGGCTTCCCGTCTATCGGCCTGATCGTGGCAACCCTCGTGGGCGGCGCCTTTGCCGCCGGCAGCGCCGGTTCCTTCAACTGCTACATCGACCGCGACATCGACAAGCTCATGCACCGCACCGAGAACCGGCCCCTCGTCACGGGTGAGGTCACCCCGCGCGAGGCTCTGGTCTTCTCCTGGCTCCTCGGAGCGGCCGCGATCGCGATCCTCTGGTTCGGGGCCAACCCGCTCGCAGCCTGGCTTGGGCTGGGTGCGATTGTCTTCTACGTGGTCATCTACACGATGATCCTCAAACGCCGCACGGCCCAGAACATCGTCTGGGGCGGTGCCGCCGGCTGCTTCCCCGTGCTGATTGCCTGGGCCGCGGTGACCAACACCGTGGAGTGGCCCGCCGTCGTGCTCTTTATGGTCATCTTCCTGTGGACCCCGCCGCACTACTGGCCGCTGTCCATGCGCTACGGCGAGGACTACCGCAACGCCAATGTCCCGATGCTCGGCGCGATCGCCGGCGCCAAGGTGGTCTCGGTCCAGGTGGTCCTGTACGCGTGGGCCATGGTGGTGTGCTCGCTGTTGCTGGTTCCGGCCGGCGGGGCCGGCTGGGTCTACACCGTCACAGCGGTGCTCGCCGGAGCGTGGTTCCTCTACGAATCGCACGCGCTGTACAACCGGGCGCAGGCCGGTGACGTGTCCAACAAGGGCGCCATGAAGGTCTTCCACGGCTCCATCAGCTACCTGACCCTGCTCTTCATCGCCCTCGCCGTCGATCCGTTCGTCGGCTCGGCCATCATGGGGGGCTAAGCCAGCTACCCACCATTCCACTCCGCAACAACAACGCGGGGTCACCTATCGCCCATTCCGGTGCTCCGGATAGGCGCTAGGTGACCCCGCGTTGTTTGTTCGGGCGCTGCGTGACGCTGCTACCTGGCCGGGCTGCTGCGGGCGAGGTCTGCGGCGTTGGTGGCCGCGCTCATCAGCAGGGCTGACCCGAGCATGTGCGCGGCCACCAGGAGCGCCGGGATGCCGTTATAGTACTGCGTGAAGCCGATGACGGCCTGCAGCACGGTGACGCCCAGGAGCATGACGACGGCGGTGCGGAACGGGCCGGGAATCCGGTCACGGACGACGAGGTACAGCGCGAACAGCGCCCCGGCGGTCACGAGGTAGGCCGGAACGGCGTGGATGTGCGAGAACAGGTCCCAGTCCAGGTCATTGCGCGGGGCGTCGGCGTCGCCCGCGTGCGGGCCCGCGCCCGTCACCACCACGCCGAGGCACACTGCCACGGCGGAGAACAGGGCGACGGCGGTCATGAGCGGGCGTGCGATGCCCGGCAGGGCCGCCAGTTCAGCCGTCCGGAACTTCCCTGTCCGCCCGTAAGCGCGGTTGACCAGCAGGGTTGCCACGACCACGAGGGCCATCGAAACCAGGAAGTGCAGCCCCACCACCCAGGGGTTCAACTGGGTCAGCACGGTGATGCCGCCGATGACGGCCTGCGCCGGGATGCTCGCGAGCAGTCCCAGTGCCAGCAGGAAGAGGTCGCGGCGTTCCTTGCGGAGATTCCACAGATACACCAGCATCCCGACGGCGACCGCCGCCAGTGCGAAGGTCAGGAGCCGGTTGCCGAATTCGATGATGCCGTGGATCCCCATTTCCGGGGTGTTCACCAGCGACGAATCCGTGCAGCGCGGCCACGTCGGGCAGCCCAGCCCCGACGCCGTGAGGCGGACCGCGCCGCCGGTCACGATCAGGAGGGTCTGGCCGACCAGGGAGAGCACCGCCAGCCGCTTGACCGTCTTGTTGACGGTGTCGGGCAGCCAGGCGATGGTCCGGGAAGCGGTCCGGGAAGGGCGGGAAGCCGTGCTCACAGTTTTCTCAATTCCATTTGAACCAACGGGTTGCTGCGCCGCCGGCGATTGCCGTCCAGAGCAGCAGGACAAGTACCGGGACAGGGCTGACGCTGCCGGACAGGAACGCTTCCCTCAGCGCCTGTCCCAGGGCGCCGGAGGGGAGGTAGTGCACGATCGCCTGCAGCAGGGCGGGGAGCCGTTCGGCCGGGATGACAATGCCGCCGAGGGCACCCAGCAGGATCCAGAGCAGGTTGGTAATGGCGAGGGTCGCCTCCGGCCGCACGGTCCCCGCGACGAGCAGGCCCAGTGCTGTAAAGGCCGCGGCGCCGAGCACCAGCACGGCCAGTCCGGGGAT
Organism: Arthrobacter sp. TB 26; assembly: GCF_000427315.1. Lineage (GTDB taxonomy): Bacteria > Actinomycetota > Actinomycetes > Actinomycetales > Micrococcaceae > Arthrobacter. Next base: position 12,836 of record NZ_AUPJ01000107.1, read on the forward strand.
CCAGCCGGACGGATTCGGCTGCCAGCCCAACATCAGGGCAACAGCCGTGACCACCAGGACCTGCAGGGCGAGGACCGCGAGGACGGCGAGGACCTTTCCGGCGATCAGGCCGGTACGTCCCAGGGGGGTGGTGGACAGGAAGCGCAGGACCCCGTAGCGGCGGTCAAATCCGGTGGATATGCCTTGGCCGGTGAAGGCTGTGGACATGGCACACAGGGCGAGGATGCCCGGCACGGCAACGTTGATCCGGCTGGCGCCGAAACCGTCCAGGAGGGGTGTGACCGTCAGGCCCACCATGGCCAGCAGCGGCAGCACGATCGCCAGGATCAGCTGTTCGCCGTTCCGGAGCATGGTGATGGTCTCGTACTTGCCCTGCAGCACAATGCGCCGCAGCAGCGGTGCCGGTGCGCTCCCGAGCGGGCGGGCCGGCGGGGNCTGCGGCGCACTCCCCAGGGCGGCACTGTCGCGGGTCATCGGATCTCCCTTCCGGAGATGTCGAGGAAAACGTCCTCGAGGCTGCGGGCTTCAAGGCTCAGCGAGCGGGGCATGATGCCCCGGGCGGCCCACCAGGCGGTGATCGCCGCGAGGTCTGCCGCGGTCAGTGCCCCGGTGGCGGCGTAGCTGCCGGCCCGTGCTTCGGTGATGTTGACGCCGTCGGGCAGTACCCCGGTGAAGTCCAGCCCGGGGTCGGTCTCGAACAGCAGGGTGCGGATGTGCTGCTCCCCGGCGTCGGACGGCAGGGGGTGCTGCAGGAGCTGCGCGACGGTGCCCTCGGCGACATTGCGGCCGGCGTCGATGATGTAGACGTAGTCCGCGAGGCGCTGGGCGTCATCCATGAGGTGGGTGGTCAGGACGATCCCCATCCCGCGGTTCCGGAGTTCGGAGATGAGCTCGAACACGAGTTGGCGCGACTGCGGGTCGAGGCCGGCGCTGGGCTCGTCCAGGAACAGCACCTCGGGGTTGCCCACGAGGGCCGCCGCAAGCGCGAGCCGCTGTTTCTGCCCGCCGGAGAGCCGCCGGACCGAGGTCCTGCTGAACGTGTCGATGCCGAGGCGTTCGATGAGTTCCCCGACCGGCCACGGGTCCTGGTACATGCCGGCAATATGCTTGAGCAGGGGGATGGGACGGGCCGAGGGCGGCAGTCCGCCGTCCTGCAGCATCACCCCGACGCGGGCACGCAGTCCGGCCCCCGCCATGTCGGGGTCTTCGCCCAGGAGGCTGATGCTGCCGTGGGTGCGTTTCTGCAGGCCCTGGGCGCATTCGATGGTGGTGGTTTTGCCCGCGCCGTTGGCTCCCAGCAGGGCCGTGACCTGGCCGCGTTCGGCAATGAGGGAAAGGCCGCTGACCACCCGCAGCATTTTGCCGTCGAGGGTGGGCAGTGGACCAACATCCTTGACTAGCCCGCTGATGGACAGGACGGGGGATTCGGGGGATCGCACCACAGCATTCTACGGGATGTAGTACGTCCCGTTCCGGGCCGTGGCCGCCCCGGGGCCGCAGGCTGCACGTTGCGAGGGGTCGTGGAGGTTGAAGGAGGATAGTCATGCCTTACTGGATCGGGGGACTAAATTACGACATGATTGTGTTGTGTATTCCATGAGCACCTCTCCTCCTGTCGCCCTTGCCGGCGGCGGCCGCCCGCGCACGGCTTCAGCCGTTGCGTCCGGGCCGGTGGATTCTGTGGCAGCCCAGGCCTTGGCCGCTTTCCCGGCCGTCGACGCCGAAGAGCGCACCCGGGACCGCGTGCTGAACGCTGTCCTGGAACATGGCCCCATCAGCGCCTCGGAACTCGGTGACCTGCTGGGTTTCACGCCAGCCGCTGTCCGGCGGCACCTGGACCACCTCTCGCGCGATGGCGTGATCGAGGTGAAGCGGGCAGCCCGTGCCGGTGCCGGCGCAGGGCGTCCTGCCCGCCGCTACGTCCTTAGTTCCCAGGGCCAGTCGACACTCGGCAACGATTATCTGGACATCGCCACCCTGGCGCTTCAGCGACTGGGCGAAATGGCCGGCCCCGAAGCCGTGCGGCAGTTCGCCGTGGAGCGCTTCGGCGACATGGAACGCCGCTACGCGCCGGAAATCGACGCCGCCGGCCCGGATATCACCGCCCGGGCGCAGGCACTCTCCGAGGCGCTGAGCCGCGACGGATTTGTGGCCTCCACGGCATCCATCGAGGCCAAGGCACCCCTGCCGGCGGCGCTGTCCAGCGTCCAGCTCTGCCAGGGGCACTGCCCCATCCAGCAGCTGGCCGCGCAGTTCCCCGTGTTCTGCGACGTCGAGACCGATGTGTTCTCCCGGCTGGTCGGCGTCGATGTCCGCCGGTTGTCCACGCTGGCGCGCGGCGGCCACGTCTGCACCACCCACATACCTACAGGCCGTCCGGCGGCCAGGGGGCCTCACAGCCCCGCAACCACCCCGGGCAACCTGGACGAAGAATCCAACCATCTGCAAGAAAGGCCGTGATGACGGACCAACTATCAGAGAAGAAGGTTGCTGAATCCACTGTGATTTCGGAGATTCTGGAAAAGAATCCCGAGCTCCACGGAATCGGTACCTATGAGTACGGCTGGTCCGACAAGAATGACGTCGGCGCCAACGCCCGCCGCGGCATCAACGAGGACGTCGTCCGCGACATTTCGGCCAAGAAGAACGAGCCGGAGTGGATGCTGGACCTGCGCCTCAAGGGCCTGAAGTACTTCGACCGCAAGCCCATGCCGACCTGGGGCGCAGACCTCTCCGGCATCGACTTCGACAACATCAAGTACTTCGTGCGGTCCACGGAGAAGCAGGCCAACACGTGGGAAGACCTCCCCGAGGACATCCGGAACACGTACGAGAAGCTGGGCATCCCGGAAGCCGAGCGCAGCCGCCTCGTCTCCGGCGTCGCCGCCCAGTACGAGTCCGAGGTTGTCTACCACCAGATCCGCGAGGACCTGGAACAGCAGGGCGTCATCTTCCTGGACACCGACACCGCGCTGCGTGAGCACCCCGAGATCTTCCAGGAATACTTCGGCACCATCATTCCGGTGGGCGACAACAAGTTCGCTTCCCTGAACACTTCTGTCTGGTCCGGCGGTTCCTTCGTGTATGTGCCCAAGGGCGTCCACGTGGACATTCCCCTGCAGGCCTATTTCCGCATCAACACGGAAAACATGGGCCAGTTCGAGCGCACGCTGATCATCGCGGACGAGGACTCCTACGTCCACTACATCGAAGGCTGCACCGCACCGATCTACACCTCGGACTCGCTGCACTCCGCCGTCGTGGAAATCATCGTGAAGAAGGGCGCCCGCGTCCGCTACACGACCATCCAGAACTGGTCCACCAACGTGTACAACCTGGTCACCAAGCGCGCCATCTGCGAAGAGGGCGCCACGATGGAGTGGATCGATGGCAACATCGGCTCCAAGGTCACCATGAAGTACCCCGCCGTCTACCTCGTCGGCGAGGGCGCCAAGGGCGAGACCCTGTCCATCGCGTTCGCCGGCGAAGGCCAGCACCAGGACACCGGCTCCAAGATGGTCCACATCGCGCCGAACACCAAGAGCTCGATCGTGTCCAAGTCCGTGGCCCGCGGCGGTGGCCGTGCCGCCTACCGCGGCCTGGTCCAGGTCCGCGAAGGCGCCAAGCACTCAGCCAACACGGTCCGCTGTGACGCGCTCCTGGTGGACACCATCAGCCGTTCGGACACCTACCCGTACATCGACATCCGTGAGGACGACGTGACCATGGGCCACGAGGCCACGGTTTCGCGTGTCAGCGAAGAGCAGCTGTTCTACCTGATGTCCCGCGGCATGCGCGAAGACGAGGCCATGGCGATGATCGTCCGCGGCTTCATCGAGCCGATTGCCCGTGAGCTGCCGATGGAATACGCCCTCGAGCTGAACCGCCTGATTGAACTGCAGATGGAAGGATCGGTCGGTTAATGACTGACATCACTACTGAAAAGGCCCGCATCGGCGCGCCCTCAGCCCAGCCGTTCATCAACGGCTTCACCGAGGAAGGCGAAAGCCTCTCACCGGTCAACGCGGCTGCGTCCAAGGCCCCGCTGGCCGGCGAGGCCGTCAAGCGGCACTCGCACGGCGGCGGCGTCGGCATCCCGGACAGCTCACGCGCCGGGCGCCTGACGTCCTACAAACTGGCGGACTTCAAGCCGCTGACCGGGATGGAGGAGGACTGGCGGTTCACCCCGCTCAAGCGCCTCCGCGGCCTGCACACCGAGGTCCTCAACGGCGCCGCCCCGTCCGTGAGCGTCACCGCTCCGGACAGCGTCACCGTCGAAACCGTCGGCCGGGACGACCGCCGGATCGGCTCCGCCGCAATCCCCGAGGACCGCGTCTCCGCGAACGCCTGGGAGAACTTCACCGAAGCAACCGTCATCACGGTCCCCGCCGAGGTCCAGGTTGACGGTGAGGTCAGCGTCCTGCTGACCGGCCAGGGCACCGAGGCGTCCGCGCTGCACGTTGTGATCGTCGCGGAAAAGTTCTCCAAGGCCGTTGTTGTCCTGGACCACCAGGGCACCGCCGTTGTGTCGGAAAACATCGAGATCCTCGTTGAGGACGGCGCGCAGCTCACCGTCATCTCGCTCCAGGAATGGAACGACGACGCCGTGCATGCCTCCTCCCAGCAGGCGAAGCTTGGCCGCGACGCCAAGTTCAAGCACATTGTCGTCAGCCTCGGCGGGGACCTCGTCCGCGTCACCCCGTCGGCGCGCTTCACCGCCCCCGGCGCTGAGGTGGAACTGTTCGGCCTGTACTTCGCCGACGCCGGCCAGCACCTCGAACAGCGCCTGTTCGTCGACCACGCCGTCGCCAACTGCAAGTCCAACGTCCTGTACAAGGGCGCCCTGCAGGGCCGCAACGCGCACACTGTCTGGGTGGGTGACGTCCTGATCCGGAAGGAAGCAGAAGGCACCGACACCTACGAGGCCAACCGCAACCTGGTTCTCACCGACGGCGCCCGCGCTGACTCCGTGCCGAACCTGGAAATCGAGACCGGCCTGATCGCCGGCGCCGGCCACGCCAGCGCCACCGGACGGTTCGATGACCAGCACCTGTTCTACCTGATGGCCCGCGGCATTCCGGAAGAGGTGGCCCGCCGCCTGGTGGTCCGCGGGTTCCTGAACGAGATCATCCAGCAGATCAAGGTTCCCGCCATCGAGGACCGCCTCACGGCCGCCGTCGAGCGCGAACTCGCGGCAACGAACCACTAGTGCGCAGCGCTAAGAGGACACAGGAAACCATCAATGACTGAACAGCCAAGAGGCGAGCTCGTCTGCAACGCCAGTGAGATCCAGCTCAAGCAGGCGCTGCGGATCCTGGTCGACGACTATCCCGTCGCGATCGTCAAGGACTCGATGGGCGAGATCCACGCCATCGGCGACACCTGCTCGCACGCTGACATCTCCCTCTCCGAGGGCGAGGTGGAAGGCTGCAAGATCGAGTGCTGGGGCCACGGTTCCCAGTTCGATCTGCGCAGCGGCGAGCCGCTGCAGCTGCCGGCCTACGATCCTGTGCCCGTCTTCGCCGTGACCGTCCTGGATGACGAGGTCTATGTGGACTTCACGAACGTCCTGAACGGCGCCGAGGCCCCGAACTTCAGCTAGCTGCCTGCAGCCGGCACCCCGCACCACAAAAACTTATCGACAAAAAACCGCACAGTGCCGGAGGGCACCGTGCAGAGGAGAACAAGGCACATGTCTACTCTTGAGATCAAGGACCTGCACGTCAGCATTGACACCGAGCAGGGCACGAAGGAAATCCTGAAGGGCGTCAGCCTGACCATCCGCACGGGCGAGACCCACGCGATCATGGGCCCGAACGGTTCCGGCAAGTCCACCCTGGCGTCCACGATCGCCGGGCACCCGCGCTACAACGTCACCTCCGGCACCATCACGCTGGACGGCGAAGACGTCCTCGCCATGAGCGTCGACGAGCGGGCCCGCGCCGGTCTGTTCCTGGCCATGCAGTACCCGGTTGAGGTTCCCGGCGTCAGCATGACGAACTTCCTGCGGACCGCCAAGACGGCCATCGACGGCGAAGCACCCAAGCTGCGCACCTGGACCAAGGACGTCAAGGCCGCCATGGCGCAGCTGCGCATCGACGCTGACTTCACCCAGCGCAACGTCAACGAGGGCTTCTCCGGCGGCGAGAAGAAGCGCGTCGAGATCCTCCAGCTGGAGCTCTTCAAGCCGAAGTTCGCCATCCTGGACGAGACCGACTCGGGACTCGACGTCGACGCACTCAAGGTTGTCTCGGAGGGCGTCAACCGCGCCCACGCCGAAGGCAAAATGGGCACCCTGCTCATCACGCACTACACCCGGATCCTGCGCTACATCAAGCCGGAATTCGTGCACGTGTTCGTTGACGGCCAGGTTGTGGAAGAAGGCGGCCCGGAGCTCGCCGACCGACTGGAAGAAGAGGGCTACGACCGCTACGCCACCGGCGCAGGGGCAGCCACCATCGCTGCCGCTTCCGCTGCAGCACAGGCCTAGTTAGGACTTGGCAATGACCGAACTCAATGTGGCCCGCACGAGCCTCGAGGATGTCGAAGAAGCACTCAAGGATGTGATCGACCCTGAACTGGGCGTGAACATCGTTGACCTGGGTCTGCTCTACGGCCTGAAGTACTCGGACGACGACGGCGCCCTGCTGATCGACATGACGCTCACCACGGCCGCCTGCCCGCTCACCGACGTGATCGAGGAGCAGGTCGGCAAGGCCCTGGACGGGGTCGTCGACGAATGGCGCCTCAACTGGGTGTGGATGCCGCCGTGGGGTCCGGAGCGGATCACCGAAGACGGCCGCGACCAGATGCGCGCCCTCGGCTTCAACATCTAAGACTGCACCAGACGACGACG
>NZ_AUPJ01000108.1 GCF_000427315.1 Arthrobacter sp. TB 26
GGCCCGCCATAACGGCCGTTACGGAGCAGCGGATGAGGATATGGGACTACGGGGTGGCGACGCCGAACGTGTCGCACTGGTTGATGTCGCCGGTCTTGTAGCCCTGGTAGAACCACTTCTGGCGCTGCGCGCTGGAGCCGTGGGTCCACGCTTCGGGGGACACCCGGCCGGTCGCGGCCTTCTGGATCCGGTCGTCGCCGACGGCGGAGGCGGCGGAGAGGGCATCCTGCAGGTCCTGGTCCTTCAGCGGTTCCAGGAACGGGACCCCGGTGTTGGGATCCTGCTGGGTCGTCGCGTAGCGGACCCACAGGCCGGCGTAGCAGTCAGCCTGCAGTTCCACCCGGACCGCCCCGGATTCGGGTCCCTGGGGGTCCTGCTGGGCGCGGTCGAGGTTCCCCAGGACGTTCTGGATGTGGTGGCCGAACTCGTGGGCCACCACGTATTCCTGCGCCAGCGGCCCGCCGGAGGAGCCGAACCGGTCCACAAGTTCCTGGAAGAATCCCGGGTCGAAGTACGCGGTGGTGTCGGCGGGGCAGTAGAACGGCCCGACCTCCGAGGTCGCCGCGCCGCAGCCGGTATTGGTGGCCTGGTCGAAGATCACTGTGTCCGGCTGGGGATACTTCGTGTCGTATTGGGCCAGGTAGGCGGGCCAGAAGGCGTTCAGGCTGTTGACGGTGCCGGTGATGCGGCAGTCGAGCCGGGCGTCGGCGTCGGCTCCGGTCTTGCAGGCCGGCGCGGTGCCTTGACTCTGCGAGCCGGAGTCCTGCGTGGTGCCGCCGAGGCCTTCCAGCAGGGAGGGATTGATGCCGAGCAGGGCCGCGATCAGCAGGATGATGCCGCCGCCAATCCCGCCGCCGACTTTGACGCCGCGGCCCATGCCGCGCCGGTCCTGGACCTGGGAAGGGTCCAGCTGGACGTTGTCATTGAAACTCATGGAGTCACAATATCGCGTACGAGCTGCGCGGCTGCTCCCGGCCGGTAAAGTTGATCTGATGCCTTTCCTCGACAGACTCCAGCGCTGGGCCGACGGGCGCCCCGACGGGACTGCCGTCGTCGTGGCCGGGCAGCGCCTGAGCTGGGAAGAACTGCGCGACACGGCAGCAGGGCTGCTGCCCGGCTCGCCCGCGGTGACCGTGCTGGCCGAGGGGAACTCGCTGCACTTCGCCGCCGCGTTCGTCGCCGCCGTCGCGGGGGAGCGGCAATGCGCCGTGCTGGACCCGACGTGGCCGCAGCACCTGCAGGACGGGATCAGAGACCGGATCCGCGAGACAGTCCCGGGCGCGCAAGCCGCCGCGTCGGACCGTTCAAACACTTCGGAACTCGCCGACGGGCGCCCGGATACGCCGTTCCTGATCGGTCTTACCTCCGGCACCACGTCCGTCCCGAAGGCCTTCAGCCGCTCCCGCCGGTCCTGGCAGCTCTCCTTTGACGCGTCGGTCGAATTCTTTGGCCTGGCCACGGAGGACAGGACCCTGGCGCCGGGGCCCCTCGCGGCGAGCCTTAACCTTTACGCCCTGGCCGAATGCCTGTACGCCGGCTCGGAGTTCCACACCCTGGACCGGTTCGACGTCGGCGATGCCCACGCCGCCGTCAGCCATGACGGAATCACCCGGCTGGTCCTTGTCCCCACGATGCTCCGCATCCTCAGCGAACGGGGACTCAGCGGCGGTGTCGACGCCTCGGGCATCAGGAGCATCATTTGCGCCGGCTCAAAGCTGGACGCGCGGACCCTGGAGGCCGCCCGCCGCTGGGCACCCAACGCCACCATCTTCGAGTACTACGGGGCCTCGGAGCTCAGCTTCGTCTCCGGCACCGGGCTCCGGCCCGGACAGCCGCCGGACCAGCGCGGAACCGGGATCGGCAAGCCGTTCCCCGGCGTCGAGATCCGCATCCTCGACGACGGCGGGGTTCAACTGCCCGACGGCACCGACGGCAACATCTGCGTCCGCAGCGGAATGGTCAGCGACGGCTACCTCTGGGGCGACGACGGCCAGGCCCTGCAGAGTTTCGACGGCTGGCACACCGTGGGGGACCAGGGTTACCTCGACGGCGGGACGCTGCACATGCTGGGCCGCCGCTCGGACATGATCATCACCGCCGGCACCAACGTCTACCCGCATGAAGTGGAGCTGGCGTTGGCCTCCGTTCCCGGGGTGGCCGCCGCCGTGGCAGCCGGTCCCACAGACGATCTCCGCGGCCAGAAGGTGGTCGCCGGCGTCGTCCCGTCCCACGGCGGCATCACTGCCACCCAGCTGAAGGCGGGCATCGAGGACGTGCTGGCCCGCAACAAGCGGCCGCTGGAATACTTCGCCCTGTCCGAGCTTCCCCTGACGGACCGCGGCAAGCTCAGCCGGGATCTGATGCTCGACTGGATCACCCGCAACGACCCCCGGATCCGGCGCCTTGGCTGAGACCCCTTCGCGGATTCTTCCCGACGACCGGCAGCCCGTCATCATCGCTGCCCGGCGCACCCCGATCTGCCGCGCCAACGGTGTCCTGAAGACCGTCCGCGCCCATGAACTGCTGGCACCCGTGCTCCGCCGCCTGCTCAGCGACACCGGCGTGGCCCCGGACAGGGTGGCGGACGTTGTGATCGGCAATGCCGTGGGCGGCGGCGGGAACGTGGCCCGGCTC
>NZ_AUPJ01000109.1:0-739 GCF_000427315.1 Arthrobacter sp. TB 26
CTGCTGCTTCGTGCCTGCTATTTCTTGACGGCGACCAGCAGGCCGTCGCCGGTGGGCAGCATGGCCGACGCGAGGCGGTCGTCTTCGCGGATGGACTTGCCCACCTGGCGCAGGACCACGGTGGTGGCCTCGCGCGCGGCCGGGTTGGCGACGCGGTCCTTGTCCAGCGCATCGTTGACGATCAGCAGGCCGCCGGACTTCAGCAGCCGGATGGCCTGTTCCACATAGCCGGGGTAGTTCGGCTTGTCCGCGTCGATGAAGACAAGGTCGTAGGCGCTGTCCGTCAGCCGGGGGAGGACGTCGCGGGCACGGCCGGAAATGGTCCGCGTCCGGTTGGCCGGGCTGCCGGCCTCCTGGAACGCTTCGCGGGCGGCTTTGAGGTGCTCGACGTCGACGTCGATAGTGGTCAGCACGGCGTGCGGACCCAGTCCACGCAGGATGCAGACGCCGGAGACGCCCGCGCCGGTGCCGATTTCGACCGCTGTCTGGGCCTTTGACGCAGCGGCCAGGACAGTCAGGACCGCCCCGACGCCGGGGCCGACCGGGGTGACGCCCAGTTCGAAGGACCGTTCGCGCGCGTGCAGCATGACCTCATCCTCGGCAGGCAGATCTTCTGCATAGGACCAGCTCGTGGACTTATCGGCGCTCATGGAATTCGCTTTCTGGGCGGCAGGGGATTGTTCACTCCAGCGTACTGTGTCAGGTGGGACCCGGCAGGGAGGCGCCCCCGCTGTGGCGG
>NZ_AUPJ01000109.1:747-1896 GCF_000427315.1 Arthrobacter sp. TB 26
GGCCGCCGCTTTCAGCCGTGGGCGGAAGGGCCGCCGGCGTCAGGAAATTCCCAGTTTGTTTTGAAATGATGGTTATCCGCTCATCCGCGAGGTGATCGGCGCCGAATCAAGGATGCAGGAGCTTGCAGCCGCAAGCACCGTCCACGGCGTAAGCACCATCCACGAGGGGAGCGGACAATGTCGGTAGTGGCAGCTGTCCCTGCAACTGAAGAGTCCCGGCCCGCGGCGGAAGCCCAATGGGTCCGGCCCACCTGGGAGGAAGTGGTGACCAACCACTCCGCGAAGGTGTACCGCCTCGCGTACCGCCTCACCGGCAACAAGTACGACGCCGAGGACCTCACCCAGGAAGTCTTTGTCCGCGTCTTCCGCTCGCTGGAGAACTTCAAGCCGGGCACCCTGGACGGGTGGCTGCACCGGATCACCACGAACCTGTTCCTGGACCAGGCGCGGCGCAAGAGCCGGATCCGCTTCGACGCACTGGCCGATGACGCCGAATCCCGCTTGCCCGGACGCGAGCCGGGTCCGGAACAGAGCTTCGAGTTCAACAATCTTGACATCGATGTTCAGGCCGCCCTGGAGGAACTTCCGCCTGACTTCCGCGCCGCCGTCGTCCTCTGCGACCTTGAAGGTCTGTCCTACGATGAGGTCGCCGTCGCCCTGGGCATCAAGCTCGGCACCGTCCGCTCCAGGATCCACCGCGGCCGGACCATGCTGCGGGACAAACTCGCACACCGGGACCCGCGGCCGCCCCAATCCACCAAGGCGTCGCTGAAGCCGCGGCTGAAGATGCCGCGTATCGCCGGTCTCCTCTGAACCAGGCGATGCGTCTGCTGCAACGACTGCTCCGCGGCCCCCACCATCGCCGGAGCCGGCACCTGGATTCGTGTGCGGAATGCCAGCTCCAGCAGCGCCGGGAGCGCCAGTACCTGGAGCGGCTTCGCGGCGCTGACGTACCCGTGGCCAGCGATGACCTGACCGCGCGCCTGCTGGCTCGCACCGAGGAACTCGCGCGCACGCAACAACCGGCCACCCACCGGCGGGCAGTAGCCCGCGGACTCGGTCCGGCCTTGCGGGCAACTTTTGCCGTGGCCGGCGGCGCGGCTGCTGCCGCGGCCCTCCTCGGCGGATCGGCCTACCTGATGGGCGGGG
>NZ_AUPJ01000110.1:0-7680 GCF_000427315.1 Arthrobacter sp. TB 26
CCAGCACCCCATCCTTCTCGCCGCGCAGCAACGCCAGGACGCGGTGCGACGGCATCCCGGCCGGCTGCTGGGAGAACTCGAAGTAATCCTTGAACTTCTGGCCCTCGGCGTCCTTGCCCTTCTTGACCCGGGAGACCATCCGGCCCTGCGTCCAAAGCCGCTCCCGCAGCGTGGCGGCGAGGTCGGCGTCCTGGGCGACGCGTTCCACCAGGATGGAGCGGGCACCGGCGAGCGCCGCCGCGGTGTCGCCGATGGAGTGCTCGGCGTTGAGGTAGCGGGCGGCTTCGCGTTCCGGATCGAGTTCGGGCCGCTTCAGCAGTGCGTCGGCAAGCGGCTCCAGCCCGGCCTCGCGGGCGATCTGCGCCTTGGTGCGCCGCTTCGTTTTGAACGGAAGGTAGATGTCCTCCAGCCGCGACTTCGTGTCGGCGCCGACGACGGCGGCCTGCAGTTCCGGAGTCAGCGCACCCTGCGCGGCGATCGCTTCCAGGATGGTCCGACGGCGGTCCTCCAGCTCGCGGAGGTAGCGCAGCCGCTCCTCCAGGTCGCGGAGCTGGGTGTCATCGAGCGTCCCGGTGGCTTCCTTGCGGTACCGGGCGATGAACGGCACAGTGGACCCGGCGTCAAGCAGGTCCACGGCCGCCTTCACCTGCCAGGCCAGCACACCGAGCTCCTCGGCGATCTGGGCGGCGATGCCGGACTCCTGGGTGTGCGGAGCCTGGGTCTTGGGCGACGCGGTCTTAAAAGACGGGGTCTTGGCTGATGGGGACGGGCGCTGCGGGAGTTGGGTCACCCTGCCATTTTGCCTTACCGGGCTCTTCGCCCGGGGGGCGCGGGCAGCGGACTAGGGCTGTTCGACGTCCTGAAGGACCTCGTTGCGGCGGAGGAACCAGGGCTTGAAGGGCGGATCAAAGCGGGCGAACCGTGGGAGTCCGACGGCGGTCAGGCCGGCCGCGACCAGCGCGGCCTGCAGTTCCTGGTTCCGTTTCCCGAACGCACTCTTCGATCCGCCACCGGAAAAGCTAAGGGCAGCGGCAAGGGAGCCCGGCACGGTCCGGATCCTGACGTCCGGATTGGTCGGTACCGGGGCGGTCTCCGCCGTCATCCCCGCCGGCAAGACGAAGGCCACGACGAAATCGGTGGTCTCCTCTCCCCCGGTCAGGAATCCGCTTTGCAGAACCGGGGCCGTCATGGCCAGCTTCTGTGGCGGCCCGAACCCCTGGACAACCGGGGCTGTCATGGCCACCGCTTGCCGGGCAGTGTTGTTGCCGCTGATGTAATTGAAGAGGTAGCGGAAGGCTGCATTGCCGGCCCGGTCAAACGTCGCGTTGACCTGCACTTCGGCCACCACATGCGCGGGATAGCGGCGCAACTCGAAATCCGGGTAGCGCTGGACCAACTCGAAGGGCTGCTGTTCAGTCATCGTCTTCAGACCATACGCCGGGTCTCCGACAGGAACCAGCCCGTTCCACCCGGGTGCTCGCCGGATTGTCGGAGCGCTTTGATAGCTTGAAGAACAGAGGACCAGGCTGCACGGACGTCCAAGACGGCGCAGCCCGAATTTCCGCAGCGCATCGACATCGGGGGCACAGTGTTTTTTCTTGAACCGGAAGTGCCGGGTTCCGCACCGGACCTGGTTTTCTCCGCGAGCGACCTGGTGACCGCTGCGAGTTGTGAGTATCAGTTGCTGCGCAAGCTCGATGAGAAGCTGGGCCGCTCCCCCAAAGCGGTCTTCGACGCCGACGAAATGCTCCAGCACGCGGCCGTGCTGGGTGACCGCCACGAGCGCAAGGTCCTCGATGGTTTCGTCGAGGAGTTCGGCCCCTGGGATCCGGCCGCCGGGCGCGGCGTGTACGACGTCGTGCCGGCCGAGGCGATGGACCGCGCCACGCTGCTGGCCAAGCACCGTGAGTCCATCGAGGCCCTGCGCTCGGGCGCCGACGTCGTGTTCCAGGCGGCCTTCTTCGACGGCCAGTTCCATGGCCGCTCCGACTTCCTGGTCCGCCAGGCCGACGGCAGCTACGCGGTGTTCGACACCAAGCTGGCCCGCCATGCGAAGGTCACCGCGCTGCTCCAGCTTGCCGCCTATGGGGACCAGTTGCTGAAGGCCGGGATCACGCCGGACCCGGCCGTGACACTGGTCCTCGGCGCCACCGTCCAGCTCCCGGACGGCGGCTTCGATTACGTCCGCAGCCACCACAAACTGGCGGAAATCCTGCCTGTCTTCCGCGAACGGCGGGACCGGTTCGTGGCGCTGACCGCTTCGCATGCAGCGCAGCCCCACACCGTGCAGTGGGGAGCCCGCGGACTCAGCGCATGTGGCCGCTGTGACTACTGCCGGGAGCAGGTGGTGGCCACCGATGATCTGCTGCTGGTGGCGCGGATGAATTCGGCACAGCGCAAAGCACTCCACGAACGGAAGATTTTCACGGTCAAGGAGTTCGCGGAAGCACACCTTCCTGGCGCGAACAGCGCACTGCTGCGCCTGCAGGACCAGGCCCGGATGCAGAGCGGGGTGGGCGCGTCCGACGGCGGCGTCCGGTACCGCAAGGACGGAACGGAACACACCCTCAGCTACCGGGTCGTCCCGGAAAACACGCTCGCGGAGCTGCCGCAGCCCAGCGCGGGCGACATTTTCTTCGACTTCGAGGGTGACCCGCTGTGGCAGGAAAGCGCCACCGGCATCTGGGGACTGGAGTACCTGTTCGGCGTCATCGAAGCACCGACCGGACCCGGGGACCCCGGGTCATTCAGGCCGTTCTGGGCGCACAACCGCGAGGCGGAGAAACAGGCGTTCCTCGATTTCCTCGACTATGTGGAGAAGCGCCGGCAGGACCACCCGGACATGCACGTCTACCACTACGCCGCCTACGAGAAAACTGCCCTCCGGAAGCTCTCCGTGATGCACGTTGCCGGCGAAAATACCGTCGACCGCTGGCTGCGCGAGGGGCTCCTGGTGGACCTCTACCAGACGGTCCGGAACAGCATCCGCATCTCCGAGAATTCCTACAGCATCAAGAAACTTGAGCCGCTCTACATGGGGACAAACCTGCGTTCCGGGGACGTGAAAGACGCCGGCGCCTCGGTGGTGGCCTACGCCCACTACTGCGACGCACGCGACGACGGCCGGGCCGAGGAAGCCGCCACCATCCTCGCCGGGATCTCCGACTACAACGAATACGACTGCCTCTCCACACTGGAGCTGCGGACCTGGCTCCTGGGCCTGGCCCGGGAGCGCGGCATCACGCCGGACGGCGACGGCGCACCCGGCTCAGCCTCATCCACGGCCGCTGGCACAAGCATGGGCTCCGCGCCGGACACCGCTGACCTGGACCCGCTGGAAGTGGCCCTGGCAGAACTGGCGGATCACGGCGTCGGGCTGTCCCAGGGCGACCGGAAGGCGGTTTCGATGCTGGCGGCGGCGGTCAGCTACCACCGCAGGGAGCGCAAGGCGTTCTGGTGGGCGCACTTCGACCGCTGCGAGAACGGTCCCGACACGCATCACCAGCAGGACCGCAACGTCTTCCTCGTCGAGGATGCGGAAGTGCTTGAGGACTGGTGGAAGGACGGCGCCAAGCTCCCGGAGCGGCGGGTGAAGCTGATCGGCACGGTCAGCCCGGGCTCGGACCTGCGTGAGGGCAGCACCTGGTTCCGGATGTATGAGCCGCCGCTTCCGGCCGGACTTGAAGGCACGGGGATCAACGGGACCGGGCGCAACGGCTGGTTCGGCACCGAGGTTCTGGAGCTGGGCCACGAGGACGGCAAGGACACCGTCATCATCCGGGACAAGCTCCGGAAGACCATCGAGCCGTACAGCCACGTCCCCGTCGCGCTGACCGAAGACCAGCCCATCCCGACCAAGGGCCTTGAGGACGCGCTGGCGGCCCTGGCGTGCAGCGTCGCCGCGGCATTGCAGTCCCATCCGCCCGTTTTCCCGCGTCATCCGGCGTTGGATCTGGTCCGCCGGGTTCCGCCGCGGCTGGCCTCGGGTGCGGCCCTGCCCGTGCCCGGCGGGGGGCCGGACCGGTTCGTCGACGCGATCACGGAGGCGGTCGGCGCTTTGGACCACTCCTATGTCGCGGTCCAGGGGCCGCCCGGGACGGGCAAGACCCATGTGGGCTCCCACGTCATCGCCCGGCTGGTGGCACGGGGCTGGAAAGTCGGCGTCGTCGGCCAGTCCCATGCCGTGGTGGAAAACCTGCTCAAGACAGCCGTGACCAAGGCCGGCGTCGATCCGCTCCGCGTGGCCAAAGACGTGAAGCACAGGGAACCGCTCCCCTGGGGGCAGCGCTCGGCGTCGGACGTGGCGCGCCTGCTCGGTTCCCCGGGTGGGGCGCTCATTGGCGGGACAGCCTGGACCATGACAGGAGCCAACGTCCCGGCCGGATCGCTGGACCTGCTGGTGATCGACGAGGCCGGCCAGTTCTCCCTGGCGAACACCCTTGCCGTGGCGCAGTCCAGCAGCCGGCTGCTGTTGCTCGGCGATCCGCAGCAGTTGCCACAGGTCAGCCAGGGCTCCCACCCTGAACCGGTGGACGAATCGGCTCTGGGCTGGGTATCGGCCGGCCATGCCACGCTGCCGCCGGAGCTGGGCTATTTCCTGGCCGACTCGTGGCGGATGACCTCGGAGCTGTGCCGGGCCGTCTCCGAACTCTCCTACGAGGGCAAGCTGCGTTCAGCCCCGGCCGCTGACCTCCGGAGGCTCGAGGGAGTCCCCGCCGGGATCGAGACCGTGCTGGTGGAGCACAGCGGGAACATCACGTCCTCGCGCGAGGAAGCCGCCGAAGCCGTCCGGCAGGTGCGGCGTCATCTCGGCCTCAGCTGGCATACGGAGGACGGCACCCGGCCCCTGGACTTCGCGGACATCCTGGTGGTGGCTGCCTACAACGCCCAGGTCAACGTGATCCGCGAGGCCTTGGATGCCGCGTCCCTGGCCGGGGTCCGTGTGGGAACCGTCGACAAGTTCCAGGGCCAGGAGGCCGCCGTCGTGATCGTGTCCATGGCGTGTTCGGCGGTGGCGGAAGCACCGCGCGGCATGGAATTCCTGCTCTCACGCAACCGGATCAACGTGGCGGTGTCCCGCGGCCAGTGGCGCGCCGTCGTGATCCGCGCACCGGAGCTGACCAACTACCTCCCCACCCACCCCGAAGGCCTGGAGCAGCTGGGCGGGTTCATCGGCCTGTGCCAGCGGTCGGTCGCGACCAGCTAACACGGGACATGCTCATTCTTCGTGCTCGAGCCCACGGGACATGCCCAGCTTCTTCCCCACACCACGGGACATGCTCATTCTTCGTCCTTCCGCCCGCGGGACATGCTCATTGTTAAACGCGAACAGTGGGCAGAATGGCATTCTGCCCACTGTTCGCGGCCGTGACTGGACATGTCCAGTGGCGAGCGTGACCACCGCTGGACATGTCCAGTGGCGACCTTCGGTGCTGCTGGCTTAGTTCTGGTACGCCGGGTAGTCCGTGTAGCCCTTCGCGCCTTCGGTGTAGAAGGTGGACTGGTCGGGCTCGTTGACCGGGAGCCCCTCGCGCCAGCGGCGGACCAGGTCCGGGTTGGCGATCGCGGGGCGTCCGACGACCACGGCGTCGGCGTGGCCGTCCGCAACAATCGCGGTGGCTTCCTCGCGGGTGGTGATGACGCCGAAGCCCGTGTTCAGCAGGAAGTTTCCGCCGAAACGGGTGCGCAGATCCTGGACCAGTTCGCTCGTCGGCTCCTTGTGCAGGACGCTCAGGTAGGCGAGCTTGAGGGGCGCCAGGGCATCCACGAGGATGCCGTAGGTTTCACGGACGTCTGCCGCGTCAAGCTCCAGGGCTCCCTGGACGTTGTGTTCGGGCGAGATACGGATGCCGACGCGGTCTGCGCCAACGGCATCGACCACGGCCCGGGTCACTTCGATAACGAAGCGCGCACGGTTCTCCGGCGAGCCGCCGTAGATGTCGTCGCGCTGGTTGGCGGACGGGGCGAGGAATTCGTGCAGCAGGTAGCCGTTGGCTGAGTGCAGCTCAACTCCGTCGAACCCTGCACCGATCGCGTTGCGGGACGCGGTGACGAACTCCTGCACGATACCCGGCAGTTCGTCGGTGGTCAGGGCATGCGGAACGGGGAATGCCTGCTTGCCCGCGTAGGTGCGGGTCTCGCCGTCGATCGCGATGGCGCTGGGCGCAACCACCTGGTGACCGCCGGTGGTGTCTGCATGGGTAACCCGTCCGGCGTGCATGACCTGGGCGAAGATGCGGCCGCCCTCGGCGTGCACGGCGGAGGTGACCTTGGCCCAGCCCTCAAGCTGAGCTTCGGTCACCAGGCCGGGCTGGCCCGGGAACCCCCGGCCGGCCCGGCTGGGGTACGTACCCTCGCTGACGATCAGGCCGAGGGATGCCCGCTGCCGGTAGTGCTCGACGACGAGGGGTCCGGGGATGCCTTCCGTGCCGGAGCGGACGCGGGTCAACGGCGCCATCACGAGTCGGTTGGGCAGTTCCAGCTCGCCGAGAGTCATCGGGGAAAACAGCATGCGCAGTTCCTTTCACCAGGGATTGGGTTCACTGGCGGCAACTGCGGGGCGTCTGCAACTATTCCTGATGAGACCCGGATCACTAGGGGTGGACGATGATCTTCACGGCGGTGTCGTTGTGGTGGATCAGGGTGTCGAAGCCTTTGTCCACGAGATCATCGAGGGCGATTCGTCCCGTGATGAAGGGTTTCAGGTCGACCTTTCCCTCCTGGACGAGTTTGATCGCGGCCGGGTGATCGCCGCAATAGGCAATGGTGCCGCGGAGGTCGATTTCCTTCAGGACGACCTTTTGCATGTCCACGGTGGCAGGACGTCCCCAGATCGACACGTTGACCACAACGCCCGCGGGCTTCACGACGTCGAGCATGGTGTCCAGCACGGCGTTCACTCCCGCACATTCAAACGCTGCATCTGCCCCCAGGCCTTCGGTCAGTTCCAGCACCCGGGCCTTGACGTCGTCGGAGCTTGGGTCCAACACATGATCCGCGACCCCCGAGGAAACCGCTTTCTCCTTCCGGGCAGTCGACAGCTCGGTGATGATTGTGGTGACGCCAAGGCCCTTCAGGACCGCCGCGGTCAGCAGACCAATGGGGCCCGCACCGCCGACGACGGCGACGTCCCCGGCCTTGACGTCGCTCCGGCCGACGGCGTGGTACGCCACGGCGAGCGGTTCGATGAGTGCGGCTTCGTCCAGCGGGATGTCCCCGACGGGGTGGACCCACCGCGTGTCGACGACGACCTTCTCACTCAGGCCCCCGCCGCCGCCCGCCAGGCCGATGAAGCCGAGCTTGGTGCACAGGTTGTAGTGGCCGCTGAGGCACGGGCCGCATTCGTTGCAGACGATATACGGCTCCACCACCACGCTGTCTCCGACGGCGAGTCCGGTCACACCCTCCCCGAGTTCCTCGACGGTGCCGGAAAATTCGTGCCCCAGGGTAACCGGGGCTTCCTCGTGGGAAATCGGATGGGGGTGGCCGGGCGGCGGGGTGAAGATTGGCCCTTCCAGGAATTCGTGGAGGTCGGTCCCGCAGATCCCGCACCAGGCGACGGCGATCTTCACTGCTCCGGGGCGCAGCTCCGGCTCCGGAATGTCTTCGATCCGGAGGACTTCGCGGGCATGGAATCGTGCTGCTTTCATGGTGTTTTCCTTCGCATTGCGGGCCGTGGAT